>JADFGT010000008.1 GCA_022567555.1 Armatimonadota bacterium | reverse complement strand
TGAGGACCACGAACCCCTGTCTGGTGAAGTAGAGGTAGGCGAGACATTCATAGGTGGCAAACCGAGGGGCAAAGACGAAACCAGACGGTACAGCAAGAAACAGATCGTCGTAGGTGCTCTCCAGCGTGGCGGACCGGTCGTCACAGAGATAATCCCCAAGGGCGACAGGTCAGACCTGGAACCCTTCGTGCGTTCAGTCATCAGTCCCGGTTCGACTGTTCATACCGACGAACACGGAGCCTATCGCCGCCTGGAGAGGCACGGCTACAAGCATATGCGAATCACCCACTGGGACCATGTCTATGTCCGGGGCAACGTTCACACCAACTCAATCGAGGGCTTCTGGGGCAACTTCAAGACTGGAATGAGAGGCGTGTACAAGCACTGTGGAGCCGATTATCTCCAGTCGTACCTAAACGAGTACACCTTCAGATACAACCGCAGGAAGTCCCCAATCCCCATGTTTCAGCACTTTTTGGCCCAGCACACTCAACTTGACTGGTGGGTTCCCTATCGCTTGCGGGGCTCTCGTTGACCCTTCGGGGTTTTCTTTACCCTTCGACTTGCCCGTTTCAGGTCAGCGTAGAACTGCTCTTTGGTGGTCTCTGGTTTGTGGTCCTTGACCTTCATAAACATGCACCGTGCGGAGAGATGGCAGAGCGGTCGAATGCGCGGCACTTAGAATGCCGTGCCCGTGTCCTTACTTGGAATCAACGCGGGCCGGGGGTTCGAATCCCCCTCTCTCCGCAGAGAGCGAGAGATACCCCAAAATCGGCCTACGACCAACTCTGCCGGTACGGTCAGCCTTGTCCGTTGCCGACCGCAATCCTATTATGCCACAAAAAAGCGGCGACGGTACCTACAATGAGGGGATAACCCCCTACATTTGCGGTCCTCAGTCGCTCCAGCGCACGGCATAACAAGGATAGAGACTCGCTGACTCATTTATAGATCCTGCCCTGCTGGCCTCTGGACTCCTGGCCGGCGGGGCTTCTTTGTTCTGGAGGGCGCAACCCGGTAGGGAGTCAGGGTGGTGGGGGATAAGGGCGGCGGAAGTTGGGCTCCCCACGGTTCATGCCGGAACGCGGTTGTCAGTTTTGGCGTTCGCGTGGCACAGGACCCGCTCGGCGGCCCGGTGATCAAAGCCTTCAAACGCCATGAGCACCCACTTCCTTCCAGGACATCCGTGCGCCACGAGAGTGACGCTTAGGAAGCCGATCAATACGGGCGTCGTGACGCCGGCCTCTCTGCTTCTCCGCGCGTACGCGCGTATGCTGGCCTCGTCTTTAGTGATGACTGCGATCGCGAGCGCGGTAAGCGCCTTCCGTTTCAACCTCATTGTTTTTGAGATACTCACAACCTGCTGAACAACCGGCGTCAGACAAAGATGTGTGTCGCAGAGCACACTCGCCTCAAGCGCCGCCACCTTGCCGCGATCCACGTTGTAGCGGGGCACCGAGTATCGCAGCCCACGGTTCTCCGTGACGCGCTCGCCGAAGTTGTCCTCCAACCACCGATCGAAGGCGCCGGCAGCCTCCGAAGTCAACCGCTCTCGGTCAAGAGCGAGGACGCAAGCGACCCCCTCACACCTCCAAGCCCCTGACACGGCCCCGTGGCTGCTGGAGTTTGCAGAGACTGGCCCCGAGACGCCTCGGCAGCCGGCACACGGTGGGCACGGTAGGTATGGATCGAGCCCCGCGGACCGGAGGAGGTCAACACGGGGCCAACACGAGAAAACCTGCTGTGGGGCAACTGCTATCCCACGATCAGGATTTAGAAATCCACATCATCATCGTTCTCGATTCGAAGCTGAAAAGAGATGGGAAAATGGTCGCTGAAGGTTTGTCGCCATTCGGCGAAGGTGGAGCTGTCCCCGCCATTCGGCAGAAAGATTTCTGCCTCGACATCGGACATATGACCTCTGGTTGAAACGTTTACGAGTATGTGATCGATGATGCTCGTGAGGTTGCTGTCCATTCGTGTCGAATGAAAGTCTTCAGTCACGAGATCCTCATACTTCTTGAAAGCCATGTGGACGTAAAGGGCATCCGAGTATCGCTGGTTTCCTGCCTGACTCAAAGCGTATGGATTGTCATTGAAGTCACCGAGGATGATCCGGTCGCTCTCTTTGATCTCATTCTGTAAAAGATTACGCGTGAGGCCGTGCTCGATCAGTGTCATGGCAATCAAATGGTTCTCTTCATTGCCCTGACCTGATTTCATGTGAACATTGACGAGTACGAAATCATTGCCTTCGTGACCGTCCTTGATCGTTTCAAAGTACCCGACGAGTGGTGAGCGATCGAACAGATTGGCACCGGCAAGATTGAGGTTCGGCACGTTCAGGGGCAAGACTTCCAGCATGTTCACCGCGCTCCCGTCCCACATGTACGCGCAGAAGAGGTTGTCGTGACCCTCGGGGATGTCATCGACTTGCTGGATGAAGTACTCCCAATCATCCCCAAGTTCCGCAGCGATGGTGTCGAGAGGCGCACATCGAGAGTCGCCATCCACTTGATGCGTGATGGAAACTTCCTGAATGGCGATAATGGTCGACCCGAGTTCATCACGAATCAAGTCAGCTATCGCCTGTAGCTGTGCCGGGGTTCGCAGTGGTTTATTACCTCGCCCAAACCCGCTCGCGAATCCCCGCCCATCGCCTCCAATGTTCTCGATGTTCCAGGTTGTGATCGTGATGTGTTCCTCCAGCGAAACTGTGGCAATTGCCACACCCGTGTTCGGGCTGCTCAAACCGGCCAAAAGGGCTGACAGCAAAAGGATCACGGTTGATATCAACTTATTCATAGTCATTTTTCCTCCTCACATCACTGTGTTGGACTCTTGCCTGTTTCCCGTGCGTAGTCGCTCAGTAGAGAAACATCGCACCGTTGCCTTGGGCCAAAGCGTAGTAAAGGCGCGTTCGGACGAGGTACTCGCGGCCGCGCTGTAGGCGAGCGATGATCCTTGCGTTATAGTCCAGACCGCTATCATCATCACCATCAATATATTCCGGCGTACCGTTACGCACCTCGAAGAGAACCATCACTGTGTCCATCTGGCCGAACGTTTGTAGAGTGTATTCTCGACTTATTGCCGGGTGTATAACGAAGTTCACTTGTTCACCGGCAGCAATATTAAACCGTTGCGATTCAAAGGGCCGGAGTTCTGGCAGTCGCTCCTCCAGCGCAGGATAGATGCGTCTGGCGGTCTCGATGTCAACTGGCGAGAGGCCACTGGCCGGAATCAGCGGCTGTGTCCGGTAGGCTGATGGTTGCCGAATCAGGCCTGCCTCGAATTGGTAGTGCATGATCGAGTCCTTGTCCCAGTCCGATCCATCCACAGTGTTCGCCGGGATCTTGCGAATGATGTTCCAGTCTGTCTTGTCCCGAGACCAGTTGTTCGGTGGACCACCCAAGCTCTCGTAGACTTTCTCCTCGTCCCACACGATGCCAGCTCGCGGGTTCTGGTGCTCGTGGGGAAAACCCAAGACATGGCCCAGTTCGTGCAATGCTGTGTCGCGACCATAAGGAGTTGTGAGATCCCAGCCGTAGTTGGTCGTGCGCTCCGCAGGGTCCGGAGCGAGGTCGATGCAGTCCCGGCCCACGTAAGACCACGAACCGTCGGACTGGTCGAAACCTATCCGGATCATGGCATCGGCAGCGTCATCCACTTCCTGAAAAGTGAGGCCGATGCCCAATTCCTTCCATGTCGCGAATGCGTCCCGCACTGCCTGGTCCTGGTCATTTCCGCCGCGCCACCCAGCGGGCTGCTTGAAGAGGAAGTAAGTTAGATTCGTGCCATTCACCCACATCTTGGACAAGAGAGCTATAAGACGGACTCTGTGACCATCCGCAATGTGGCTGAGGTCACGCTCTTGGACCTCGGGCAGAGAACAGCAGAGGGCTTTACCCTCCATGGTTTCATCTCGTTCTTGCTTGGACTTTGTTTTCGAAGTCATTGACATTTCTCCTTTCGTGCTCTACGTCCGGCTACCTCCACCCAGGAGCGAGCCACACCACAGGTGCCCGCAGTTTGTTGATGAATGGAAAGGTGAGGCCACGATGGGTATGCGAGGTGGGCGGTCCCACCCCTCTCGGGTTGGTCGCGTGGTCCTTTACGGCTTCGGTGTACACGGCTTCCCTCACCCGGCCCATTCGGGGCCACTCCGGTAACCGTCCTGGGCCAACCCGGCACTTATACTATATCAAACATTCGCGCGTTTGCCAACACTTTTTTTGGACTTTTTTCGATTATTTCGCCAGTTGCCGACTTTCCACGCAATGTGCCGGGTTCGATGCAGCGCAGATCGGGCCGGTTCTACATGGCGGTGCCGTCCGTGGTGGCCGCTGACGGTTGACAGCCCTCGGGTTCGGCCGATTTCCCGTGCGTTTGAACCCATAGAAAGATGCCTTCTCGCCAGGGAGCCAACGACCCCACCTCAGAGACCATCCGGGCCATAAATGCACGTGCACCGCTGCACTAACGGTATCGCGGCGCGCTCCTACGGCCCTGTGCAGTCTCGGCGGTCTTAAACAGGTCGATCAGCCTGCCCGATGCCGCCCGAAAGCATGTCGCACATCAGCACTCCGTCCACCTGGTCGGGTGCGACGCCGGCTCCCTACCGGGCCATCTCTATCTCAACTGCCCCGAGGCGAGGCGCGGGCAGGGCCGTCAATGAGTCCCTTCATGAACCGATCGGCGTTCGGGCTCCGGACAGAATAACGGCCTCTCTGAAGATTCTATGCTTGCGAGTGTAATACGACCGCCGTGTGTGCCATTTTGCTCGCCGTGCCCTCGGCCTGCCGGAGGTGGTAGAATCCACTTGCTGCCACCTGAAAGAAGCCCGCGACGGTTATCTTTTGCCTAAGAAGACAGGTCGGTTGCCCTGGCAGCGAAACGGCAGCCGCCGGGGTCAGGATCATGGGAAAGAAGACATACCGTATGCTCGTCGCGGACGACGAAGCTCAATCGAGGCATTCAATGCGGCTCCTACTTGAGAGCCTTGGTCACGAGGTCGTCGGGGAGGCTGTAGACGGCCATGAAGCCGTCAAACTCGCTGCGGAAGTCCGTCCAGACGTGGCGATCCTCGATATCCGCATGCCCGGCAGGGACGGCATCTCGGCAGGCAAGGAGATTCTGGAGGAGGCGATTTGTCCTGTCCTTCTGCTCACGGGATTCACCGACGAGGAAAAGGTTGCCGCAGCGGCTCGCTCCGGCGCTTTCTGTTACCTCACGAAACCGGCGAGGCCCGAGGAAGTGGAGTCGGGCATCGCGATTTGCGTCCAGAGGTTTGATGATATCCAGCGCGTCCGGCGCAGGCTTACCGACAGCAAGGTGCTTCAGCGCGCCAAGGGCCTATTGATAGACCGTTTTGGACTGTCGGAACAGGAGGCCCACGACAGAATCCATCATACGGCGAGGAGTTCCAGCCGCACGATGGCGGGAGTGGCCGAAGAGATAGTCGCCACGCAAGAAATGCCCGGCTGACCGAGTCTGGGCGTGGTAGCATCTGTTGATGGTGAACCGCTGTCGCCTGGGACCGACCTCGGCCGACCGCTGAACCGGCCCGCATGGCGCCTTCCATGGCTCGTAGGAGCAGCAGTTCGCGGAGAGAGTCGCGGAGTCTGGCGGGGTTCGGTGCCGCAGTGTAAGCTGGACGGCCGAAAGGTGGGGGTGCTGGGCGTCGTGGCTCTGGTGTTCTTCGGCGCCTGCGGAATCACGGCGTAGGGGGCCGGTCGGAGCCTGTAATCTGTGTAGGAGGAATTGGGCACGGCGTGAGACTGTACGCTAAGGCAGAGGCACTATGCAGGGCGGCCAGCGTGATTGCTGTCGCTACCTCGTTGGGTGTGTTGGGGGCTTGGGGACTTGACAGTGCCCTTTCGCAGATCACGATCGCCGTGAGAATCCCCATGGACCCGGCCACTGCGCTGTCCTTCGTGCTGTTGGGCGTATCGTTATTGCTCCGGCGACGGAGCAAACAGGCTGACCCTTGGGCCCGGAACGCGGGTCAGGTCTGCGCGCTGATAGCTGCTGTAGTTGCCGTCCTGTCTCTGACCGGATTCAGTATTGGCTCGCTCACTACCCAGGTGGGCCGACCGACCGATTTCGGCACGCCGACCGTTGCGGAGGGCGTGACGCAGCAAACCGCCGTGGGCATCCTGCTGCTCGCGCTCGGCCTCCTCGCGCTTGACCTCGAATACCGAGGTGGGCTTCGACCGGCCCAGTTATTGGCCCTGTCGGCTGGATTCATGGGCATGCTAACCCTGGCTGGTTATGCTTACGGTAGCTACTCCCTCCAAGAAACATCGTCGTCCCAACCGATGGGTCCCACAGCGGGCATGGTGTTCGCTATCTTAGCCGTGGGTCTGTTGGCCGCCAGACCCGACCGAGGGTTGACTGCCGTGATTTTTAGTGAGAGACCGAGCGGCACGATGGCTCGCAGGCTTCTCATTGCCGCTTTCATCGTGCCGATGGTACTCGGTTGGCTGCGTCTTGAGGGCGAGCGAGAAGGGGTGTACAACACAGCGTTTGGAATCGCCGTAACCGTCGCTGCCACCGTCGTAATCTTAGGGATTCTCATCTGGATAACGGCCACGTCTTTAGATCGAATCGATGCCCAGCGCGAACGTGCTGAGGTCGAGGCCCGACGGGCCAGGGAAGAGGCAGTTCGCGCAAACGACGCCAAGACCGAGTTCCTTTCGCGTATGAGCCACGAACTGCGATCCCCCTTGCAGCCAATTTACACATTCGCGGCACTAATCGAGAGGGAGACACAATCTGAAAGGCACCGGAGATTCGCGGGAGATATTCTTCAAGGAGGAGCGCGCTTATTAGAATTGATAAACGAAGTCCTCGACATAGGTAAGATTGAGTCGGGACACTTGTCACTCTCTTGCGTACCGGTCTCAGTCAAAGATGTCATTAGTGAAGCCGTGAGATTAACTGAGCCAATGGCCGCCGACAGGGGTGTTCAGATAGAGGTCCGCGCCGAGCGCGAAGGACTTTATATTCTGGCGGACAGACAGCGCGTGTCCCAGGTTCTCCTCAACCTCCTATCTAACGCCGTGAAATTCAACGTGCGTGATGGCAAAGTGTGGATCGCTCACAAGCAATCGGAAACTGGTTGGGTGCGGATAGAGGTTACCGACACCGGGGTGGGAGTTCCTCTGGACAGAATAGACCTGCTATTTGTTCCGTTCGAGAGGCTCGCAGATGATCAGGGTATCGCAGGCACAGGGCTGGGTCTCGCGCTTAGCAAAGGGTTGGTCGAGGCTATGGGTGGGCGGATCGGAATTGACATGACGGGTAGTGCGGGCAGCACCTTCTACGTCGAGCTCCCGGCTGCGACAGTTGAACCGGCGGCCGAGCCTCCAGAGCAAGCCGCGGCAGTACGAATGAACGTGGCTGCTGCCCAGGCCAAGACAGTTCTGCACATTGAGGATGATCTCGCGACCATACGATCGGTGGAGGGAGTCCTTTCTGAGAGGCTCGACATAAGGATCATGGTTGCGAAGCAGGGCCGGACAGGGGTCGATCTGGCCAGTCAGATTCGCCCCGACATCATCCTGTTGGATCTGCACTTGCCGGACATGCCTGGCGAGGAGGTCCTTCGCTGCATACGCCTGAATCCCGAATTGCGCGACACCCCGGTGATTGTCCTTAGTGCGGACGCGACACCGAAGCGAGTGAAAGAGTTGTTGAACGCCGGCGTTCTTGCATACCTCACGAAACCAGTCGACGTGAGCAAGCTTCTGCGGGCGTTCAGCGACGCTGTTCATCGGAGCAGGTTGCACAGTGAGTAGCGAGCGTATGCTTCACGAGTCGAGAAGCTTTATCACTGTGTCGTGCGAGATTCTCTGGACCCGCCGAGTCGAGGAAGCCCGCTAAGGCATCGCCGGGTTGTACGCGGCACGCGCCAGGCATCAGGTCGCTGTCACTCGGCATCCCGACGTACAGACTCGCTACTGTTATGTGTGAGTATTTCGTCCCAAGTGAAGAATTCATCTTCAGAGTATGCGATACCCATTAGTTCTAATTCATCGAGAATCAAACGGTCATGCTTTATCCCTTGAGATATCGCGCGCGCCGCTGCCTCGACAGTCACTTCTTCTCCGGCCGAGACTACGTACTCGCTGATCCACGCCATCACCAAATAGTTGAGCACATGCGTCCGCCCACCGTCGTCGGTCGCAAACGGGATGGAGTGTACTTCGAACTCTCCACCGTTCTGGTCTCGCAGGGTCGTCCACGCGACGGCCTGGTGGCCCTTAGGTTCGAGATACGATTGTATTGGGCCGTAACTGAATCTGGCGAACCGCGGCTCCACGAGGGCTGGCCAGAGCCGTGCAATGCTGTCCCTGGTGAGTCCCGTTAGGCGCTTTTCATGCTCGAACGAGTGGTCGTAGAGCACGTCTGTGCGGCCTTCTAACGCCGCTTCCAAGATGTCTACGGCCTGGCGCTCCAAGCTTGGAGGCCACGAGAGCCAGAGAACCCCGCCGACGATGGCAGATCCGGCGATCAGCCCTGAAACCAACCGGAGGCGCCATCTCGTACCGAACCGCCTCACGTTGGTTACGGGCCGCCTGCCTACCCTCCCGAGCCTGGTGGCTTGCACTTATCGTCACTCCCGCATAGTCGCACCTGGTACGTGCGCCTGGTCCGGTGATAAGTGTACTTGATCTTCCCTCCACAGTCCCACTTATACCTCTCGATCTCGCACTCGCAGCAGAGAAGCCCCTGAACCTCGCACTGGTACGTTGACGGCTCGACCTCCAACAACCAGCAATCAAGGGTCATATCGTCGAGACAACCGTTCGGGTAGTTCGACCAATTGCAGGGCGCAAAGCAAAGCGCAGGCACCGAAGCGAGGAACGCTACAACTGCAACTCTGATTATCATTTTGGTATCTCCTTTCTATGTTTTCGATCGGGCTTACGTAGTCTCTGTTGAAACTTAGTTCCACCACCGCTTCATTCCGGGACTGCCCTGTTTGACCACAACGCGGATGTTTCCACCAAGATACAGACCGATTCCTCGGTGAGTCGTGTATGTTGAATAGGCAGGGCGCGCGGTGTCGCCGTGGTTGAGGTCAACGATGAGGACAGATTCGTTTTGCATCAGACGACAGTAGTCTGCCCAGGGAGGCACTGTTTCATCCTTATCTGGCACCTCGTACATCCTTTTGAACGCATTGCGAGCGCCTGACGGAAGGGGTCTCCCACTGCATTGAATCATCTCCAAGGAAAGTCTCTCGGTGAGGTACAGGGTCGCTGTACCCGAGGGTGGCAGGCCCATCGAGTACGCGTTGCCGTAAATGCCTTCGCCATCGTAATCACTTCGATACAACGATATTGCGACATGGATCTGCCTAAGCTTGTCCATGCACGAAACATCACGGGTGCTGTCGCGAGCCCCTCTAATCAGCGGCCAGACCATAGTCGCTGCGGCCGCTATGATCGTGACAGCGACGAGCAGTTCCGTCAGCGTAAGACCACGTGGCTTCATGGCTGCTCCACCATTCGAACGAACGCCGGTATCGTGTCCTGGTCGGTTTGCAGGTCAATCAGGCGGCCCCCGCTTTCGACCAGAAAGAATCTCGGCGTCCAAGCCGGATTCAGCGTCCGCAAATACTGACCGGTCGGGTCTGCCACCACACGGAAATTCTCGGGCAGGTCGCGCATCTTGTCTGAAATTGCGCCCGGGCTGTCCTGGTAGACCAGAACTACGCGCGCGAATTCGTCGGAGGCGATGAGCCAAGGCTTCAAGGTCTTGAGAGAGCAGTCTGAACAGTAGCCGGCTGCAACGATCAGCATTCGGCCGTCAAGGCGTTCTTCGTGAACCCGGCGGCCGTACACATCTCTTACCGGCAATTGAATCGCAGAGCCCTTCACTGGATCCAAGCTGGCATCGTAGCTCCAGAGCGCAGGAGCTGAACCTTTACGCAACCACCACGCCTTGAACTCGCCGCTGGAAGCCACTGCGCAGGCGATCAACGTCCAGGCAGCGATCAAGAAGACCCAAGTTAATGATGCCTTCTCTGCGCGGGCGACACTCACAGGTCGTTCCCGCCCATCTGTGGCTACGTTCATACCCAGCATTCGCTGGCCTCTCCATTTCCCAATAGCACAATTGCAGGGTATCAAATATCGGCCATATTTACAACGCTACCGAAGCTCAATCTCGCATAAATGCCGACGCAAACCAGGTGGAACTGCGGGCCATTCACGGGAAAAGATGGTGCGATGGTGCCATCCGTGGCGGTGGCAGCCCCCGAAGTCAACCGCCCTCAGCCTCGACCGAGGGCTCGGTACACCGTTCGCAAGTTCACGACGCACTGCGGCCGGCGAGGGTGCGTGCTCACCGGCCTTGGGCTCCTCAGCAGTCATGGGGGCGGTCATCATTCCTCGCGGAAAGGATCGTAGTCGTCCGGCTCCGGCTCAGAAGCGGGAGCGGCCCCTACCGGCGCCGGCTTCGCCATCTCAGCCAACCGCCCAAAGGACCGAAAGCGGGTGAAACCGCCGACTTGGAACGGCAGGTCGTAGCCCGACTCCTTCCAAAGCCGGACTATCCCGTCATCCCGACCCATCGAACGGTACGAGTTCGGGTAGGAATGAACGACGGCATCAACCGACCTCGGAACGTCCACCTGGGTAACGACCAGCGTCTCGCCGTGCCTTTGCTTCAGATAGTTGCGCAGTCGGGCGACCTCGACCAACGTAAACAGTTCGGCCAAGGCCCTGACGCCAGTGCGCAACTGAGCAGCAGGAACGGGATTTGCGCCCTGCCAAAACGCTGACAGTTCCGGCACAAGGTCCTCGACCGACGCCAGCGGATCGTCTCGGTCAACGTACCACTCGATAGTGGTCTCGCCTTGGTCCAACAGCCGCGGGCGTAGCGTCGTGTGCGGCGCGTACAAGGTCACCGGCACAGTCTTAGGCTTGGGGCTGGTTGCTGCTGTCATCATTTTCCTCCTATGTGTTTTGCTATATGCCCGTTCTTCTCGTAGAGCGCCTTCTGCTCTGCGAGTTGCTCATCGTTCGGTTCGCCGGGAACGAGCCACCCGCCACCGAGAAACTGGAACGCGGCGCGAAAGTAGGTTGGCTCCGAACCGTCGCCGTCGAAGCGCACGAGGATTGAGTCCTGCCCGGGGTCCTGCCCGGCCGTGATGCTCAACACGCGGCCCGTGCGGCCGCTGAACGACTCGCTGAAGGGGTCTCCCGCCTGCAAAACAGGGTCCGACCTTTCTTCGTTTACTTCGTTTACTTCGTAAGCCCCGCAGTCACCAGCAGACCCCTCCGCGTACCTACGGGCCGTTTCGAGATACGATTGCTCGATTGGTTTTTTCACCTGCTACCCCTACGAAGAAAACGAAGGATACGAAGAAACCCCCCTGCTTCGCGCAGTCCACACTTCAGCCGGTCGCCCATCGGTCTGTCGTTTGGAGGGTTTTGCCCGGCCGGTTCTTTCCAGGACGACAAGCGCGTGATCAATCCGGCCGCTCGCTACATTTCGGCCGAGAAGGTTAGTCATCTCCCAGCGCGTCATCTCGCCGCTTCCGACCATCGCCTCGTAGATGGTGTCCGCGATTGGGTCGCCTGTCGCATCCCCGAAGATGTGCTGGACGCTGCGCTCGGAGTAGGCCCAGACTTCGAGGGCGGCCAATAGATGCCGCACGCAGACCACCGCCGAGCGGTCAAGTAGCGCATAGACGAGTGAAAGGCGCAGTACGTGGGCCTCTGCCCGCGCGAGGATCGCGCCCACCAAACCATCCTGCTCCCGGGACAGGTTTTCGTAGATTTCACACCACAGGCGCTCGCACTCGTTATCCCGCTCCATCTCGCCGATACGGGCCCCCCAGTTCAGGGTCTCCCGTAGCCTCTCGCCAAGACCCTCGACGATCGGCCCTTTGAAGGGCTTGGGAGAAGGCCGCGGCGTGCCTCGCTTGACGGCCACGAAAATGAATCTGTTAGCAAAGCCATTGGCCGCTTCTGTGGCGGTAAGTTCGCGCCTCAATTCCCCATTGGTGATATGGCCGGCAGCGTTCAGATGGGCGCCGGTCGCCTTGACAGGGGAGTTCTTCGTCAGGATTCTGAGAGTTCCGGTATCCCACGCCTCGCGTATCACCGGGCTTAGAGTGCTTCCCGACCGCTCGATCGCCTTCAGCACCCGGGCGAACTCGGACTCCACGATTAGCACCCGCTTATCGGCCTCGCCTGGGTCCTCAAGCACTTGTTGATGCTCGCCCGTATGACGGCCCTTCTCTTTGAGTGCCACCGTCTTGTAGATCGGATCGCGGACGGCCCAGATAACGCCTTCGCCGGACGACAAGCCGCTGATTATTCGGTCCTTCGTCCAGGCAGGGTCCGCCAGCGCAAACAAGGTCTTGACGGGCGAAAAACTGTCCCCCTTACGCGATTTCGACGTCCGACCGACAAGCAAGTAGTTGTCGCGGACGCTATGCCGGGTCGCTCCGACCATCATGTGAGGTCCCGCCCCTACCGCACTTCCAAAGGCGGCCAGGAAATGCACCAGGACCGCGATCGGCTGTGCCTCTGTGTGCGGGGCAATACAGGCGCAAACGTCCCCCACGAGGCCGATATAGGCCGCTTCGCCGGCGGGCTCCGGCCAGTCCACAATCGGCGCAGGGGCGCCGTCAAGAGTTGGCGCGAGCCCCGCGACCGCGCTCTGCAGATCGCCGATAGCGCGCTCTGGATCATCTCCGCGGTCAATCTGGACCTGCACCCTGTTCAGGGCCGTCTGTGCCGTGTCCAGGTCCGCTTGACGTTGACGGGTGCGCCCTGCGGACGCCACCTGCTGCGCGCAGAACTCGGCGTCTCCGCCGTCGACGATGGGTTCGGCCGCCTGAAGGCAGAAGGTCAACCACTCCTTGCGTGAGATCTCGCCTTCGCGCTCAGCGAGCTCAGCCGGGAGCGTGAGCGTAGTTATCTCGTCCCCGCGTTCGCTGAGAGCGAGCATCCCCGCGTACATCTGGCGGTAGAGGCCGGGAGCGAACGACTCCGGGGTCACGATGCGCCGAACGGCCGCCAGTCCCGCCGGCGTCACCAAGAGGCTACCGATGAGTCGTTCTTCGTAGTAAAGGACGTCCGCCTCTTTGCTATTAGTTTGGCTCACGCGCTTGGTAAGTGGGAACAACAGCCCGGGATGAGCCGTCTCGCTATAAGGGAGGTGCATTGCAGAGCCTTTGGTCGGCGTGTGGGGCTTTCGGATAGCCCGTGGTGACGGATGGCCTATCTTCTTTATGGTTCGCACGATGGGGCCTCCTTGGGCTGTTCCTCGGGGTTTTCTGCGCAATGCCGCCCATAAGTTTCGGCGGGGATCTCGAAGATGACGTCACGAGATAGGGCGACATCTCGTGCCTCTTTGCGAGAGATTTCGCGGCTTCCTCCACCGCTGGTCCTGATGCCAAACTCTGTGCCCACGCTAATCATTAATTTAAAGGCTAGGGCGGCCACAGAGAGAGGCATATCGGCGGACCGCCCTAATATGGGCAGATGGCCAGCTGGTTCCGAGTCGCTGGGAATGCCTCGCCCAACGTGGTGCCTAGCACCCTCTAGTCATTGTGACGTGCCAGACACCCGAACAGTCTCGGTCCAGGACGCACGAAACTGCCACATGAAAGTGGTTAAGCCGCGCTTAGGTTCACCTTATCGCCATTCGCCAACATTAAGTTAACCCTACGGTTCGATTCTGCGTTTCAAATCGGGGGAGATTAGTGCGTCGAAGTCCGCGAAGGGCATGTCCGCGAGTCCTTTGCAGCGTATTCGCTTCCGATTCCGAGTCGCCGCCCGGAGCCACTTCATTTTGGCTCATGCTTCATCTCTCGGCCTCAGAACGATGAACGGCCGGTAGGGCCTTTCCTTGCCCCGCAGTTCGATGCGCTCGATCACTTGCTTGGCCGCATGCCGGCGCAGCGGCAGGGCTAACGATTCGTCGAGGATGGCGGCGACGGCCTGACCGCGAACCCGGATGATCGCCTTCGTGTCCGGCTCCTTCTCCTCACCGTCCGGGCCAGCCGCCTGTTCCTTCAAGAACTTCTCGGCCTGCTCCGTCGTGACCAATCCCTTGAAGACGAGTTGCATCACGCGCTCCCGCCCGAGTTCACCGTTACGCTTGCGCGGCGCCTTCCGGTGAACGACTTCCTTCACCAAGTCATCGGGCTTCAATGCGGCCAGCGCCGCAAGTATCCGCTGCTCGAACCGGATGCCACCCATCAGGCGAAACCCGCACAGCCCGGCCACCTGACCTTTGCAGTAGTACACGTGGAGATATCGGGACGTCTCCCCCGTCCTGTTGAGGAAAGTACGTGTCCCGAGCCTCCTGCCGCACTCCTGGCACCTGACAAGGCTGCCGAAGACAAGCCGCTTTGGGGGCCGGCCCTGGGCGGGCTTGTTCCCATACAGAATGGTCGCCGCAGCGTCCCAAGTGGCCTCATCAACGAGCGCCTCGTGATTTCCGGGATAGACTTCGTCGCGGCATTGAATGCGGCCCTTGTATGTCACCCTCAGCATGAGCATTCGCATAGACGGTCCGTACCAATTCCGGAACGGAAACTCGGCATTGAAGTCACGGGCGATCTTCCCGAGAGAGTGGCCGGTCAAGAACCGTCGGTACGTCTCCCGAACGACCTCCGCCTCCGGCTCATATACTTCGAGTTGCCCTGGCGCCACCCGCTTATAGCCGAACGGCGTGTTGCCGACGTGACAGCCCCTCTGCGCCTGGTGCTTCTTCGCCGCAGCAATCCGCTCACCACGCATGAGGTTATCGGCTTCGGAGACGGCAGCGAGAATGTCCCGAATCAGTTTGCCGCTTGTGCTGTCATCGGACGGTTCTGTCGCGCTGATGAACCGGACGCCCTTCTTGGCGAGACGATTCGTGTAAACGGCGTGGTCCTCGGTGTTCCGAAACAGGCGGTCGAACTTGTACGCCAGAACGGCCTCGAACTTGCCGTCCATCGCGTCCCGAACCATTCGCTGGAACCCCGGCCGCTTGGCCGCGGTCTTGGCGCTGATCCCGTCGTCCGCATACTCCTCGACGGTCAGGTAGCCCTCTCGGGCCGCGAACGCCTTCACCCGTTCGCGCTGGGTGTCGAGAGAGTGCCCCTTCGTCTGCTCCTCGGTGCTCACCCGCAGGTAGATGGCGGCTGTCTTCATAGTCACCTTGCAAGGAGACTGTACCACAAAAACATATGCTAAGCCCTCACAATGATGGCTTTATCGTCGGACGCGCGGACGGGGGGGCAAAATGGATGAGCGCGCGGAAGTTCCTGTCCGAAACGCCCACCGAAGCCGACTACATTGTCGGCAGTTACGGCAGCGGGTGGCAGTGCGGTCCCACAAGCGGGTCGCGGACGATCGCCGATCCGCCGCAATGGTTCAAGGAGTGGCCGCTTTGGGCTCTGCATTAGTTCGGGCCGCTGTCGTCGTTCTGATTGCCGGGCTTCTTGTCCTGGGATGCGGGAATCGGGTCACGGCCGAGAGCGTGCGCAATAAGGACGAACAGCGGATCGAGACCTCCAAGAACATGCCCGGCAACGATGTCCCCCTCGATCCGGCGGACGAGGGGAGATAAGAGCGCCGCCCCTGCCCGCGAGTAGTGGACTCCGTACTGGTGCACCCGAAAGACCGATTCATCTGGGCCATGCGGCATAATCTAACGTAGCACTTTCTGCAAGGCCGCTGAGGAGTCCGAATGACACTCTGCACGCTCGTTGCGCTTAGCCTGTGCGCCGCCCAGGGCCCGGCCGATTTGGCCGCGGATACGCGCCTGGGCCGCGCCGTTGAGGTGCGCGCCGAGGCCGAAACGGTCGGCTCCCTATTGGCGCGTCTTTCGCGGCAACTGAACGTCAGGTTGGCAGCCGCGTCGGCAGTCGAGCAGGACCTGGTCATCCTCTACGCAAAAGACCGCCCGGCCCACGAGATCCTGAGCATAATTGCCGACCACTTCGATTGGACCTGGAAGAAGGAAGAAGGCGGCTATCGGCTTTATCAGACCGCGGACCAGAAGAAAGAGGAGCAGCGGCTGCTCGAAGAAGCGATCCTCGAACCATATCTCACGGCGCAGAAGGCCGCCGGCGAGTTCCCGAGAGAGGCGGCCAAGGTGGATCGGAAGGAGGCGAAGAAGCGCATCGCCGAGATCACACTGGAGATTGAGAAACTGGGCTTCGCAGAAGTGACGCCCGCCTATCTGGCGCTGCTGCGAGAAAGGGGCTACTTGAGGTCCAGAACTGATCCCTACCGCATATTCGCGGAGACCGTTTTTGCTTCCTTTACACGGTCGCAGCTGCTGGAACTTGACGCCCGCACAAAAATCGTGGTCTCCACGAGACCCACGTCTTGGCAACAGCCCATCGGCAGAAACGGCGGGCGCGCCGCCGAGACCCTTGTCGCGGAACTCGTTCGTATGCAGCAAGAGTATTTCCGGGACCGGAAGCCGCCACCCCCTGAAGGACGCACCGGTTCGCAACTTCCAGAGGGAATCAGGGCGGCTTTCACACTTGACGACGTGGCGGCGGTGCACGTTGTGTTCGACGCAGACCCGCGACTCAGATACGACTTCGCTGGTTCACCTCTGTGGGTCTCTGTTACGGTGCTGGGGCATGACGGAGCGGAACTCGCCTGGACCGTGAGGATCGTGGGCGCGCGCAGCCGGCGGACCCATTCCTCGGAGGAGTCGTCAGGCGAACCCGGAGGACCGCGACCGCCGGTTCAGGAGCGCGGAGGGCGGCTGGCCGATCGGCTAACGATAACCAACGAACTTGCCACCGCGCTGGGCTTTCTCGACCCCGACGATTCGGCGCTCGATTCCTTCATTTCGGGCGTGTGGCTCAAACCGGGCTCGACCACCGATTTCCTCGCCCCGATCGCCAAGATCTATTTGGAACTGGCGTCCGCCGCAGGCTTCTCGGTGATTGCGGACGCTTACGACTCGCATCTGGTGGATGCGGCGGGCGCTGGGGGACTGGGGAGGACGGCGGCGCTCATCTTGGATGCGCTCACCAGACCGATAGGCGCGACATGGGCGTTCGACGATCCGTGGGTAAAGGTCCGAACCCGCAAGTGGCCTCTCGCTCGCGCGAGCACCTTGCCCCGCAAGATAGCCCGACCGGCTCGCGACACGGCGGTGCGGCAGATGGGCTTCACTCTCGACCAGGCAGCGGCGCTGGCCACCGCATTGACCGACCGGCAGATCGCCTCCCCGATACTCTCCGATGCGCTCGGGGACCTCGTCTTCCCAAAACCGTACGAAAGCGAGGTGGCAGCGTTGCATGCGTATCGTATGTGGGACGCCCTTTCCGCGTACCATCGCGAGACGCTCCTTCGGGGCGAACCACTCCCATTAGCGGCGATCGCGCCCGCGGCGCGGCGGCACCTCGCCGAGTACCTGTATGTATGTGAATACCCCGGCATTTACAAGTCTGCGACGAAGACAAATGAGGAGGAGGACATCGAACTCTGGGACGGCCTCTGGGCGGAATCCAACGACCACGATTGGAGCGAGGACACCGAAATCACGCAACTGCTGCCGTTCGGCCCGCCGCCGGAAGCGACGATCCACCTTCGCTATTGGGAAAGGCCCGGAGTCGCGGCGATTCTGAGACCGCTCGACCGTCCACGGCCGGTCATCCTCGGCACAACGTGGTTCGCGCACTTCAAGGCGATGTCCGAAAGCGCCGAGATGGGTGACATCCTTCGTCTGGACGTGAACAAGGTCAAGCTCGCCCTGGTGCAGAACTACCACTTCACGTTTCGGTTCCGGCCCGGGCTGGCCCGCACATTCATTGCGGTCGCCGCAACGTCAGATCCATCGGTCGCGTTCGGCCCGATGTCCGCCCTGCCGCCGGCACTCCTTCGCAAGATAAAGGAGGCCGAAGAGCCTCCGCCCGGCGACTGAGTCGCCGTCGCCGCTAAAGGCGATCTGTTTACGGTGGTTCGTCCAGCGGGGGGGGCTGGTCTTTGACACGCTCGGTCAGATAGGCCACGTCCGCTTCCAGCCGGGCGATCCTCTCTCGGTCCGTCACTCCGGGCCGTTCCCCTTGGCCTTTGATGAGTGCAGCCATCTTCCGTTGATGGTGCAGGAGCATGGCGACAAGCGGAACCACCACCAGGAGCCCGAAACCTATCGCAATGCCGAACATCTCTTCGCTAAACATCACCGCACCGTTCCATCAGTGTAGGGTACCCGCCGTCCGGACCGCAGGTTGCACCTGCCGGGCCCGGTCTACCCGCCCGAACCGCCGGCCGCCCCGTCTCATTCCCTCACAACCCCAGATGTGGAGGATATCGCCGCGTCAACCAATCCCGACGACCTTGCCGTCCAATTCCCATTCCGGCTTCGCTTCTATCCCCAAATGCGCGAGCGCCGTGACCGCGACGTCAACGATGTTCGGCGCCGGTTCGATTGCGCCGTTGATCACCGAAGGTCCGTGCGCGATTATGAAAATAGTGCGAATCTCCGGGTCGTTCGCACTGTGGCCGGTGCCCTTGCCTCCGTGATCGGTGCTGACGATAATCAGCCAGTCCTCCTGTTCGTATGTCGGCCGCCCGCGAACCGCGTCCAATATCCGGCCGACCAGAACGTCAACATCCTCTATGGACTTCACGTATTCCGGAATCGTCGGGTGATAGCCGTATTCGTGGCCGGCGCCGTCCGCGCCGTCCAGGTGCACGAAGATGGCGTCCGGGTCTTGCAGCACCAGCAATTCGACCACGGCCTTCGCCACCTCCTCGCCCCCCCCGGGCGTCGATGCGTAGTCGCTGTGCGAGAGAATCTGCTCGTTTATCGGGCTCCATTCAGAGATTGACGCGGTCATCGCGTCGGGCATCGCCTCCTTCACGCGCTTGAAAAAGTGGGGGTACCGGTCATACTTTTTGTTATTGAATGAGTTGTCCCGAACGCCGTGCTTCTCCATCCACACGCCGGTCAGCAGGCTGGACCACCCCGGTCCGCTGACCGGCACCTCGCCGGTCTGCGCCTTGTCGCTGAACGCGCCCTCTTCTATCAGCCGGAGGAGGTTCGGCGCCTTGGCGACGAGC
The DNA here is from genome assembly GCA_022567555.1 of Armatimonadota bacterium. GTDB lineage: Bacteria > Armatimonadota > Fimbriimonadia > Fimbriimonadales > ATM1 > JADFGT01. The sequence goes on along the minus strand of JADFGT010000008.1, from coordinate 29,290 downwards.
AGCGCGTCGGGCCGGACGCCGTCCAGCCCGATAATGAGCACCTTCTTCTTGAGGTCGGCGACCCCGTGCGAGGCGTGGGAGATGGACAGAACAGCGGCGGCGAGTATGCAGAGGCTCATTTCCCGCCATTATTGCCACAGGTTGCGCGCTTCGTGGCACTCGCGGGGCCGTGAGTGCGACTGTGGTGGCGCACGGTTGGAGTATGCTTGGCCTGCGATTCTAGGGATGCGGAGGCGTGATAAGAGAGGTTCGCAAGAACAGATGAGACCGAAGCCTGTGGTACTTGTTGTGGCCGCAATCGCTGCGATGCCGTTCCTGCAAGGAGGTGGCATCTTTCAGGGTGAAGGGGTGGGAGCCAAGATCGCGTTCTGCTCCGCCCGCGACCCCAGCTACGAGATCTACGTCATGAACGCGGACGGCACAGGGCAGACGCGGCTGACGAAGAACGCTGCTAATGATTTACAGCCTGCGTTCAGCCCGGACGGATCGAAGATCGCGTTTGCGTCCGACCGCGACTACAAATTCGAGATCTACGTCATGAACGCCGATGGCTCTGGGCAGAGGAACGTAACGAACAACGCTGCGGACGACATTTACCCTGCGTTCAGCCCTGATGGGTCGAAAATCGCGTTTGCGTCCGACCGCGACGACAAATCTGAGATCTCCATCGTCAATAACTACGAGATCTACATCATGAACGTGGACGGCACAGGAGTGACGCGGCTGACGAATAACGCGGGCCAGGATGACTCTCCGGCATTCAGCCCGGACGGGTCGAAGATCGCGTTTTCGTCCGAGCGCAACGGTAATTTCGAGATCTATGTGATGAACGCGGACGGCTCTGGACAGACGGACCTGACGAATAATGCGGCTTGGGACTCCTATCCAGCGTTCAGCCCGGACGGGTCGAAGGTCGTGTTCATGTCCGAGCGCGACGGTAACTATGAGATCTACGTCACGAACGCGGACGGCACAGGCGTAACGCGGCTGACGAATAACGCGGCTAGTGATACCGACCCTGTTTTCAGCCCTGACGGATCGAAGATCGCGTTTAGGTCCGACCGCGACGGCAACTATGAGATCTACATCATGAACGCGAACGGCACAGGACAGACGCGCCTGACGGATAATCCGTATCGCGATGAAGGTCCCTCCTTCCCGCTCCGTCAGAAGCGGTAAGAGGTTGGCCTACGTTTCAGTGCCTCCTCCTACACACCGCCGGTCTACTGTGTGTCGTCGTCGAGATCTATCCAGCGAACCGAGTATTGGCCGCCGCCCCCATCGCCATAGATCCAAAGCGTGTATCGTCCATCCGATGCGAGCCTGACTGAAAGGAGGCTGTCGGTCCCCGCGCCGCCGTCGTCGTCACGAGCGATCAGTTTGCCGTCCGGACCGAAGATCTGCATGGACGTGTCGAACTCTTTCGACCGTAGGCTGACAAGGATCGTCTGGCCCTTGCGGCCGGTGAACGACCAGATCTCGTTCTTGCCCTCTTCGAGCGTGCCGGTCCTCAGTTCGGCCCTCGCGAGCGGCCGTGTCTCACGCGTTGTCATGTGCAGCTGATAGGCGCCGCTTCCGCCGTCCCCATAAGCCGCGACCTTCAGAATGTAGCGCCCCGACTTGCGAAGCAGCACGTCAAAAGCGGAGTTCTTTCCGTCACCGCCGTCGTCATCATCGGCGACCCTATCGCCGTCCGGATCGAATATTTCCATTCGGATGTCGAACGTCTCCGCGAACCCCTCGAACCTGACGAGTTGGCCGGGCTCGCCGTTGACCGCCCAGAACACAGAGTCTCCAAGTTTGAGCGTATCGCGTGTGTCCAGCGGGTTCGTCATCGGCCGTGACGGCTCCCGCACAGAGAGCGAATAATCGGTAGCGACGCTGCCGTCGTGCACGATCGCGACCTTGTAGGTCCCTTCCTTTTTAATCAGTGCAACCAGCGTCCCGCGCAGTTTTCGCCCGACACGTATCTCGACGAAGTGCTCGGAAAGGTCCTTCGGGTCATTAATCGCGTTGCCGACGTTGGCGTCGCCCGGCATTAGGAGGGGCCAAATATACGAACTTACGCCATGCCCCTCTATTCGCAGGAGTTCGCCCTTTTTCGCTTCGAAGGTCCAGAGGTCGAGCCCTTTGTCGCTGATCCGCTGATGCACAGCGCCTGTACCGACCGACGTACTGAACGTCCTCGCCAGGTCGATTCGAACTATGGGCTTTTCCCTTGCACTCGTCTCTGCGACGAGCCTGACGTAATACTCGCCGTCGGACTGAAGATCGAAGATGTCAATGCTGGTCCCGCCGTCGGCAACCTCCAGTTCGCTGCCGTCCGGTCCATAGAATTCCCTGTACGCTCCATAACCGTACTGTTCTTGCGTCGAGACGACGACCGTGTCGCCCTTTTTTGCCTCGAACCGATACCAACTAATCCCTCTCTCGTTCGGTTTGCCCTCGGCAGATCCGCCAACTGGGACGTACTCCGACTTGAACCGGCGAAGAGATATCGTATATAGGCCTCCTGCCTTCTCCTGAAAGCCCTTCACCAGGACCTTGTATTCACCCTTCTCGGGGAATCGGTAGATCACCTGCGCCCTCTGGTCGCCCGGCGCGATGTCGTCATTCTTGTGCAGGATGTTGCCTTCGCTGTCCACGACCTCGATGTGCGGGTCGAACACGGTGCTTTCCGCAAGGGCGATTATCGTCTCGCCCTCCTCGACGTCCAACGTCCATTCGCCTCGGTCGCCGGGGGTCAGGATGTGCTCCCTTCTTATGATCTCCGCCTCGCCGGCGGGAACCGATCCGCCGCCGCCGAATCCGCCTCCAAACTGTCCGCCGCCGCCGAAGCCGCCGCCGCGGCCGTACTGGCCGCCGCGGCCGGGAAGACCGCCGCGCGCCGGGGGGTCCACTCCTCCGAATTGGGCGTACGCCGTGCCGACCAAGGAAACGAATACGACGAAAACGAGACCCCTCTGAACTAACGTGTTCATCTTCACCCTCCTATCCCGGAAGCCGGGTCGCTTCGCATCGCCCAGCCCGGGTGCCTCAGTTGGATAGACGTTCCAGCCGCGGCCCCAGTTACCCTTCAGAGACCATGTCGCGCGGAGGAGACCAGATCGATCCCTCAGAAGCCGACTGACTCCAGTCCACGGCTGAATGGGTCGCGGCTGCTGAGGCTCGCAGAGGCCGCCCCAATCAGCCTCGCCTGCCGTACAATCCCTCCATGCTCTACGCCGTGGCGGTGGCCGCACTCTGTTTCGTCCTGCGACTGCTGACGTGGGACGGGGCGGTGGCGGCGGCGGTTGTCGGCGGGCTGGTATGGGAGGCGGGCCGGTGGCCGTGGGTCGTCCCGCTTCTGCTGTTCTTCATCACCTCTTCCCTTCTCTCGAGGGCCGGGAGGGCAACAAAGCGAGAGGCCGGCCTGGACGCCGCGCCGCGCCGCGCGATACAGGTGTTCGCAAACGGCGGACCGCAGACTCTCTGCGCCGCCCTGTTTCCTTTCCATAGCGACAACCCGGCGCTCGCCGCAGCCGCGTTGGCCGGCTTTGCCGCCGCGAACGCCGACACCTGGGGCACAGAGATAGGTTCGCTGTTGGGCAAGCGCTTCTATCGAATCGGAACGCTCGCTGAGGCGACGCGCGGCGCGAGCGGCGCGATTTCAGTTGCCGGCCTCATCGCGTCGTTCGCGGGCGCAGCCGTGGTTTCAGCCGCCGCACCGCTGATCGGACGACCAGATCTGATCGGCCTTTTAGCCGTAATCGGTTTCGGCGCATCACTGATGGACAGTGTCTTGGGCGATCTTGTGCAAGCCCGATACACCACTCGCGACGGCGCGACAGTGGAGGCGCCGACCCCCGGCTCAAAACATATCCGTGGCATACGCTGGATGACGAACGACGCGGTCAACCTTATCGCCGTGTCATGCGCCACGGCGGCGGGCTATCTGGCGGCGGCGTGAGTCAGGCGATACAGGATGTTTGCGTAGATTCGCGCCATCTTGTGCAGGTGCTCCACCTTCAGGCGTTCATCGTGCTGGTGCGCGGGGCCGTCGCCTTCCCAACCTGTGCCGATGCTTACGGTGTTCGGCACGGCGCGCGCATATGTGCCGCCGCCCATGACGCCCGGCTCTTTGTCCTCCTCAATCTCTTCGCGGTACGCCTCGAGGATTGTCTTCACGGGCTCCCTATCCAGCGGAAAATACAGAGGCGGGCTGTCGCTGAAATCTTCCACCTCCGCGCCCTCAAACTCCTCTTTCAGGAATTCGCTGCACCGCTCCCGCACGTCGGCGCCCTTCCACTCGACCGGGTATCGGACGTTAATCGTGAGGACGGCCGCCCCGCCGGCGACCTCGGCTATCGCTAAGTTCGTGGTGAGGTCTTCCGAGACGTCGTCGCGGCCATGAATCCCGAGACCGGCGCCGCTCGTGTGGCCGATGGCCAGCAGTTTCGAGAACTGTTCCTGCTGCTCCGCCGGCGCGAGCGCCGCCGCCGCGCGCAACGCGCGGACGATAGCGTTGTCGCCCTCAAAGGGAGTGCTTCCGTGCGCCGCGCTGCCGATTGCGTCAATCTCCACGCTCCGGTCCTGAATCGTAAAAGAAACGTTGCGGTCCCAATAATCGTCGCACTTCTCGCGAACAGCGGCCATTTCCGATTCCGCGATTACGAGAACGGCGCGCGCTTTGTCAGGCACGACGTTCGGCCGTGACCCCCCTTGCAGGACGGTGAGCGTTATCGCGCCTTTCGGAAGTGGCACGCGAATCGTGAGGTTCGCGATCCCCTTCTCGGCGTGAATAAGCGGCCATGCCGCGTCGGGAGCGACGCCCAAAGTAGGCGCTTCCTCAACTTCGAAATACCTTTTCACGCATTTGAAGCCGCTCTCTTCGTTGCAGCCGAAAACAACGCGCAGACGGGCGGGCAGGTCGGCGCCGGTTTCCTTCAGCGCGCGCGCCGCATAGAATATCGCCATCGTCGGCCCCTTGTCGTCCTGCGCGCCGCGGGCATAAACGTATCCGCCGTCAATCTCCGCGCCGAACGGCTCATGCTTCCAGCCGTCGCCGGCCGGCACTACGTCGAGGTGGCCAAGCGCCATTACCAAAGGCTCGCCATCGCCGAACTCCGCGTGGCCGGCGTAGCCCTCGACGTCGCGCGTGCGCATTCCCCACTTTTCGCCCAATCGCAGCGCCAGGTCGAGCGCCCGCCGGTTCTCGCTCCCGAAGGGGGCGTTCGGTTCAGCCTCGCCCTGAACGCTCGGAATCCGCAGCATAGCGCGAAGGTCTGCGAGCAGTTCGTCTTGGTGCTCTTCCAACCAGGCCTGGGCGCGCTCCACGGCCTGCGGCTTCGTCTTTACGGGCATGGACGGATGTTACCACTACACCTGCCGAGGGCCGACGCGGCAGGTATGCTTGGCTAAACCCGATGTTGGAGTTCATGCGCGGCACGCTTCGCCAGGAAGCGGAAGAGATTCTTAGCCTTTCCGAGCGCCTGGACGAACGGTTTGAAACCGCCGCCTGCTGGCTGCTGGAGTGCAAGGGCAGGGTCGTGACCACAGGCATCGGAAAAGCCGGAGACATCGCCAAGAAGTTCAGCAGCACGCTGAGCAGCACGGGCACGCCCAGCCTCTATCTTCACCCGGGCGACGCGGTGCACGGCGACCTGGGGATGGTCACGCCGGGCGACATCGTCGTCATCTTTTCCAGCAGCGGCGAGACCGAAGAGATTCTGCGCCTTTTCCCTCCGCTTCGACAAATAGGCGCCCGCAGCATCCTTATGACGTGCCGGCCTGAATGCACCGCCGCGCAGCATTCCGACCTGGTCCTCGATGTGAGCGTGGACCGGGAAGCGTGCCCGCACAATCTGGCGCCCACAACGAGCACAACCGTCATGCTCGCGCTTGCGGACGCGTTGGCGCTGGCCGTGATGCAGGAGCGAAAGTTCACTAAAGACGATTACGCGCTTTATCACCCGAGCGGCGCGCTGGGGCGGCGGCTGTTGATGCGTGTATCCGATGCGATGAGAAAAGCGGAGGACCTTGCGCTGGTATCGTCGGACATGCTATTTCTCGACGTTTTGCAGAAGATAACGAAAGCGGGAGCGGGGGCGGCGTGCGTCGTGGACGATGAGGGGGGGCTATTGGGGCTGATCAGCGACGGCGACGTCCGGCGCCACCTGGTGGCCGCCGGCCAGAACGGCGAGGACGCGCTGACGGCCCGCGCGGAGGACCTGATGACTCGCGACCCACACACCGTCCCCGCCGACATGCCGGCCGTCGAGGTTCTGGAGATCTTCGAAAGTCTTCCGCAAAAGATCGGAGAACTGCCCGTGCTGCAGGACGGCGACGTTGTCGGCATCGTTATGCTGAAAGACCTCGTGCGGCTGGGGCTTACGTAGGGGCGACTCGGCCGGCTGATTGGGCGCCCCATTGCCTCGGCCAAGAGTCGCCCGGCTGGTCTCGTTTCACTACGGGCCGCCCGATCACACCCTGGAAGCGACGGAACCCCCGACATCTTCCGTCGTCGCCGTTCCGCCGAGGTCCGGCGTTCGAACTCCCTGCTCCAATAAGGATTCCACGGCGTTTTCGATTACGTCGGCCTCTGCGTCCATGCCGAAACTGTATCTGAGCATCATCGCTGCGCTGAGAATGGCGCCGAGCGGGTTGGCTTTCCCCTGTCCGGCGATGTCGGGCGCCGAGCCGTGCACGGGTTCGTAGAGACCGAAAACGACCGGCGATTCGTCTGCGTCGCCAAGCGTCAATCGCCTGTCGCTTATCGCACCTGACAGCGATGCGCTTGGGAGGAGGCCGAGCGAGCCGGTGATTTGCCCGGCCTCGTCGCTCAGGATGTCGCCGAACATGTTCTCCGTAAGAATCACGTCGAACTGTCCCGGGTCGCGCACCAACTGCATGGCGCAGTTGTCCACCAACATAAAACTGAGTTCGACATCTTTATAGTCATCTTTAACTTCGTTCAGCACCTCTCTCCAGAGACGGCTGGTTTCTAAGACGTTTGCCTTGTCAACGCACACGACGGTCTTTTTCCGCAGCCTTGCGATTTCAAAAGCACACTCGGCGACGCGCCGAATCTGCTCCCTCGTATAGCGGCACGTGTCCACGGCCTCTTCTCCCGAACGCTGCCGGTAGTGGTCTCCGAAGTAGATGCCGCCTGTGAGTTCTCGCACGATGATTAGGTCAATCGGCCCGCTCGGGCCGAACCTTATGGGGCTTGCGTCCATCAGCGGCTTGAAGATGCGGGCCGGGCGGAGGTTCGCATACAGGTCCAGTTTTTTCCGAAGCGTGAGGAGGGCCCCGACCTCAGGTCGCAATTCCTTCGGCTCCACGGCGTCCCACTTCGGCCCTCCGACAGCGCCCAACAGCACTGCATCGGCCTTCCGGCAGAGTTTCAGCGTCTCATCGGGGAGCGGATGGCCCGTGGCGTCGTATGCGGCGCCACCGACAAGCGTCTCCTCGAATTCGAGGTCGCCGGTGACGGCCTTCAGCACTTTCACGGCCTCTGCCGTGACTTCCGGCCCGATTCCGTCACCGGGGAGGACTGCGATCTTGTGGGGCATCGCGACACATTATGACGGGATGCGCATTTTAACTCCTCCAATACGGCGCGTGTTCAGGGAGTTAACATCATCACGTGGACGGTATGATAACTGCCCGGTTCCCCCACGATGATCGAAGTCCACGACCTCGTCAAGCATTTCCGCGACGGCAAGCGGGGCGTCGTCAAGGCGGTGGACGGCGTTTCGTTCGAGTGCCGGCCCGGAGAGATCTTCGGCCTCTTGGGGGCGAACGGCGCCGGCAAAACCACGCTCCTTCGGATGCTGAGCACGGTGCTCACGCCGACGTCCGGAACCGCAATCGTCGCGGACTATGACCTGATTCGGCAACCCGGCCAGGTCCGGCGCAGCATCGGCTTCATGTCCAGCACGACCGCGCTTTATGCGCGGCTGACTGCAGGAGAGTTTATACGCTACATCGGAAACCTTTACGGATTGCGCGGAGCGGACCTGGAGCGCCGAGTGAAATACGTAGTTGACCTCCTCGAAATAGGGGACTATCATGACCGCCTGTGCGACAAGTTGTCCACCGGAGAGAAACAGAGGGTGAGCCTTGCCCGTACGATCCTGCATGACCCCCCTGTGCTGTTCTTCGACGAGCCGACCGTAGGCCTGGACGTTTTCGCCAGCCGCAAGATCAGGGAGTTCATACAAGAGCGGAAGGAGCAAGGGAAGACGATCGTCTTCAGCACGCACATCATGAGCGAGGCGGAGCACCTTTGCGACCGCATCTGCGTGATTCATGATGGCCGCATCGCCGCCATCGGCAAGTTCGAAGAGTTGAAGGCGAAGACCGGCGAAACACATCTGGAGCGCGTTTTTATAAGCCTTGTCTCGCCCACGGAGGATCCGGCATGAGCGGGTGGTTCTGCGTATTCAGAAAGGAGATGCGAGAGTTCACACGCGACCGGCGGCTGTTTTTCAGCGCGCTGTTGGGACCGCTCTTCCTGGAGGTTATGATCATCCTCTTGTTCGGTTATCTCGATCTGTCGCTCAGCGAGGAAAAGTCTCACAAGTTGCTCGTTATAAACGCGACGGAAGGCGCGCCCGTGCTCGACCTGCTGGACATGACCCATCGGTTCGAGATCCGCAACCTGTCGAAGAACTCCAACCCTGACGACGCGCTGCGGAACAAGAAAGGAAGGCTCGTATTGCAGTTTCCGGACGGTTTCGCGCGCCGGTACCAAGCGCGGGAAGCGCCCGAGTTCTACGTGATTGTGGACCGGAGCGAGACGACGAGCATGATAGCGCTGGAAGCCGTCAGGTCCGTCGTCGAAACCGCGCGAACAGAGACGGTCAGGGCCCGCATTCGAGAACTGGACCTTGACGACAAGCAGTTCGATCCGTTCGTTTTGCGAGCAAGGGAGGCGGAGATCAGCCAGCCGTTTGCGAGCGAATGGTTGGTCGGCATTCTCCCATATCTAATAGTGATATGGGCGTTTTACGGCGGGTTTTCAATCGTAGGCGATCTGGTTGCGGGAGAAAAGGAGCGGGGCTCGCTCGAAACGCTGCTGGTGGCGCCGATTTCACGGCCGGCCATAGCCTTTGGAAAGTTCACGGCGCTTGCTTCGGTTAGCCTGGTGGCATGTATCTCTGCCCTTGCGGGCGTAATAGTGATGGCTCTCATTAGGATTCCTATCACGGAGCGTCTTTTCCAACATGGGCTTGCCCTAAGCGGCCTTTCGGTATTCGCCCTCATCGTCACCGTTCTGCCGCTCGTCATCTTTTTCGCCGGAACGCTTTTAGCAGTGTCAACCTTTGCGCGTAACCAGCGGGAGGTTCAGGGCTATCTGTCGCTGCTCAGTTTCGTGGTCCTGGTGCCTGCCGTATTCAGCCAGTTCATCGGCTACACCGGAGTCGCCGGGGCAAAGTGGATCGCATTTGTGCCCATCCTAAACACCGCCACAGTAATCCGCGACGCGCTGCTGAACCGTGTGGACTGGTTCAGTTTGACGGTGACGGCGTCGGTTGGGATTTTGCTCGCGGCAGTAGGACTTTTCACGGCGGTGCGGCTCTTTATGAAAGAGTCCGTTCTAATGCGGGTTTGAGCCACTGTAGGGAGCCTGCCGTGTTGCTGATGTTCGCGCGCGCTCAGGCCGCGACTCAGAACCCCATTGGCGAAGCGGTTGTGCTGGAGATGCTGTTGAGCAGCGCAGTCATCTGCGCCATCTGCGCTTGGAAGCGTGCCATAGCTTCCTCCATAACGAGAAACTTTCGCCGGAGGCTTTCCTCTTTGCGCACAAGCGAGTCCTGAAGACCGGTTATGCGATCGTCAATGTCGTCAATCCGGCTCTGAATCGAGTCTGAACTGGTCGTCACAAGCCCATTCACGAAATCGAGCGCCACGTCGAGAGCGTCTTCGATGACCGAGGCTGCGCCAGTCGTGTAGACCAGGTTGCCTCGGTCGCCCGTGAGGCCGCCGGTCACCATTATGGAGAGGCCCTCGGTGTTCGCATTGCCTTGGATGCCGGTCAGAACCTGCCCGCGGCCCGTGGCGCTCTCGCCGTTGAATGTGCCGGCCACGTTAAGGCCGATTGCACTCATTACGGTATCGCCGATGCCGCTGTTGTCATTTCCCGCGGCCAGACTGCTGACGACGGTGAAATCGCCCGGAGTGCCGTATACTTTCGAAGTAAGGACCAATCCATTGCTGACACTCTGGCTGGCCACCACGAGATCCTTCAATTTCGAGTCTGTGTTAATCTGGTTGACCAGGTCATCGAGCGTAGAACCCACATCGACCGTGATGGCGTAAGCGCTGCTGCCGAAAAGTTTGCCGTCGAACGTGATCGTCTCCGTCTGCGTGCTGGCCGCCGTGAAGGCCGTGCCTGCCGTGTGCGCGGCTTGTGTTGCCAGTTGCGTGATGTTGATCAGATATCCCATCAGGCCACTGGGCTTTGTGGCGGATGTCGCGGACACGAAGCTGATGGTCGGATCGTTGATGGGAGTTCCGATGTCATCAACGAAGGTTCCTAATTCGCTGAACAACGCGGTCACGTTGCTTAGACTGGTTGTAACGGCAAGGTCGAACGTAGACGCGTTCACGCTCATGCGGCCGTCGCTGTCGAACTCAATTCCGATTGCCAGCAGGTTCTTGTAGTCGCCGGTGATTCCATCCGGACTATCCAGGAGCGCACGAAACATCCGGTCCTGAATGACGCCCACGGTGGAGTCCCCGAACAGCGGCCCGGTAACAAGGGAATCGGCATCGAAGGCCGCTGCGCCGTCCAAAAAGTCGAGCACAGCGTTGTACGCGGTCGCTAAGGCCTCAACCTTAACGCGAGTCGCTCCCGCGTCTCGGCTAAGTGTGAGCGTCGTTGTCTCGGGCGTCGTCACGTCGGCCTTCAGCAGGCTTATTGTGGCGCCGGGGATCACTCCCGTGACTGAATTCGACGAACTCGTCAGAGATATGCTGTCGAGGGTGAACTGCGCATCTTGGGCGGCCAGCAATTCGTTCCCGGCCGCACGCTGTAAGATCCCGAGGCTCTGCAACATGTTATTTGTGTCGGTGAACGTCGGTGTCGAAGCGCCCGTGATCTGCAGTTTATACTGCGTCGTGCCGCCAACTTCTTCCGTGACAACCGTTGCCGAGGCGCCGGAGCCGGAAGCGTTGATATTCGCTGCGATATCGGTCAGCGAATCCGAACTGAAATCAATCGCGATATTCGTGCCATTTATCTGAATGTTGCCGCTCGCGACCGTGATGTTGAGCAGGCTTCCCACGGCGGTTACGTTGTCGTTGAACCGGATGCTCTCCGCTCCATTCGTTATCGCCTTCCGAATGGAAGCCGAGCCGGTTACGAATCCCAGCGACTGCAAAACCGTGTCGTCAAAAACGTCGCTGATTGCGATGGCGTTGTCCGCGCCCGAATCGTCTGCCGTTAGAGTCAGGAAAACATTTCCGGAACCGCCGTCAATAATGGAGGCCGTGACCCCCGCGCTCGCCGAATTGATTTTGGTTGCGACTGTTGTGAGGCTGTCTCCGGCGTCCACCGTCACCGCCCGGCCGTTCACGAGAAAGGACCCGCTGAGTCCGAGCGCCGATGTCGCATCAGTCTGTGCGGTCGTCGCCACTTTGTGCGCCTGCGCCAACCTGCTGACTGCCAGTTCATAGATTCCAGGGAGCGCTGAATTAGTGGTGAAGACGGTGGCGACCGCAGGGTCGGAACTTAGGGTCTTAATCGTCTTGAAGGCCGCCGACGTGTTCAGGTCTCTCGACGCCGTGCGGAGCGTCTCCAGAAGCGACTTATATTGGTCAGTGGCGTCCAGGCGGACCCGCAGTTTCGCCTGCTCGAACTGGAGGCGCCGAATCGGCAGGGCCTCGAGCGCGATCAACTGGGAGATGATGGCTTCGGTGTCAATGCCCGAACTCAACCCCGCGAACATGATGCCTGATCCGCTGAAACCCATGATGCCCTACTCCAATCGCTATATTGCCCGCGGGCGCCGGGAATCGCCACACCGAATTGCCTGGTCCCGCCAATATGAGATTATCGGCGGTTCTGCCCGGTCCCCGTACAGCCGGACATCCGGACCGAACCTCGCCGCACCCTCCGCCCCGGGGCAATGATGAACCTCAGGTAGGCCCGACACTCTTGTCGGGCGGTGCGACGCGTGACAGGAGTGTCGTACCCGCCGACCTTGCTGAAGCCTGTGCACAACGCGGCAGGCGAGCTGGGCGAGGCGGTACGCTCCGGCAGATGAACCCGCCCGATCCCCGCGCACTCGCGCTGGCGGCCGCCGTGACCCTTCTCCCGTTCTTCGCCGCCGCGGTCTTCGCGCTCGCCGGCCGCTCGCTGGCCGCCCGCAGCGCGGCGTGGATCGGCGCCGCGGCAGCCGTCGTGTCCATTGCTTACCTGGGCTTCGACCGCTTCTTGGGATTCGGCCGGATGGCCGCACTATATGGCGGCATGGCCGTGGCCGCAATCGTGGGTGTGATCTTAGGCCGGATTCTGCGGTCACTTAGCGCGCGCTGACAGGTCCGCTTCAAGCGCCGCGACGAGCGGCCCGCACCCGAACCGCACCGGGTCGGTCACCGGTAGACCCGTCTCGCTCTCAACCGACCTCACAGCTTCACCGGCATCTTCGTCGGAGAGATTGCTCGTGTTCAACGCAACGCCGATGGTCTGTGGCCGGCGGAAGCAGCCGCAGCATTCGGCCAAGTCCTCGTACAGCCTGATGAGCGGCTTCAACGGCGGCACCCTCGCCCACGGCTGGGTGCGGATCGCCGTCTGTCCGGCCCGGTGCACCATCAAAAGGTGGGTCGGCATTGCGCCGCGAAGGAGCGCGAGATTCGCTGTTGCGGCGGGGTGCGGAAGCCCCCCCTGGCCCTCTATCAAGACGAGATCGGCGTCCTGCGCCGCACGCACCACCGCCGCCTCAACCGCGCCGGCCGCAAAATCAACACGCACCGCGTCAATCGCCACGCCCCAACCGGATATGCAGATTCCGACCTGTCCCGTTGCCACGAAGCCGACGCGGCGACCCTGCCGCTCCGCTGCTCGCACCAACTCGAGCGCCGCAGTCATTTTCCCCGAGCCCATGTCCGTCCCCACCGTGAGGACGCGCGGAACGGACAGACGTTCCGCTTCGCCCGTCGCGAGCTGGAGGTTGGGGGGCTCGGCCCGCACGTCCCAGATGTAGCGTCCCGGCTTCAGCCGTGCCCTCAGTTCTTCGTCCGCCTCCCAACGGTCATGAAGCGGATTCACCAACGACATGCCGGCGTCGAGCGCCTCCAATATCTCATTCCGCCAACCGTCCGGCAGCCTGCCGCCCGGCGGTGCAACGCCAACAAGCAGCGTGTCCGCCCCCAATGCGGCCGCCTTTCGAACGGAGGCGACGACCGGTGTGTCCGAACGAATCGGCATAACGTCCATAACGGCCCGGCCCGCGTGGTCGCGGTCAATGACGGCGCACACTTTCTCATCTGCGTAGCGAAGCATGCCGGACGCCATCTTGCCGGCCAGTTCGACGAGGTGGCCGTGCACCAGCAGCGCGATCCGGGCGTCCGGGTCCATGCGTCTTTCGCTCATCGCATCCGGACCCCTATTCCCGGCAAGTCGCGCGGCCGCGGGCCGCCGTCCACCATTTCCGCGCCCTCGGCCGGGTCGGGGTCAAGGTTTAGGTGACTGTCCAGGTCCACGTAATCGAATAGTGCGCTGATGGCGGCGCCGGCCGAGATCGCCAGCGACGATTCGCCGAAGCACCCGATCATCGTCTTGAGACCCATTGCCTTGACCGTATGAACGATCCTTAGCGCCTCGCTGATTCCTCCGCATTTCATCAATTTCACGTTTACGCCGTCACACAATCGGCCCAAGCGAGCGGCGTCGTGCGCTGTCCATACGCTCTCATCCAACAGAATCGGCAGTCTTCGCTTTTCGTATATGTGCGGCAGTTCGTCGTCCGCTTCATGCGATATAGGCTGCTCAACGTATTCGCAGCCCTGTTCAGCAAGCCAAGCGATCATGAGCACAGCGTCGGATACGCCCCACGCTCCGTTTGCGTCCACGCGCAGGGCTGCCCCATCCGGAACGGCGCCTCTGGCCGCAAGGAACCGCTCCTTGTCGGCTTCGATGCCCCCTTCGCCACCCAGCTTCACTTTGAGGACGCGCCCGCCGGTTTCAGCCAGAATACGCGCGGTTTCCTCCGCCACGACCTCCGGAGTGTTGATGCCGACTGTCACGCTGGTCGGCGGCGCCTTCGGCTCCAGGCCAAGCAGCCTGTACACCGGCAGACCGGCCCTTTTCCCTAACCAGTCGTAGCAGGCGATGTTTATGGCCGCCCGGGCTGCCGAGCGCACGCCACCCTCCTTCAGCAGCGCCTCGACTGCGCTCATCTGGCAGGGCTGAAGAGAGGCAAGCGAGGGGGCCGCCGCGCCGATTTCCCTCTCCGCCGATTCAGCGTCCTGCGGGTCGCGGTACCCCACAGGGGCGGCCTCACCGATGCCGGCGATTCCGCCGGCACGCACCTCCACGAACAGGTTCTCGGTCGTGCCGGAGACGCCGCGGCTGATGCGCAGGGCGCGGCGGCGGCGAATTGTGAGCCGGGTCAAGCGGATCTCCACCCCATGAATAATAGCCGAAGCGACCTCCGCTCGTCTAACGAAAAAGGCGCAGGCCGCCGAAGATATTTTTAGTGCGCGGCGACCGGCCGGCGATGACCTCGCGCAACTACGCAGATTTGACGATTCTTGCGCCGCCCGCGGGGATCAAACTGGAGCTCAGAATGGCCTTGGCATTTGACCGTGGCGCATTGCGCCGATACATCGAGAGATCACTGCAAGACCTGCCGGCGATGCCGACAGTTGTAGCCACAATCCTGGAGGCCAGCGAGCAGCCCGACACGACGGCATCCGACCTGGATCGCCTCATTTCGTCGGACCAGGCGATTTCCAGCAAGGTGTTGCGAGTCGTCAACAGCGCCTATTACGGTCTCTCAGCAAAGGTTGCGACCACCTCCCACGCCATTGTCATCCTCGGTTTCCAACAGGTTCGAAACCTGGTGTTGAGCATGGCCGCTATGAGCTTGGTGAAGGCACGCGTTCCCGGCCTGGCCAAGATCCAATACGCCTTCTGGCGCCACTCCTTCGGCGCCGCGGCAGCCGCACTGCTCCTCTCGAAGCGTCAGAATGTCGAGCATACCGACCGCGACTTGGCGCACGTGGGCGCCCTACTGCATGACTTGGGCAAACTATTCCTCCTTAGCAGTTTCAGCGAGGCCTATCGCGAGACGCTTCAAGTCGCTGTCAAAGAGCAGATGCCGCTCCTGAAGGCCGAAGACCGAGTCCTTGGGATCAACCACGCCGAAGTCGGTGAATACATCACGTCAGCCTGGAAGTTTCCGGAACCGCTCACCTTTGTAGTGGCCAACCACCACGGGCCGTACAGCGAACTTCCGGACGCGGCCCTCGCAATAGTGCACGCCGCAAACCATTACACGAAAAGGGCGGGCTTCCCCGCTGTGCCCACTCCGCAGGTCGCACTCGACGAGCACGTCGCTGCCTGGTTGGACATCTCGGATGAGGACGAGAGGCAACTGAACGAGGACATACAGGCGAAGGTCGAGGCCGCGGAAGAACTGTTCGAGGTTCTCTGAGGCACCTGGGCGCCCGTAGTTGCGGAACCTGATGCGGGTCGTCGGTTGGCGGTTCACCGAGCGCACTGGGATATCGGACGGACGGCCATACGTTCGCCGTGCCCGCCACTTAGCGCACGGCTGCGGCGCGAGACGGCAAAAGCGGCCGATGCCCTACGACCTTGAAGTATAATCCACGAGCGATTTGTGCCCCCGTCGTCTAGCGGCCAAGGACATCGGCCTCTCACGCCGAAGATCGCCGGTTCGAATCCGGTCGGGGGTACCAGGTTCTGTTGGCAGTGGTCCTTACACAGTTCTCAATACTCCGATTGCGCCTCTGAGTCCCATTGGCCCGCAGGCCTTCGCCTATCGTCTATCGGCTGTCGCCCCTCACAGGTCATCGCCCAATCCAGGCCCGTAAAACGCCTGTGCAAACGCCTGATACTCCGGCTCTGCGCATATCGCCCGCCACCACTGTTCGTTCTCCTCATACCACCTGATCGTCGCCCTCAGTCCTTCATCGAACGGCACCGCCGGCTCCCAGCCCAGCGCCCGAATCTTGTCGGCGTTCATGCTGTATCGCTTGTCGTGAGCGCCCTTTCGCGGATCGGGAATATGCTTCACCAGTTCTCTCGGCTTGTCCAGTTCATCAAGCAGAACGTCAACGATCTCCATGTTGCGCCGCTCGTTTCTGTCGCCGATGTTGTAGATCTCGCCCGGCCGCCCATTGCGCAGCACAACGTCAATGCCCGAGCAATGGTCCTCAACATGGATCCACTCTCGCACCTGGTTGCCCTCGCCGTAGACGGGCACCTTCTTGCCGTCCATCAGGCGCGTCGTAAAGAAAGAGATCAGTTTTTCCGGGTATTGAAAAGCCCCGTACGTGTTCCCCCCCCGCGTGACGATGACCGGTACGCCATAAGCCACGAAATGCGCCCGACACTGAAGGTCGCCGGCGGCCTTGCTCGCAGAATAAGGCGTGTTTGGCTGAAGCGGAGACTCCTCCGTGAACTCTCCTTCTTCGATGGAACCGTACACCTCATCGGTCGAAACTTGCACAAAACGATTCACTCCAGCCTCCCGGGCACAGTCCAGCAACACGTGCACGCCGATGACGTTCGTTCTGAGGAAATCGCCGGCCGCAAGCAGGCTTCGGTCGTTGTGGGTCTCGGCGGCGAAGTTCACGATCGCTTCAATCCGGTGTTCCTTCAGAACGCGCCTCACGGCGCCGGGGTCTTCGATTCGTCCCTCACGAAAACGAAACCGTTCGTTTCTCTCAAGGTCTTCGATGGTGGAGAGGTTCCCGGCATAAGTAAGCGCATCGAACACCACGACGCAGTCGCCGGGACGACGATTGAGGACGAGCCGGCAGTAGTTGCTGCCGATGAATCCCGCGCCGCCTGTAACTAATATGTTCATAAGGACGCCTTCACTCCGTCAACACGCCGCGTTTCCAGGCAATGGATGCGGTTTATCACTCCGTCAACACGCCGCGTGTTGACGGAGTGGAAATACCGTAACTGAAACCCATCGAACCGGTCACAACCGGAATCTGGACTTCTCATCGTCTTCATGCCGTATCTCGTCCACCTCTTCCTCGCGGCCCCATCCACCGTAAAGGCGGTCCGGGAAGTTGAACACAAACGCGTCCTCGTCACCGATATTCTTATACGCGTGCACAACGCCGGGTGGCACGGTGACGAACACCGGGTTCTCTTCACCCACCTCCAGTCGCGCGCGCTCTTGCTCCTCGCCGGGGCGGTTTTCCCAGAGATAGAGCCGAAACCTGCCGGACAGGAACACGAAACCGTCGGTCTGCTCTTTGTGCTCGTGCGGGCCTCGGGCCACGCCCGGATGCGTGAGGCTTATGTAACTCATCGCGGGAGTAAACCCATCCGGCAGTTCATCCTCGCGGTAGTTCTCGATCAGCCAGCCCCGTGCGTCGTTGTGCCTCTTGAGCGGCCGCACGACGACACCGGGCAGCGGCTCCTGATCCCCTTCGCAGCGCATGGTGGAGATTATGGCCGATGCTTCAGGCGCGCCCCGCAGCCGGACATCGTCGCGCGGGGATCTGTCGGTCCTAAGAGGCTCTGAGAACCCGGTCAATGCACAATGCATGTGCCGAGCGTGCAGAATGGCGATGACGGCATGGCGACCATAAGGACAGGTAACGGGTCAGGCAGCAAGAGCGGCGAAGCGCCACACCGAGTACTGATTCTCGGCGGCGGGTTCGGCGGTCTGTATGCGGCCAAGGCGCTGGCCCGGTCCCCCGTGGAGGTCACGCTCGTTGACAAGAGGAACTTTCACCTATTCCAGCCACTGCTTTACCAGGTGGCGACGGGAGGACTGTCGCCGGGAGACATCGCGTCGCCTCTGCGAGGCATCGTGAAAAAAGCGAAGAACATTCGGGTGCTGCTGGCCGACGCTCTGGACTTGAAACCGGATGAACGAACGGTCGTGCTCGATTGCGGCGAAATCCCGTATGACACTCTGATAGTGGCGACCGGCGTGAGCCACCACTACTTCGGACATCCGGAATGGGAACAGTCGGCGCCCGGCCTGAAGACTATAGAAGACGCGCTCGAGATAAGACGCCGAGTGCTGAACGCTTTCGAGTGCGCCGAGCGCGAGCCGGATGACGACAAACGCCGAGATTGGCTCAACTTCCTGATTGTTGGCGGAGGTCCCACGGGCGTGGAACTCGCCGGCGCCCTCGCGGAACTCGCCCATTCGACTCTCAGGCACAACTTTCGAAGGTTTGACCCGTCCGACGCGAAGATTTTGCTCATAGAAGGGACAGACCGGGTACTTCCCACGTATCCAAGCCACCTCTCTCGCAAGGCCAGGCGCTATCTCGAGCGGCTCGGGGTGACCGTGAGAACGGCCACGATGGTTACCGAGATCGCCGAGAAGACAGTCACCGTAGAATCTGACGGCGCTCGCGAGACGATCCGCGCGGCGACGCTGCTCTGGGCGGCGGGAGTGCGTGCCTCGGATTGGGGGGGAATTCTGTCACGAACGGCTGGCACCCAACTCGACGACGCAAGTCGGGTGATCGTGGAGCCCGATCTCTCGGTGCGAGGGCATGCTGAAATTCTGGTAATCGGGGACCTGGCACACTTTGCGCATCAAGGTCCCACGGCCCTTCCGGGCGTTGCGCAGGTGGCGATGCAGCAGGGCGCATATGCTGCGAACCTGATCAGGTCGCGCCTGCGCGGACGAACGCTCGCACGATTCGCCTATCGAGCCAAGGGAAACCTGGCGGTCATCGGCCGCAACGCCGCGGTCGCAGACTTCGGGCGCCTCCGATTCTCCGGCTTCATCGCCTGGTTTGTTTGGGCGTTCGTTCATGTATGCTTCCTCATCGGGTTCTCTAACAAAGTATTGGTCCTGGTTCAGTGGGCCTGGAACTACTTCACGCGCAACCGTGGCGCGCGCCTGATTGGGCGGAAAGGCACTTATGAAGGCTAATCCTTATTGATTCCGGCGACGATGTCGCCCTTGCTCTGGGGACGAACATGGAATCGTATCCGGGACTCCGGCTCCCCAATGTCTTCGATACTCCTGCCTTTGTCATCGTCGGCGTCGGGGCCGAGGCTGTAGAGAATGTATCCGTCGGAGGCGAGGATGTACATCAGGGACTTGCCGTTAGCGAAGGCATCCGAAGGGACGCTCTTTAGGTATTCCGGAGCGAGTTTCGATAGGGAATCGGGATAAGCCCCCCGGTCGAGTTTGTACGCGTGCAGGGCAAATGCGCACGCGAGGAGCGAATCCTGCGTACTTGCAAGCAAGTGACGAAGCCAGTTTGTGTATGCCGCACCCTCGAGGAGATCTAGCACGAATTCATTGAAGATGTCGTCCGGCAGGCCGGGTCCGGGCCCCACCGGAGGATAGGGGCCTTGCACGCGAAGAATCCACGCGTCCGCGTATTCCTCATAGCCCTCCAGCACGCGGCGCTTGGAAGTCGTCCGAATACGGTAACGGTGTCGAACCTTGCCGAAGAACCCGTAGTCCTCTTCCGGCGAAGGAAGATAGAGGTCGTCGTATATCGAAAGTGGCCAATCCGGGTTGGACATGAGTTCGAGCCACGAGGCCAGAGTCCCCCACTTCTCTTCCACCAGGGTTTCATGGAAGGGTTTCTGCCTTTCTATGACTCCCTCGACCCGCCGCGCCGCGTGGCGCGCCTCTGCGGCCGACAAGTGCGGGATCGCGTCCCAGACCTCATACCGGCCCCGATACTGCGCGCCAGTACCGACGGCCAATCCAAGAATCTCTCCTCCGTTCGCGATGTCCGAGCCGAAGTCCACCGCGTCGAGGTAACTGTCTACGGCGCCGGTCCAATCGCCACTTTCCGCCTTCAGCCGGCCTTCGACGACAAGCAGTCTGGCGATTTCCCGGAATTGGGCCAATTCCGGGAATAGGCGCATGAACGAGCTGGTCGGCGTCTGCCTGTATTCATATTGCATTCCCTCACGGAGGCGTTGCAAAACCGGTTTTAGGGCCTTGACCAGTTCCGCTTTCTCCTCCGAAGACACGGGATCACCGGTCCAGCCCTTCTTTCCTGCAAATGCCTCTTCGAGCGATAGCGGTCCCTGTCGCTGGCCGGCCGACAAGTCAACGGCCTCTCGCGCCGTCATGCGCCTTTCGAGCTCTTCGTTGAGGAGGTCACCCGCCTCTTTGTAGATATCATAGGCATTCGGATTCGGCATCTCCGGGTCCGGAATGTTCAGCGCGATATCCGACTCGGATCTCGGCCAGAAGATGAACAGCGCAGCGGCGAGAACAACGGCGGCCAACCCGACAAAAGCAAGCCTCCGAACCCTGCGTCTCACGCCTGCCGTCTGACCGGCATCTTCGTTCGACCGCTCACGGTCCAACTGCCGTTCGTCACTCGTTTTCATGGTTCCGTTCCTGCGCGGAAGTATGTTTTGTCAACCCGGATCGCCACAGGAGTTGCAGCATTTCTTCGAGCCACTGAAGGCGGTGCAATGGAGTCGTTTCCCTTGCGATGGCGAGGATCTGCTGGCGCTTGTGCTCTTCCCAGCCCCTGCGCCAATCGGTTCGATTAGTATTCATCGTAGGTTGAACCCCTCGCTCACAGGCAAGAAGAGCGACAATTCCCTAAACATCCTCCCCGAACGGCCACGTCGGAAGCGTACGCTTCAACGGCCGGTCTGACCGGTAGCCGAGGGCGTATTCGGCCTGTAAAAGCGTATGAATTTCGCGTGTACCTTCATAAATCATTGCCCCGCGTGAGTTGCGGAAGTGGCGCTCGACCGGGAACTCGTCGCAGTAGCCGTAAGCGCCGTGGATCTCGACCGCATCGCTTGCTGATTGAAAGGCGTTGTCGCAGTTCGTCCATTTCGCAAGCGAAACTTCGCGCGTATGCCTCAATCCCATATTCTTCATCCAACCCACTTTATAATAAAGCAGTCTACCGATGTCGCGCGATGCCGCCATGTTCGCTATCATCTGTTGCACTAACTGCTTCTTCCCTATTGCTTCCCCCCCCACCGTGCGAGCGTTTGCGTATGATACACAGGCGTCCAAACAACCTTGAATGATCCCCACCGCACCGGACGCAACCGTATACCGCCCGTGGTCAAGCGCGCTCATCGCCACTCTGAAGCCGTCCCCCTCTTCACCTAACCGGTTTGCAGCGGAAACGCGCACGTTTTCCAAGAAGATCTGTCCTGTGTCACCGGCCCGCACGCCCAATTTACCTTTGATCGGCCGGCTGCTGAACCCCCGTGAGTTGCGGTCAACGATAAACGCGTTCATGCCGTGTGCCTTGCTGTGCGCGTTCGAATCGGTGACGGCGACGACCAGAAACTGATCAGCGTAGTCGCTAAGGCTGATCCAGGTTTTCTCTCCGTTCAATATGTACTCATCGCCCTTCCTTTCCGCGCGCATTTTCATGTTGACCACGTCGCTTCCGGCGTTCGGCTCGGTCAATGCGAATGCGCCGATCTTTTCCCCACGCGCCAGCGGCGGCAGCAGGCGCTCCTTCTGCTCCTTCGTTCCCCACTGCAAGAGCGTCAGGCAGTGCAGGCCCAGGTGCACGCTCATCACCACGCGAGCGCTGCTGTCGGCCCGCTCCAATTCCTCGCAGACGATGCCGAGGCTGATGTAGTCCGTGTCCTGTCCGCCGTACTTCTTCGGGAGGCTGGTCCCGGTGAGCCCGGCCTTCGCCATCGCCTTCAGCAGATCGCCGCCGGACTCGTGCTTGCGGTCTCGCTCGGTGAGACCGGGGAGCACCTCCTTTTCCGCGAACTTCCGTGTGCTCTCGCGGATGAGTTCATGCTCCTGGGTCAGTTCGAAGTCCATGCCCGCGATTGTACCGGCGGTCCGGATGTATTACGTTTCCATTCTCAAGAAAGGATCAAATGAAGAGATGTTCCCCGGGCACGTCCACCTCACTCGCGGACGGACGAACGGGACCTTCGGCCCTCCGCGCATCTCCTTCACCCCGCCAGAAGCAGCCTTCCGCGCTCCCGCATCTTGTCGGCCACACGCTCGACTGCGCGCATCACCCTCAGAACGTTCAGGCCGAGAACCTTGGCGGCCTCCTCTTCGGTGTAGCCTCGCCGCAGCAGCTCCGCCGTGAGGTACGGATACTTCGAGACGTCTTCCAGGCCTTCCAGGCCACCTCCGCCGTCGTAGTCGCCGGCGAGGCCGATATTTTCAATCCCTGCCACGCGGCGAATGTGGTCAATATGGTCGGCCACCTGCATGAGTGTCGCGGGAGGAGGCCGCTGATGCCCCTTGTCCCACTCCTCCATTCCGGACTGTACGGTCGCCGGATCGTTTGGGTGGGCCTCGCGCAGTTGCTGCTGCGTGGCCCGCCGCGCCCTCGAGTATTGTGAAAGTTCCTGGGAGATGTAACTGTCTAAGAAAACCACCATCACCACGCCGCCGTTCTCTTTCACCAACTCGAGCACGTCGTCAGGAACGTTTCGCGGGTGGTCGCACACTTCGCGGGCAGATGAATGGGAGAATATGACCGGCGCTCTCGTAACCCGAAGCGCGTCCTTCATCGTCTCGGGCGAGACGTGGCTGAGGTCCACAATCATTCCGAGCCGGTTCATCTCGCGCACGACCTCTTCGCCGAACTGGGTAAGGCCGCCGTGCTCCGGATCGTCGGTCGCGGAATCCGCCCACGGCGTGTTGCTGCTGTGCGTGATGGTCATATAGCGCGCTCCCAGTTTATAAAACATGCGCAGCGTCGCGAGGGAACTATCAATCGAATGCCCCCCCTCCAAGCCGATCATAGAGGCGATCTTGCCGCTCCGGTGAATGCGCGCGACGTCCGCGGCCGTGAGCGCGATTTCAAAGGTGTCCGGATAGGCATCCGCCATGCGGTGCACAAACTCGATCTGCTCGATCGTCGCCTTGATAGCCTCTGGGCCGGACAGGCCGACGGGCACATAGACCGACCAGAACTGCCCGCCCATTCCTCCCTCGCGGAGGCGCGGAATATCGGTCTGACCGTCATCATGGCGCTCGCTGAGGTCCCATTTCGCAAGGTCGTAGTTGACGAGGTTTCGCATCCTCCAGGGCAGGTCGTTGTGGCCGTCAATCAGCGGCACGAGGCGGTGCAGGGCACGCGCCCGGAGCAGGAAGTCGCCGGTCTGCTGAACGGGAGCCGGCGCCCCGGTGAGAAGTACGGTGGCGATCAGTAGCGCGGTCATCGTGGCAATCTCCTCCCGGACGGCCTGATCCTGGCCGTCCGTATTCTTCTGTTCGCCATCTTGTCCCCGCGTTCCTGCCCCGGACGGCACACGGCGGTTCCTGACCACCGCCCGCTCGATTCTATCGAATGCGCAGGTCGAACGGAAAGACCGCCTTCAGAACGATCCGATTCTCAAATTCATCCGCGTTCGGATCGCCGATTATCAAGAAGTACTCCGCGCCGAAGTTACCGGACCTCCGAAACGCGAAGTACCAGTTCAGGTGGCCCTCGCGGAGGATCGCTCGACCGAGCAAAGACTCATACTCTGAGAGTTCGTAACTGACGTTGAAGATGTGCTGGACCGGATTCTCACCGGAGAAACGGACGAACTGCAATGAGAAATCGACGCTAAAGGTCGAGGGAAACCGATATCTCCCTCGCGCCCTGAGTTCTTGGTAACCCTCGCCCTCGATGTCCCCGAGTACGATGCTGACGCCAGCCTGGCGAAACGGGTCATTGGAAGGATATGACGCTCGCAGTTCGTATAGCGAGTCTCGTTCGCCCTGAAAGTTGGAGCGCTCAAACGAAGCCTCCACCTCGAACCCCGCTCTGGTTTCTATCTCTACTGCGGCTGAGTCGCTGTTCAAAAACAGCCCGCCGCCGTCGAAACGAATTGTGCGGCGGGCCCCCACATCCCACGCGAACGTCGCTATCGGTCCCTCCGCATAGTCGCGATCATATTCCGCCGAGGCGCTGAAACCGCGAAAGCCGCGCAGAGGCGCAAAGCCGAGTCTCGGCTCGAAGTCCCCGCTGACCTCATTGTATCGAACCTCGGCCACAAACGCACCCTCCGAGTAGGACAATTCGCCGTCCGCACGGTGGCCCGTGCCCGCATCGTCGTCCGATGACATAGACAGGCCTCCCGAAACGCCCCAGGGGAGTACCGAATAGCGCCCGCCCACCCCGACCACGTCGTTGCGGACCCCGTCCTGCGTGTCCAGGTGAAGCCAAGCCGCACTCATCGAGCTGTACGGACCCCAAGTGCGGCGGTAGTTGGCCACGCCCGCCGTTTCGTGGCCGAACCTCGTTGTGAACAGCGCTCCGATTGACTCTTCGTCGGAGAGTTTCCCGAACATCTTCGCGCCGAAGTCAATCAGACCGATTCGCTGCGCACGGAATCCGCTCCCACGGAAGAAACCGCTACCCTCGGTGAAGAACGGCCGCCTCTCGTCGGCTAACCGTTCGAACCGCGAGAACTCGATGCCAAGCACATCGTTCTCCACGTTAGCGAAGTCAGGGTTTACAGTCGCAAGTCCGCCGAGTTGGGCGTCGAACTGGTAGCGGAAATCCACGCCGGAGTCAAAGACGAGCGCTGTCCCCTCCTCCGTTCCCACGACTTGATACGGCAGCACCTGGATTAGACGCTCTGCGCGCACAGCCGGCACATCCACATCGGTCCACACTCCGTGGAGCTCCCTTCGGCCGGTTGGGCCCAAGCTTGACCATTGCGTTTCCTGCTGGGCGCGGGGCACGTCGCGCTCGAAGTTGATGGTTAGGTCACGCGCGCCGGGCGGCGGGAGACGGAGTATCGCCCACGGAATGCGCAACTCGGCCTCCCAGCCCTCATCCGTGACCCTCGCGGCGGCTTCGTATTCTCCTCTCCACTCTCGCTTTGCGGCGCGCCCCCCCGCGAAGTCGGCGTTCGTGGCCCCTCTCGGGTTCACCCGAAACTCGTTAAAGTCCTCCCGCCGAAAGGTCCCGTACGGGTTGATGAGCACGGTGATTCTGTCATCACCGCGCAGACTGCCCTCACGGCGATACTCCGTCGCTCGAATCTGCGACGGGTCCGGGTCGTACAACAGGAAGGCGAAATAGAGAAACTCATCGTCGTAGGCGGCGAAGAGCCGTGTCTTGAACTCCGTCTCGCGGCCGCTAAACCGGTCCACGAAACCCTGACTGGAGGCCGCTTCTGACCACTCGTCGAGGCCGACGACCCCGTCAATTACGGGCGGTTGCGTGAGGCGGCGGCCGGGCAGACTGCGGCTTGAATCGGCGAATACGGCGCTACCCAACGTCACGCAGACGGCCAAGGAGAGAAGCCGCACGAACTTAGACAACTGCCGATCCATTCCCTTCCGGGGCCTGAACCCTGCCGTGCCTGCGACGCTCCAGGCGGCCCACTGCTCACAGGATACTCGTCCCCGCGCGTTCCATCCGTGTGGGACCACGTTCTTTCCCGGGCAGCGGGGATGCTGTGAGGGGGATCAAGCAGCGTGTAGACATTCCACAGGCGTCGTCTTTACAGCATATTCCCTACCCAAACAGGGCGGGAACCTTTTCGATTAAGGAATTGTTTAATCGTACAGACCATGAAAACGGACCCGAACTCCCGATCCAGCCCCGTGGATGAGATCCGGTGCGACGCGTACAACGACGACCCGACCCGCGTCCGCAGGGTGGCGGCGCGGCTGCCCAGGGGGGACCGCTTGGCAGACGCCGGCGCCCTGCTGCAGGCGCTGGGGCACCCGGCGCGGGCCACGATTCTTGCGGCCGTTGAGATCGAACCGCTTTGCGTGTGCGAGTTGAGCGTGCTTCTCGACATGTCCGCTCCCGCCCTGTCACACCACCTGCGGATTCTCGCCTCGGCCGGGGTCATCGAGCCCCGCAAGGAGGGCAAGTTCGCCGTCTACCACCCCATCAATTCATCTGCAAGCGCCGCCCTCCGGGCAGTGCTTGAGACCCAGAGCGCGCTGCAAGGAGCCAGTAGATGAGCACCGCACTATCAATCGTAGGAACCGCGTTCGGCGCGCTTGGCGCATCGGCGTGCTGCTGGATCCCAGCGGCATTGGGCGCCGGGGCGGCGGGCTCGCTGGGGGTTTCGGCCGCGCTCGTGCCCTGGCGGCCTTACCTTCTCGGCCTCACAGCCGTCTTCCTTGCCTTCGGCTTCTATTTCGCATATCGCAGGCCGAAGGAAGCGTCCTGCAAGGACGGAGTCTGCGAGGCGGACGGCGGGCGGTTGAAACGCAGGATCAGAATCGGCGTCCTCTGGTTCGTCGCGCTTTTCGCTATCGGAATGGCGGCGTATCCGAACGTCCTGGCCGCCCGAGCGGACATGGGATCGGCGCCGGAGGCTACCGCCGCCAACGCGCACGAGGTCACTCTCAATATAAAGGGCATGGACTGCGCCGGGTGTGCCGTTCCGATCAAGGAGAACCTTGAGAAAGTCCTCGGCGTTACGTCAGCCGCAATTGACTTTGAGAATGCAACGGCCACCGTTTGGGTCAATGAGCCTGCGCCGGACAGCGAAGCGCTGTTGCAGGCCGTGCGTGATGCAGGCTTCGACGCCGAGACGTCGAAATGAACCAGGAGAAGCAAATGACAGCAGCACCCCAGCACGACCTGTTCGCCCGCTTGCGCAAACTGAGACCGGTGCCACCAATAGGAGGAAAGATTGAAACTTATGGACGGTAACACGTACAGGCGCACCTTCGGCCGATATCTTTCGCTGTCCTTTCTGATCGTCTTCGCGATTACGTCCGGCTTCGGCCATACGAAGCCATCGCAGAAGGGCCAGGACGCGCTCGTTGACCTAAGCGTGAAATCACAAGAACTCAAGACCGCTTTCAACGCCGCAAAAGGCAAGGTCAGGCTCGTGATCATCCTTTCTCCCACCTGAGCCTATTGCATTCAGGGCGCCAGTTTGGTGCTAAACGATGTATTAGGACAGATCAAGAGCCGAGATCTGCACGTGTTCGTAGTATGGAGCCCTGTCAGCCCAATTGACGCCCGGCAACTCGCGCTTGACGGCGCGAAGGCGTTCTCCGAACCTCGGCTCACACACTACTGGGAATCTAAGAAATCGGTAGGATGGGACTTCGCGAAAGTCGTGAAACTTCCGGAAGGGAATGATTATGCTTGGGACGTATTCTTTGTCTATGGTAAGGACGCGGAATGGAAAGCAGAACCGCCTGTGCCTGCCGATTGGATGCACCAGCTGGCCGATGATGAGCGCAGGCTGGATGGACCGAGACTCCGAGCCGCAATCGAGCGAGAGCTGAAGAAGGGAGGAATGAACGAATGAAACCTATCGTCTATTCACAGCCAGGCTGACACTTTTGCGAACTAACGAAGGAGTTCCTTCGGAAGAACGGCATAGAGTTTGAAGTGCGAGACATAAGCAAGGAGCCTGCTGCGATCGAAGAACTTCAGGCGCTCGGCTTCATGACGACACCTGTGACGAAGGTTGGCGACACCGTAATCGTGGGGTTTGACGAGGCGAAACTCAAGGAAACCCTCGGTCTGTAGCCTAGCCGGGCATACCCGTTCCGGTGAGCCACAGCAGAACTCGATGGGCATTCTCCCGGCCATGACCCCGCCGAGGTCTGACTGGCATCAGCCACTATTTCGGCCTCAACACTGATTGCGCGGCATGGGTCGGATACGCAAGAGGAGACCGCCGGACCTCGTTGAATAGTTCATACTACGCGAATCGGCGGAGCGGCACGGCAGCGTATCCCTTCATCGTCACACATCAAGGATGACCGGCGGGACTACCGGCCCAGTTCGCACGTTGCCGAGAAACAGGGCATTCCGAGAGCTTGCCTAACTGCGTAGAAGAAACCATGCCCACTCAACAGGAATTGAAAGCGGTGCCCGACCGTCCGCCACCGGATCTGCGCCACGGCGTCACCAACAACTTGCCGCAGTTCCTGCTGCTCCTCGTGGTCAACGCCTTCGTCGGGGCGACGATCGGAGTGGAGCGCTCAACGCTCGCAACGCTCGGCACCGACGTTTTCCTTCTCACCAGCGCGACTGTCGCAACGTCCTTCATCGTCGCGTTCGGCATAACGAAAGCGTGCACGAACCTCTTCGCCGGACGCCTTGCCGACACTCTCGGGCGGAGGCGCGTGCTACTGATCGGCTGGCTCTTCGCGCTCCCGGTCCCGCTGCTCATCATGTGGGCGCCGAATTGGGGCTGGGTGGTCGCCGCAAACGTCTTCCTCGGCCTAAACCAGGGGCTGTGCTGGACGCTCACTCTGCTCATGAAGATCGACCTCGGCGGCAAGAAGCGCCGGGGATTCTCTGCAGGCATCAATGAGACTGTCGGCTACGGGGCAGTCGCGCTCGCTGCTTTTGTCGGCGTTGAACTCGCGGCTCGATACAATCTTCAAACTGCACCGTTCGTCTTCATGCTGGTCGTTGCATTGATCGGTCTTGCAGTCACAATGTTCTTCGTAAAGAACACGCAGCGCCACGTCGACCACGAACACATCGAAGAGACGAGCGGCGAGGCAAAGCCGACTTGGAAGAGCGTGTTCGCCAAAGTCAGTTTCCGAGACAAAGGACTGTTCGGATACTTGCAAGCAGGCTTTGCGCGGAACCTAGCTGACGGTATGGCTTGGGGTCTGTTGATACTTATGTTCAAAGAGGCGCTCGACGCCCGACAAGCTGGTCAGTTAACGGCGATCATGATCGGCGCATTTGCGGTCGGACAGCTGATCTTTGGCTCTGCTAGCGACCGGTACGGTAGAAAGGGGTTCGTCGTCGCAGGCATGATCGTGATCGCGGCCTCTCTGGCGATGATCGCAGCGACGGAAGGGTTCACGGCCTGGGCCGTCGGCTCGCTCGCGCTCGGTGTGGGCGGGTCGCTCATGTACCCGACTGCGATCGCAGGGCTAAGCGACCGGATGGCGCCGATCTGGCGCGCAACTGGGCTTGGTGTCTACCGGTTCTGGCGCGACATGGGGTACGCGGTCGGCGCTCTGAGCAGCGCGTTGATCGCCGACAAGTTTGGGATGGAAGCTGCGGTGTATTCGGTCGCGGGCGTGTGCCTCGTGTCGGGGATCGTTGCCGCCGTTCTACTACCGTCGCGTACTGTCAGTACTTAGCGATTTAGTCTGTCGCTTGCGTTGCTGACTCTTGCTTTGCTGTCGCTCGGTTACCTGACTCTTGGAATGCAGCTTGCACGAGTCAACTCAGTGAGAGTCAGCAA
>JADFGT010000144.1 GCA_022567555.1 Armatimonadota bacterium | reverse complement strand
TCGTCGAGCCGGGCACAGGACAAGTAAAGTCGCTGATGACCTGGAAGGCTGCGGCATTCAGCTTCTTCACAGGCTGGAACGTCGGGATTGACCAGACGATCTGGAAGATCACACCGTAGGCTCTTTGCCTGCGGGCCCTCCGAGGCCGGACCCGCTACCGCGGGTCCGGCCTCGTTGCGAACACAGGCCGCAATCGAGCCTAAGCCACCGGAAAGTGGCAGTGAAACCTGCGCCCGTTCTCGGCGGTCGCTTCCGGGTCCACTGTGTCGCACCTCTCTTGGCCGCGCGGGCAGCGCGACCTGAAGCGGCAGCCGGAAATGACTTCAAGCGGGTCGGGGATCTCGCCAGGCAGGACATCGGGCAGCCTCCCCAACTTCGCCAGCGTCGGCGCCGAATCCAAGAGCGCCCTCGTGTAAGGGTGCCGGGGGTCTGTGAAGACCTCCTCGATTCCGCCGATCTCGACGAAGCGGCCCAAATACATAACGGCCACCCGGTCGGCGATGAAGCGCACCGTGGTCAGGTCGTGCGATATATAGAGATACGCGCAGCCCAGGTCGTCCTGAAGGTCCTTCAACAGGTTTAGGATCTGCGCCCTAATTGAGAGGTCCAGCGCGGCAGTCGGCTCGTCGCAGAGCAGCAGAGGCGGGTTGAGCGCCAACGCTCGCGCGACCGCGACCCTCTGCCGCTGGCCGCCGGAGAGCTGGTGCGGGAAACGGCCCTTCAGTTCCATTTCCAGCCCGACGGCCTTCATCACCTCATCAACGCGGTCTCCGGAGTCGCCACGTCTGTGCAGGCGCAGCGGCTCGGCGATCGATCGCCCCACCCGCCATCTCGGGTCGAGGCTTGCGTAGGGGTCCTGCCAAACGATGCCCACTCGTTCAGCCAGTCCGGAAAGGTCGCCCCCGACCGGCTTGCCCTGGACGAGAATCTCGCCGCCTGTCAGAGGTTCCAGGCCCAGTATCGCTTTCGCGAGGGTCGTTTTCCCACACCCGGATTCGCCGACCACCGCCAGCGTTTCGCCCGGAGCGAGGTCGAACGAGACGCCGTCCACCGCGCGGATAGCGCCTCCGGGCACCTTGTAGGCGGCCTGCGCGTCACGGACTTCGAGGATGGGGGTGGGCATTGGCTTTGTCGTTTGTCGTTTGCTGTTTGTCGCCAGTCGTCAGTCGTCCATCGTCTCTCGGGCCCCGGCGCCGGGCTCTTGCACCAGCCAACAGGCGCCGGTGTGCTCCGTGTCCTGCGGCTCTTCGGCCTGCACGGGCGGCTCGCCGCCGTAATGCTTCGTTATCGCTCTCAAAATGGCGGCTCGGTCCGCCATCACGGGCAGAATCCGGCATCCGGCGGCGGTCCGTGCGGCGTTGGCAGCCTTCTTGTCAGCAGGCTCGGACATCGCCACGACCAGCACGTTCTGCAAGAGTTTCACAGGCACCAGTTCATGCTTCCTGGCGGCCTTTTCCGGCAGCAACGCGATCACGTTGCCGGGGATCTCGGTGTTGTCGAGGTCAACGAAGCGGAAGTCATGTTCCAGGGCGCGCTGCTCGGCGGTCTTCGGTTTCGCGGGAGCCAGCAGCGACGGTTCTATGGAGCACTTCTCGAAGCGATGCGCGCAGCGCGGCGCGAAACTGCACTCGGCGCCGAGCGTCGCAAAGTCCGGCGGCCGTCCAGGGATCGAGACCAGCCTCTCGGTGTCGCCCGGCAGCGCGCCCAGCAGGCCTTGCGTGTATGGATGTACCGGCGTTTTCAGCACCGCCTCGGCTGAGCCGTGCTCCACCACACGCCCGGCGTAATAGACCGCGATGCGGTCGGAAACCGAGCCGATGACGCCGATGTCGTGCGAAATCAGCAATACCGCCGTGCCCTGCTGTTCCTGCAACTCTTTCAGCAGGACGAGTATCTGGGCCTGAAGCGTCACGTCCAGCGCGGTGGTCGGTTCGTCGGCGATCAGCACCTTCGGGTGGCAGGCGAACGCCATGGCCACCATCACCCGCTGCCTCTGGCCGCCGCTAAGTTGGTGTGGGAACTTGCGTGCCATGCTCTTCGGCGCGGGCACCTTCACGGCTTCGAGCTGCTCCACCGCGCGGCGCCGCGCCTTCCGGCGGCTCAGTCCTTGATGCAGGGACAGCGCCTCGGCAATCTGGCGCCCCACGCGCATCATCGGGTTCAGGCTGGTGAACGGGTCCTGGAAGACCATCGCAATGTCGCTGCCCCGCAGTTCGCGGAGTTTCCTTTCAGGGAGTGCGAGCAGGTCGGTGTCGCCGAGGAAGATACGGCCGCCGGAGACGCGCCCGCCGGGGGGCAGGAGGCCCATCACGGCCAGGCCGGTCATGCTCTTGCCGCAGCCGGATTCGCCTACGATTCCGAGCGTTTCGCGGGGCTCGACCGACAGGCTGACCCCTCGCAGCACCTCGACGGGTCCGAAGGCGACGCGGAGGTCTATGATCTCAAGGGCGGGCACGGGGCGGATTATGGCGTTAGGGGGTATTCAGTTTGCGGCCATCGGCTATCGAAGGGTGGCCCGGACAGATTGCGTTCCATATGTTCTGCTGGAGGCGGCCTCGAATAGCAATCTGTCCGGGGAGCCGCGATACCGAGCGGCGGGTGGGCGGCTCGTCATCACGACACGTACGCGCTTAAGGGCGTGACGAGATGATGAGGCCGGGTATTGCCGGCGCCTTCGGCCCGCCGAACGTGTATAATCGCGAATACTATGTTGAGCCTTGGGATCACCGCAGCCCTCGTCGCACTCGGCGCCTGGACGCCCACGCAACCGGATCAGAGCATGTCTTCCCAAATTGCGAAGCCCGCCACCATTTATGACTTCACGATGAAGGACATAGACAGCGCGGAAGTTCCGCTAAGCCGATTCAAGGGCAAGGTCATCCTCGTGGTGAACGTGGCGAGCAAGTGCGGGCTCACTCCCCAATATGCGGGCCTTCAAAAACTGTTCGATCAGTATAAGGGCAAAGGCTTCGTTGTCCTCGGATTCCCCGCGAACCAATTTGGGGGCCAGGAGCCCGGCACGAACTCTGAAATCAAACAGTTCTGCACGGAAAACTATGGAGTGACGTTCAATATGTTCTCGAAAATTGTCGTGAAGGGCGAGGGAATCCACCCTCTTTACAAGTGGTTGCTCAATTCGACGGAGAACAAGGACGACATCGAGTGGAATTTCGCCAAGTTCCTCATCGGCCCCGACGGTAAGGTCATCGCCCGCTTTCATCCGCGTGTGACACCCGAGGATCCAAAGATCACACGCGCGGTTGAGCAAGCGTTGAACGGCTGAGGAACCTTAGCCCTTGAAGACCGGGCCCTGCCCCGTCACGTTCCAAGCGCCCTCGGTGTTCTCGATCATGAAAACCGCGCCTGCGCCGCCCCTGAGATTGTAGCCACCGGCCTCGGCCGCTCGTAGGCCGTTCGTGGACAAGTTGGCCTGCGGAGAGAGGAGTTCCGGCGCGATGGAGACTCGCCAACATGTCCACGGCACACGGTCTTGACTCACTTACCCCCGGCGTCCGGCGACCGGCCACCTCATCATATCTCCAGCCAAGGCGACTGCGCTTCGCGTGGATCTTCGCAGTTTTCCGGCGCGATGAAGACGCGACTACTCTTGAATGATTCTTGTAGGCCGAGGAAGTATCTCAGAAGATCACGGAAGCGCTTCTGGATGTCGATGCCGCTAGGGAATACACGGTCTGAACACCATACAGCATCTGCATCAAAAAGACCTGGTTCGGCCCGGTCAATGAGAAGGCGAATCGTCAGGTCAAACCCAGGCTCAGAGGTGACGTAATCGACCTCGAAGCTCGTGTAGTCGGGGGAGTGCGTTTTTCGAACTACGTCTTCAATGCTAAGATCTGTTGCCCACTCCTCCTCTCGCCACTCCGGAGCGAGAGAAAACGAAATAGAAGAGTCTTGAATTGCAGCGAGCGTTGAAATCAGATTGGAGCCATGGATGTCCAGAAAGTAGGTTTCGGTAACCATTCCATCGTATATGGAAACCCAATCCCGGCAGTGTGTCCACGCAGTCTCGATTCTATCGTGGGGCATCTTGCTCTTGTCCGGCAAACATAGTATTAGCCAACACCGCCGTGCCTAGTCTATACTATCGTTTCACTTCATGCCTCAACTGCTCCTGCTGTTGAGGCTGACCTCCTCATCGGGCACAGCGTACCTCTGCGCCGTGACCACCAGCGCGGGTGCCCCTGAGATTGGCGTGACGGCTTTCGCCTTGAGGAATCCTATGCCGCCGATCTCAGGGACCCTCTCCCTTCATCCCAATCTCACAACCGGGTAGACATCAACGCGCAGTGGACTGGGGCTCAGCCCGGCGTACTGTCTCGCGCTCGACCACTGATACTCGATGGCGGCCTCGGCGAGCCCGCGCCTTACCGGGTTCGCATGAAGATATTCGATGGCCTGCCGAATGGCCTTTGGCGAAAACAGATTGCGGTCGAAGCCGGGGCCGTCCTGCCAAAAGCGG
>JADFGT010000143.1 GCA_022567555.1 Armatimonadota bacterium | reverse complement strand
ACCCGCGCGGGCCCCGGGTCGCCGCGCTGCACCAGCAGTCCTCTAACGACCGTGCCTCAACCGCCAAAGCCGATGTCTGTGGCCCAAGCGGGCGGAGTCATGGTTTCGGCCGTCTTGTTCAGCCGCCTGCTCGGTCTGCTTAGGGAGGCGTTCATCTCGGTTCGGTTCGGCCTGAACGAACTCACCGACGCTTACAGGGCGGCCTTCGTTATCCCTGATCTCCTCTTTTTCCTTGTTGCCGGCGGCGCTCTCAGCAGCGCGTTCATCCCCGTTTTCACCCGCTATTGGACGGAGGGCAAAGAGGATGAGGCTTGGAAGGTGTTCAGCGCGGTTTGCACGATCATGGGGGCCGCTGTCATCCTGCTCATCCTGCTCGCGGAGTGGTGGGCACCGGCCCTCGTCAGCCTCGCAACCCCAGGGCTGCCCGAGAGCACACAGCCGCTGGCGGTAGCGATGGCCCGCATTCTCCTGCCCGCGCAGTTCGGCTTCTTCATGGGCGGCCTGATGTTCGGCACCATGAACGCCCGCGGGCACTTCGTCACCCCGGCGCTCAGCCCGAACATATACAACGTCGGCATCATCGTGGGGGGCGCCGCCCTCGCCCCGATTCTGGCCGTGCCCATCTTCGGGCTGGCCTGGGGTGCGCTGGTCGGGGCGGTGGTGGGGAACTTGCTGATCCCGATCTGGATGATGCGCCGCTTCGGCGTCAACTTCCGCCCCGTACTGGACTTTCGCCACGAAGGCGTGGCGAAGGTGTTCCGCCTCATGCTGCCGGTGGTGTTGGGCCTGAGCCTGCCGGGCGTCTACGCGATCGTAATCAAAGGCTTCGGCTCGCTTCACGGTGAGGGCGCGATCTCCGCCCTCGAGATAGGGAACCGGATCATGCAGGCGCCGCTCGGGGTCTTCGGCCAGGCGCTTGCCATCGCGGTTTTTCCCACGCTTGTCGCCCTGTTCGTTAAGGGTCAAGCCTCGCAGTTCCTGGCGATCCTCAGCAAGACGCTCCGGACCTCGCTCTTTCTCGGCATCTTCGTTTCCGCGGTGCTGTTCGTTCTCAGCGAAGATGTGGTGCGTGTGATGAACCAGTACGGCAAGTTCGGCGCTTCGGACACTCAGGTTGTGGCGGGTTCGCTGAAGATGTACAGCCTGGGCATATTCGCCTGGTGCGCGCATCCTATTCTGATGCGTGCCTTCTTCGCCATGGAGGACACGTTGATGCCCGTGATCCTTGGCACCGTGACGACCGGTGTCTTCTTCCTGTTGTGCGTCGTGCTCGGCGGAGGGCCCCTCGGCTATCAAGGTTTGGCCCTGGCCGTTTCCGTGTCCGCCGTAGTCTTGATGGTTCTTCTGCTTGCGGGGCTTCGCCGAAAACTGAGCCGTGTGGACGGAGCGCGAATCCTGCGAATGACCGTCTTGGCCGGGCTGGCGGCGGTGGCCACGGCGGCGGCGGTCGCTTTTGCGGCCCGACTTGTCCCCACGCCGGACGGTTTGGCCGCGAACGCCGTCTCGCTGGGCCGCATCTTCGTTCTGGGCTTGGGGGGTGCGTGGCTGTACCTCGCTATCGGCAAGTTGCTGGGTCTCGAGGAGGCCGACTACGCGCTGGCCGCGATTTTGCGGCGGCGCAGACCTCCACCTAATGACACAGCCGCCCGATAATCAGGCCTGAGCGCGGCCACGGGCCGCAGGTGAACACAGTGCTTCAATCAGGCGAATCTCTTGTCTTCGTTCTTGCCGGGGTTGACAAGCCCGGCCTAACCACGGTCAGGGTGGAGCGGATCGACCCCCTGACGCTCCTCGTCCCGTCCAACGAATTCACGAACCAGATGAAGGCCGGCAGCCACGCCACCCTCATCAGGCGCGACGACGGCTCCGGCACGCACACCTCCGCCACGGTTCGCTCGGTCACCCGATATGGGCTGAGCCACGTCGTTGAGGTCGAGGAGGCCGAATGGATTGTCTTCGACCGCCGCCGGGCACCTCGATTCGAGGTTGACCTTCCTGCTGAACTTACGGTGGTCTCCGAGGCCGGGGGCAGTGCCGAGATCGAGCGGCTTATGGGCCAGGTCGTAGACCTCAGCGTAGTCGGTTGTCGTCTGCGCGGCGACCCTCGGCTGCCGAGCGGAACGCTGGTCGCCCTCCGCATCGAGAGTCGGGAAGGTGAGGATGACTTCACCATGCTCTGCATCATCACCAGAGCGAACCCAGACGGCGGTGAAGTGGCTCTGGAGTTCTTCGATTTCACGGGCTCGTCGCGGTTCCGGCTCTCCGAGTTTCTGTCCGGTCTGGAGAACGCCGCTTAGTCCGGCTCCCACACGCCTTCGAACACGGCTTCGGCCGGACCGGTCATATAGACGGTCCGGTCCTCGGCCATCTCGATCTCCAGGTCTCCACCAGGGAGGTGAACGGTGGCGCGCCTGTCGGTCAGACCGTTGAGAAACGCCGCCGCCAGACATGCGCAGGCGCCGGTTCCGCAGGCAGGCGTGGCGCCAGCTCCGCGTTCCCATGTTCGCTGAATCAGTTCGCGTGGAGATACCACCTGCGCGAAGTGTACGTTCACTCGTTGCGGAAACAGGGCGTGGTGTTCGATCTCCGGGCCGATGCTTCGCAGCGGGACGGCATCCGCGTCCGGCACGAAGACCACGCAGTGCGGATTGCCCATAGAGACCGCTGTGCCGACGAATCGTCGCCCGGACGCCTCGAACTCGAAGGCGAGCGCCTCCTCGCCGGGAGGGCCCTGCATTGGGATTTCGCCCCGGAGGGTGCGCGCGGGCCCCATGTTCACCCGCACCGAGGTCACGCGGTCGCCGTCGAGAGCCAGGTACAGGTCGAGCAACCCCGCGCCGGTTTCGATCGGCACCGTATCAAGGCCGGTCAGGCCCCGTTCTCGCACGAATCGGGCGACGCACCGTACGCCATTGCCGCACATCTCAGCCTCCGACCCGTCAGGGTTGAACATGCGCATTCGGAAAGGCGCTTTCTCGCCCGGAAGAATGAGTATGAGGCCGTCTCCGCCGATGCCGAGCCTCCGGTGGCTGACCCTGCGAGCGAGGTTGCCGAACTCCGTGCTCGGAGGCGGTTCTGACACGGCGTCCACGACCACAAAGTCGTTGCCGAGGCCGTGCATCTTCGTGAAGCGCACGCTTACGCTTTTTCCGGCGACCTGTCTGCGGGCACACTCTCCGCCCGGTCGCGCGGAGCAGCCCGATAACCTGGGATCGGTTTGGCCGGCAGAATCGCAGTGACGGCGTGCTTGTAAACGAGTTGCGTCGGCTTGCCGGGCGCTTCGAATAGGATGCAGAACGCGTCGAACCCTTTCACAAGACCGCGCAACTGCACGCCGCCGTCCAGATAGACGGTCACCGGGATCCCCTCCTTGCGCACCTGATTCAAGAACATGTCTTGAAGGTTTATTCCTTTACCCATTGCAGCGAATCCCCCCTTCCTCGAAAAGAGCATGAATGCGGTCGGCCACTCTCTTGGACGTTACGTCAGCGTCCACCCATATCATGCCCGGCTCCTTTCTTAGCCATGTCATCTGGCGTCTTGCATACTTCCAGGTCTGGCTGAGTATCCCTTCGCGGGTCTCCTTCTCAGTGGCACTTCCTTCGATGCAATCAATCATTTGGCGATAGCCTATCGCCCGCATACCCGGAAGGCCGGGCGTGGCGCCCTCTTTGAGAAGTTGCCGGACCTCCTCCGTCCATCCATTCTGCATCATCCATTCCACGCGTTGCCGTATGCGTTTGCGCAGGTCGTCGGCCGGCAGCCTGAGGCCGATTTTCAGTTTACGGGCGGGCCACGGCTGTGGCGTGTGCTTCGCCGGCGGCCCTGCCCTTGCCCTTTCAATGAACCTGATGAACCGCACCGGGTTTGCGATCGTCTGCGCAGGAAGTCCGGTCAAATTCACGCCTTCTCGCTGGGCAAGGGCCTCGGGCCCGAGCGTCTTCAGGTCCTGTATTAGGCGTCGGCGCTCGTCAGGCACCGCGGGCGGACGCATATCCGAGTACTCCTCGAACAGGGCGCGAACGTACAACCCGGTTCCGCCGCAAACGATGCAGTGACGCCCTGCTTCAGCCTCGCTGACGCAGAACGGACGCGCCAGGCGAACGAAGCGCCCCGCCGAGAAGGATTCGGTTAGGTCGAGTATGTCGAGGAGTTCGTACCTGGAGTGGTCGGCCGGTTTGCCGGTTCCGACGTCGAGTCCTCGGTACATCTGAGAGGCGTCCGCGTTGATGATTCGCGCTCTCAGGCGGCGCGCCAACTCCTCGGCGACGGCGGACTTGCCGCACGCAGTCGGCCCCAAGATGGCTATTGCCAGCGGCTTCGGGCGGTCCTTCATTTGCTTCTGTCGGCATTTTACGCGTCCGGAGGGCAAAACCTGGGCAATAATGTGATATGTCGCAACTCCTCGGCATAGATTGCGGCGGCACGGCCACCGAGGCCGTGCTGGTGGAAGAGGGGACGCAGGTCTGGACGGGATCGGGAGGTCCTGCCAACCTGGCTTCCTGCTCCGCGGGAGTGTGCCGCGCCAGTCTGGAAGCGGCGACGGCGCAGTGCCCGACCCCTGCGGCCGTCTGCGGCGCGTTCGCGGGAGTGGTGTCGGAGG
>JADFGT010000142.1 GCA_022567555.1 Armatimonadota bacterium | reverse complement strand
TGAATCGAAACGCCGGGGCAGCCGCGCGCTTCCCCTATAGCCCGGACGATCCCTTCATAGCCCTGGTCCGAACAGGGATAGATGATGATCGTCCGCCGCCCGAGCGCGAGCACCGCCTCGAGCGTCGCCCGCATATCGGCGTAACTGTCGCGCTCGCGGGTGGTCTCCGGGTGTTGCAACACGATGATCGGCCGCTCGCCGTCGGGAATATCGTACCGGGCCCGGACCGTCGCGGCGTCGCTGTAGTCGCCGGCCACGATGGAGTCTATGTGGTTGTCACCGACGACATGGACGCGCCAGTCCTCCTCTCCGATGCCGCGGATGCGAGCCGCGCTTTGTTCGGTCGAGGCGAAGTGAAGGTGGGAGAGCTTGGTAATTGCGTGACGCACGAGTCCATCCACGTTTCCGGACACGTCGCCACCCTGCAGGTGGGCGATGGGAATACGCAAATTGAGGGCGGCGATGGCGGTCACCAACACCTCGCCGCGGTCCCCATAAAGGACGACGAGATCGGGGTGCAGCTCGTCCAGCACACCGGTCATCTTGACAAGACAGACGCCGAGCGCCCGGGCCCGGGCCGGACCGCTGCCGTCGGCCTGCTCCATATCGACGGCAGCAGCCACCTCGAAGTCGCGCTCGACCTCGGCGACAGTGGCGCCGAACCGGGGGTTGAGATGCTGGTCGGTGACGATCAGGGACAACCTCAGGTCGGGCTCGGCTTCGATGGCCCGCAGCAGCGGTTTCATGGCGCCGTAGCCGCCGCGCTTGCCAGTAAGAACGGCAAGGTGCCGTTGGCTCATGGGTCGAGAAGGGCCAAAGTGATGGGTTCGTCGGCCGCAACGTCGCGCTTGAGGCGGCGCCCCAGGATGTCCGCCAGACAAGAGGGTGCAAGGCCGTCTCCCGGCCGTTTGGCGACCACCATATCGCCGGCCAGGACGGTGCCGCGGGCGAGGTCACGAGCGGCGACCAAGCTTTTGAGCGCCCACGTCAGGGCTTCTGCCTCGCAGGACTGCGTGTCCTTCTCGCCGCTTCCGAGCGCCATTTCGACCTCGCGGATCTGACGCACTAGGTGGGACAGGTCGT
Source organism: Armatimonadota bacterium (assembly GCA_022567555.1). Taxonomy (GTDB): domain Bacteria; phylum Armatimonadota; class Fimbriimonadia; order Fimbriimonadales; family ATM1; genus JADFGT01. Next base: position 3,555 of record JADFGT010000142.1, on the reverse strand, counting down.
CCGGACCGGCGGAGACCTTCCAGTCCTGGGCCTCAGGAACGTCGAAATCGAGAGTGATGTGCTTCTCGACGATCGCGGCGCCGCGCGCAACGGCGGCCAGCACCGCGTGGTGCCCATCCGTATGGTCCGAATAGCCAACCGGTCCGGTAAACATCTCCTTGAGCGTGTCCATCGCCCTGAGATTCACCTGGTCATAGGGCGTTGGATAGCTCGTCACACAATGGAGCAGGGCCAAGTCGCGGCAGCCTGCGGCGGCAAAGGTGTCCATAGTCTCGCGCACATGGGCGGTCGTGTACATGCCTGTGGACAGGATCACCGGCTTGCCGCGGCGGGCTACCTCGGCGAAGTACGGCGTGTTGCCGCGCTCCCCGGAGCCGATCTTGAAGGCCGGAACCTCGAGTTGATCGAGCCACGGCAGCACCGACTCGTCATGGGCCGTGCACATGAACAGGATGCCGCGCTCTTCGCAGTGTTCCTTCACCGCCCGAAGGAAGTCGAAACTGATCTCTTTGGGACGCATCCGCTGTCGCCACTCCGGTAGACGGGCCGAGACCAGCCGGTCGGTGGAGAAGGCCTGGGTCTTGAACACGTCAGCTCCCGCGTCGGCTGCGAGATCGACCAGCGCCAGCGCCTTACCAAGGTCGCCGAAGTGGTTGACGCCGGCCTCTGCGATGATCAGCACCGGCGCACCCACGCCCACCGGCCGGCAGGCGATGTCGAAGGTTGCGTTAAAACGGGTCACGTCCCTTCAGGGGAATACGTTGAAAAAGCCGGTCTGCCCTTTGGCTCGGCAACCAGACACCCTTTCCCCCGCCGGACATAGGCCAACGCGACGCTCATTCCGCCGCACCGGCGCTCCGGTGGGCCGACCCGGATGTTGCGTGGCCCCAGGGCGTTCTGTGTCTTTCGGAAATTACCGCCTTTATCGTGCTGACGGATCGCTCCACCGAATCCGCATGCTGAAGGATTATGCGTGGCTAAACTTTTCTCGCCACGAAGGCCGTGTGGTCACGAACAGCCCTATAAAACACCGGCTCGGCGCGTCCGCCGCCGAGCAGGTACCTAAGAGCATCCACCACATCCCGCCCTCTTGCGGTCTCACCCGGGAAGGCAGCCAGTTCAGTCTCTCACGGACCGGAAAGGGCACCATGAGCAGGCAGTTGCGCAGAAATTTCTTCAGGCTAACGGCCCGCAACTCGAACCGACGCTCGATCTCGAAGCCCGCTGCCTCGAGGCTCTCGTACCACTCGCGAAGCGTGATCTCGTGCTCCCCGTTCTCCCGCCTGGTAAGCCGGTCCGGTGGATAGCCGTTTTGGCGTTTCCATTCGTCTCTGTATTCCACGTTCAGTATCAACTCGCGCTGTCTTTCGGTGAGACTGTTGTGGTGGGCTCGATCAACCATGATCAGATGCCCGCCCGGCTTCAGCTTCGCGGCGATCTCCTTAGGGGTGTGGACGAGTTGATCGCTATGATGGAGTGAGCCGATCTCGATGCAGAAGTCGTATTGCCCGTCGCCAAGGCGCATGTGGTCGAACGAGCCGATGACGGAAACAATCTTCGCCGCCCTGTCCCCCGCGATGTGCCGAATCGCCACCGGCTGTAAAAATCTGACCACATCCGGCACCACTTCAATCGCGTGAATGCTCTCGACCCCCGGGAACTCCCGGCACACCATCGCCGAGAACACGGCGACGCCGGCGCCGATCTCGATGCCGCGGCCGCGGAACGCAAATGATCGTAAACTCTCGAAAAGGATCGAGAACTCCTCAAGCACCTTCTTTCGGTCCATGTAAACGTAATTCTTCAGGATCGTGTCGGGGTCGCAAGTCCGGTACTTCCGCGCCAGAAGGTTGCGGTTAGCGACGGCGGGGGACGCTCGGAGCGCGTCCGGAACCGGCCATTCGATGATCGACGTAAGAGTCTCGGCGCCGCTCATCGCGCCTTCGCTGCCCAATGGGTCATGCGCCACTCAAGGAGGCGGCCGTTAAGGCGCCCCGACTTCAGCATCTCCGCGATCCGTTTGCACACCAAGCCGTCCCCAAGCGGTCGACCTGGGCATTGGCTGGGTCCGCAGCGTTTCGCGCCTTTCGGCGATTACCGCCTTGATCGCCTCGATATAGCGCCTCACGGCGTCACCTCTCAAGGAGGAAACATAGCGCTCGAAAAGCAGCTCGCGAGCGGCTATGCACTCGGCCATAACCGTGGGATCCTCTAACCGTTGCACGATCAGGGCTTTCAACGCTTCGGGGCTCTCCGCGACGTCGAAGACATGCAAATTATCGCGCAGGTGAATGTAATCGACGTATTCGGGGCGCAATGCCTCGTCGAAATAAGGAACAATAACGGGCTTGGCCGCAATCGCAGCCTCCAGCAAAGTCGTGGACCCGAACCCCACAACTACATCCGAGTCGAGGATAAGCCCCTGCGGGTCGGCCTCAGCCGTGATTTGCAGATTCGGAATACCTCGCCGCTCAATTCCCTTGTTGCGTAAAACGCGGTCGATCTCATCGACCCAATGGTCGCCCCATTTAGGCTTAACAATAAAGTCGATCTCAGGATTGTCTCGGGCCAGTTCAGCGAAAGCCACGTGGGTGTTCTCGAACAATGCAAAAAAACCAAAGCTGCGATCCTTGGGCCACAGACCGGTCCGCCCGAGAAGCCCAACCCCCGGCGCAAAAGAGAAGAATACGACCTTCTTGCGACTGCGCGCGCCGGGGCGGTTCTCTCTCACCCTTTGCACGAAGCGATCCATACGAAGGCAGCCCAGGCTGCTGATATGGTCCGGTGAAACATAGCCTGAGCGTATAAACGCATCCCTGGCCACTTCGTTGTGGACGATGATGTGGCTTCCCGAGAACTTCCCCATTTTACCCGAAAATTCGACGAAACGCCTGAAGTGGGCGGAATTGGTGACAAAACACTCCCGGTGCAAAACCACGTAGGGCACCCCAACCTCCTCGGAGACGGCTCCCCAATCGAGGTCCTGGACGTAGCCAATGGCCGCGCCGATGACGCAATCGACGCCCAGCTTCTTGTAAAGCGCCGGCAGGAAAGCCCGCAAGAAACGCCGGTACCGTCTCTGCATCCGCGCGATCTTTTCATCGGCCTCGGGCTGGAGCATCGCCTCCCGAGGTGTATCGAGCGGGTAGAACAGGTTCACAAGACGTGCCTGCCAAGCGAAAGGCACTTGAAGCACCCTGAACTCGCCGGTTCTTGCCAGGATCTCTAAATCTCCGCGGAAACGATTAGAGGTCAGCGCGAAGAGCGTAGGGAGGTTTCCATCGCCGCGGCTGTGCCCCGGGTCCACCTCCTCGACGATCCGGGCATAGAAAAAAACCAACGGGCCGACGATCCCGAGACGGGCAAAGAGCAGCGCTGGATATTTCAGAATTCTTCGAAGAAGCTTGGGCATGTCACGCGGCGAATATCATCATCAGCCAAAGCCTCGCGGGCGGCGAATGACGGCGCAAGACCACAAGCCGTCAGCCCTCCCTCGTCCTCCGGACAAGGTCGCGGACAACCCCCGCCGAGCCGCCTGCCCAGACCCGCCGCGGC
>JADFGT010000141.1 GCA_022567555.1 Armatimonadota bacterium | reverse complement strand
TTTCCGGGGACTTCGTCCTCGTCGCTGGTGGTAGCGACCGTTGGCGGTGAAGCCTGCGCGTGGGCCTTAAGGCGCTCAGCCAGCCATTCCGGCGCGAAGGTCTTCACGTCGATCCTATCGAGGCGGTCTGTCGCGCGGCCCGAGAGCAATTCCGCGGTCTTAATGCAGGCCATGGCAGTGTTCGCAAGTGCTGCGACAGCATAGGCGTCGCGCGCCTCCATGTTGTCGCCCTCAAGGCCCTCAAGAACCTTCTTGATCGACTTTTGGGCGACGGCGGTTAAATCCTTCACGCGGTCCCAAGCACCCTCGACTGCAGCGGCCTCAACTTTTTGGGACACCCCCCCGGCCACGCGCTCGTCATGCTCTGCTGATCGAGCCTGCCAACCGTATCGCGTGCTCCAGATCTTGATTATGGAGGAGCACGGGGGCTGCGGTACATTTGCCTTGTACCACTGGTACAGCTTTTCGAGCGAGCGGTCTGGACCGAGCGCGAGGTAATCGTTGAGCGCCTGGCGGTGCTTGATTCGCTTTGATTTCTTGGGCTTCTCTCTGCTCATGACCTCCTCCACTCAGTGAACGCCGGTCGCCATGATGGTGAGCCCGGATGGGCGCAACAGCGCTTCGGTGCCGTCGGGCAAAATCAATGTCACCTGGCCTTCATGGACGACATAGCGGCGCGGGGCGTAGGCGTCGCAGGTTTCAACAAGCAGCTTCAGTCCCTCGATCATCACCTCGGCCTCGGCGGCCGTGATGTCGCCGCGCTCAAGCCGGTCGATGGTTTCGAGAGTCCGGTCGAAAAGCAGCTCCGCCCGTGCCTTCCGGGCTATGTCGAACATGCTGGCGATCTCGGGGCTCTCTTGCTCCCACCGAATCACGTCCTGCACGGTCGGCATGGCGTCCTCGGCACAGATAGCGGTAAGCGTTTCACCTTCGGCAACGCGATTGCAGATGTGCTCGGCGCGGGCATGGCTGTAGCTTGGCGGCGTGCCCGTCATTGTACGGTCCCGCTGCCGCGGCGCGATGTGAGGGCAGGAAGTCCAGCATTTTGTGCCACACCAGCCATGGCCGGTGTCGAACCCCCCGGCTGCATCGGCGCCGGCATGCCAGGAACCGCGCCACCGGGAGCACCTTGGGGGCCCTGCGCATTCGGATTTATGGGCAGACCTGGCGCCATCATACGCTGAGCGAACTCCGCCAAAGTCACCTCGACAGGCGGCGTGGCTGTGAATCCCGGCGGACCCGGGGAGTCGACCGAAGCCAGTTGTGGCCCGGACACGGCTGCGGGGTCCGGCAGTCGCGCTGCCTCCTGAAAAGCTTCCATATTGCCGTAGCGGTTCAGAATATCTTGCAGGGCCTCCCGGTACTCCGCTGCCTGCCTGGTGTCGTAGTACATCATGCCGGTCACAGGGTCCGTGGGCGGTCTGAGAGCGATCAAGCGTTGCACGTCCTGCATCGTCTCCTCCCGCGACGGCATGGGGCCGGGCGGCGTGCCCGTCATGAGCCGCCCGTGTCGGTCGCAGTGGCCGTTGCAGTCATGATCGAGCTCCGCCGCAAAGTTGCGTTGGTAACAAGATACCCGAGCGGCGTAGGTAAGAGAAACCATCGAAGGCCGGAATACCTTACGCCGTAAGGTTCGACACTTGGTCTCTATTTAGGCGCGCGTTGTGCTCGGGTATCTTGGGGTGCAGGCAAGTACCTGAGAGGCAGCGATGACAAGCATCCCCGACCTAACACACGTTCTGGCCGATTCTCTGGGAATCGGGCATGCGCCCGTGGCCAATGCGGCGCGCGCCTTGCGCGAGGCCGGGCTGTTGCCGACCGGCGCGATGGGTCGCTACGGCGCCGCACCCATGACTGCCGAGCACGCGGCCACGCTGTTGATCGGTTTCTTGGGTGCACCGCGGGTCTGCGATGCTCCCGATGCGGCTCGGGTCAGTACCCGGTTTTGCGGCGCTTTGCTCCCGGCAAGGTGCGCCATACCAGGGAAGAGCGGCAATTTTACGAGGCCCTGAACGCCGCCACTCAGGCGCGCCGGACAATGCGTGAGATGCAGCGGCGGCACCGGCCGGACATCGTGCAGGAGTTGGCCGAGTCGCAGGCGAATTTGGAGTATGGGCAACTCAGCAACGTGAGCCGGGACAAGGGAGCGCTGGCGCAAATCTTGCGGAACATCAATGTGGTCAACTATGCGCCCGACCTGCCGACCCTGCGGGAATACGCCGAAGGTCTCCGCCGCAATCGGCTCTACCGGGAGAGGGTCAACGAGATGCGGCGCGGCGAAGCATGGAACGATCTGGGCGACCTCAAGGCCGCGCTCCTCGATATGTGGGTCGAGGAGAAGAGCGCGATCATGAAGGGCGTCATGGAGAGCATCGAGGCACAGCGGGAGCAGCGAGAGGGAGCGGCCCGATGACGGCGGCCGGTTTTAAGCCCGTACAGCGCGTTTCGGGGGTCTCAGGTAGGGTACTAGCTGACCCCCTGTTTCGGCCCTCGGAAACCCGCAGAAAACCAGGACTTTTTTGGGCCACTCTGGCACATCCGGGGAAAGTGACATGGCAGATTTGAGCCCCAGCCAGCAACGCCGTGCAGTGAAGCGCCGGAAGGCCGCTGTCGGGAGCGCGGTCGAGTATCTGAACGTGGCCATGGAGATGCTGCCGGGCGCGCGCAAGGGTAACGCCGAGCGACAGGTCCGTGAGAGTCCGCAGCCGATGACCACGGCCAAAGCCTTGGTGAAGGATTGGTGCCAGCGCCATCGCAGCCTAGAGCCGACGCCGACGCCGACGCCCAGGCCCCGAGACGAGCGCGCTGCGCTGATCCGAGCTGCTTGTGCGATGGAACTGGGGCACGCTTGGCCCGCCGCCCAGAGACCGGAGGCCGCATGATGAGCGCGGTTCGCTGGGGCATGGGGTTTCTTCGGCATGGCGATCATCGCCGGGCCAAGAAGTACTTCACCGAGGCTGTTGAGGCGGACCCGAGCAACGGCGAGGCCTTGTTTGGGCTAACATTCGCCAATTCGGCCCTCGGGGACTTCAAGGGCGCCCAACAGGCCGCAGATGCCTTGACTGTCCTGTGGCCGGATAGCGAGGAGGCCGCCACCGTTGCGGCCAGCACGTGCCTCCAGGCGGGCGACCTCCGCGGCGGGTGGGAGCAATTTACCCAGATGAGATACCGCCACGATCAACGGACGCACGCCGAGGTGCCGCTTTACGCCGGCCAGCCTCTTGAAGGCTTGCGCGTTCTCATGGCGGAGACATGGGGTTACGGCGACGCAATCCAATTCGTCCGCTGCGCTCAACATTTCACGGAACAGGGCGCTCATGTCGTTGTCGAATGCTGGCAGCCCCTCATGCGGCTCATGAGGACGGCGGAGGGCGTTGCAGAGGTTGTAGCCGCAGGCGAGCCGTTGCCGCCGCTCGACTGCGAGGTCCCGGCATCCTTGGCTCTGCTCATGGCCGGCGCCACGGCAGAGCGTCTCCAGGGCGCTGTCCCCTACATCTCGGCCCCGGAACTCATCGCGCCCCTCGAGCCCGCAGATGCTTTCCACGTTGGCCTGGTGTGGGCCTGTGCTCCGAACCATCCACACCCAGAGCGCAGCCTGTACCTGGCCGATCTCGCGCCGCTCGCCAAAGTGGCCGGCGTGCGCTTTCACAGCCTGCAGCACGGGCAGCCGGCGCGTCAGCTCGCGGCACCGCCATCGGGGCTCAACATCGTTGACCACGGTCCAGGCCTGTCCGACTTCGCGGATAGCGCTGCGCTTATGGCGCGGCTCGATCTGGTAATCACCGTCGATACAGCCGCAGCGCACCTGGCCGGGGCATTGGGCGTTCCGCTGTGGGTTTTGCTGCCGCACCCCTGCGACTGGCGATGGGGGCGATCTGGCGAACGGACACCCTGGTATCCGAGCGCACGACTCTTCCGCCAGCCTGAACCAGGCGATTGGGAGCCCGTGGCCGCACAGGTCGCTTCGCAGCTCGCACTTGTAAGGAAATCAGCCTTCACCTTGAGGGCATCCTTGGAAGGATGTCCGCCAACGGCGACCAACCCGGAGACGGGCGAGAAGATGATCCTGAGTAACGGCCGCTGGGTACCGATCGCAGCCATGGCACTCGCCAACGGAGCCGAACAAACCAGTGAACGAGGAAATCATGCCTGAAACCGCAGCCCAGCCCGAGCAAGAGCCCGCCGGTGTTCCGCCCGGCGAATTTTCCGACGAGCTGGTCGGTTCGCAGCCATTGAGCCAGCGCGAAGCGGTTATGGAGGAGGTCGCTAATGCGCGCCTGGAAGGATTGCGCCAGGACGGCCTCGATATCTTGCCAGTCGACACCGAGGAAGCGGAGGTCGAAGGTGCAGAGACGCCGCCGCCGGAGCCGGAAGGCGGGCGCGAGCCCCTGCCCGGAGAACCGCTCTACACCGTCACGGTCGACGGCCAGGAACGCCAAGTGCCACTGTCCGAGATAACGGCGAGCTACCAGATCCAAGCCGCCGCACAAAATCGCCTCGACGCGGCGTCCCAGATCATGCGCCAGGCCCAGGAGACGCAGCAAGGCGTGCAGGGGCGAACCGCGGCGCCGGGCTCCGCAGTCCAGGAGCCGCGCAGCGACGGACTCGATGGGATTGACTGGGGCGGGATTGCGGAAAAGCTGCAATACGGTGAGAAGGACGATGCCGGCGATGCGCTCAAGGGTCTGGTGGCCGAGCTCCGCAACAGGGGGCGCGGTTCCGCTGGCGTGGCACCGTCCACGGACCAGATCGAAGCGAGAGTTCTTGAGCGCCTCGAGTGGACCTCGGCCCTCAACCGTTTTGGCGAGGACT
>JADFGT010000140.1 GCA_022567555.1 Armatimonadota bacterium | reverse complement strand
CTCTTCCAGCCGAACGAGAAGTGTGACGGGCACGGCTTGAAACGTATCCCGCGGCCTGAACGCATCCTGCGGCTTCGTCGAGTCTCCGCTCGGAGGCTCGCGAATGGCGATGACCGGCAGCCCTATGCCCGGCGAGCGAAAATGACCCTCAACTGCGAGTACCTCATAATCGTAGGAGATCTCGAAGCGAGTCGTCTCCTCGAGCTCCCAACCCAGATTCGCGGACCGAGGCTGGATCTCCAGCGTGCCCCATCGAACCTTTGTTCCGAAAGGTACGGGCGACTCGTTGCTCCCAACCTCGCCAGGCGCTGGGGACAGTTCTATCAGCAGCGGGACGCTTCCCCCACCACGGGCGGCTGCCCCTATGATCGCCGCCAGGTGTAGTCTCCTCACCTCAATCGCCCTTCGCCCTCGCTCCTGTTTACTCCTTACTATCAGTATTAGTCGGCAGGATTCAGCCTCCGTCTTGGCCCGAGTCCTTCGAGGGGATTTCACGGTCAGATTTCCGCCATCGAACCGCCTCTTGGACGTCGTTTCTGCCCCGATTCATCTGCCTCAGCCGCTCCCTGAGCCGCTCGCGCGCCTCACCGCTCACGGGCGAGCCGTCCCCGGCCCCGCCCGTTTCTCCGGCCGTGGTCTCATTGCCGGCACCGCCCTCGCCGGCCTCTGCCCCGCCAGCGAGCGCCACAACGTCCGGCGCACTCGGCGCAGCCTTCGGTGTGGGGCCGAAACTGGGACCGAAGTACGCCCTCGCTGGTGACTCATTGATCATCATCTCCACCGGCGGCGCCCCATCTTCCGGTGGCGGGAACTCTATCGGCGCTCCGGCCTCCCTACCGCTCCCCGCGCTCACATCAAGGCCGCCGGCCTCTTCCGATTCGGCTGCGCGTGTGGATGTCGCAGCCCGGCCCCGGTTCGCCGGGCCACCGACAGCGGCTCGGCCGGAGCCGCGCGGGGAGGAAACCGCGTCTTCGATGGAGCCGGCGACCGGAGCCGGGATGCCAGTCGTGGCCGGTGAGGTGCGATCCGACCCTCCGGCCGCGGAAGCAGCGGACGGCTCGATGACTGCGACCAGGTCATTGCCCGGCGATTGCCCATCGCCCGGCCACAGAACGACGCCCAGCCAGACAGCGGCAGCAGCGGCCACGACAGCGCCTGCGCGGGCAGGCGGGCCGCCGAGCACACGCAGCGCGGGACGGCGGGTCGTCCGGCTGAGGACAGCGTCCCGCAGCCATGCGGGCGGTTCCTCGGCCTGCTCCTGAAACAGCGCGGCCTGGGCCCGCAATTCTCCTAGGACCTCGCGGGCTCTCGGATTCTCCTGCAGATACGCCTCGACGAGGCGGCGCTCCTTGGAGGAGCACTCCCCATCGGCATAGGCGGAGATCAGTTCAAAGATCTCCTCGTCCAGGCTCCCAGGCTGCGTCGCCATCTCAATCTGATCCCAAATATCTCTCTGTCTGTCCATCAATTCCGCCTGTCCATCGGAGAAAACTCCGAAATGCTACCGGTGTCTGAATCTATTGGACAAGGTATGAGAAGAATCGTGGCGGTCTATCACGCGGGCGGAGAGCCTGAGGGCCTGGGGAAACAAATGAGCGACCTGCAAAAACACCGGAGCGGACCGCCTTTCCTGCTCGAACTGACCGAGGCAGAGGCCTCCGAACTGCTCTCAATGTGTCTCTACAGCGTAGTGGCCGAGAACGAGCACGGCCAGTCTGCCCTGAGGAAACTCGCGGTCTCGCTGGTGGCCCCCCCACGACAGGAGCCCGAGCAAAAGGCCGCTTGACTTCCCGCTGGCCCTCCTGCCATACTGCTCGTTCGGTTTCCGCAGACAACCGGCGTCCGTTCCGGACTTAATAGCCCAGCCGGTCGAGGGGCCCGGTGAGGTTTCCGACCCAGCAGCGGTCTGTTCGGTTTTGGGGTCCCAAGCGTCTGCGCGGGGCCCCTAACACTTGTTTGGGAGCAGGCAGCGCAATGCCGACAGCCGAGAAAGTCGCCACTGTAGAAAAGGCACAGAAATGGTATGAAGACTCGGTCGGTCTGATCTTCACCGACTACCGGGGACTCTCCGTACCTGAGATGCAGGAACTCCGGGGCTCCCTGCGGTCGGCGGGCGCAGAGTTCCGAGTCGTAAAGAACACGCTCTTCCGTCTCGCTGTGGGCGAAAAGATGCAGGAGTGGCCGGAAGAGTTTCACAGCGGACCGACCGCTGCGGTCTACATCCTGAGTGACGAGTCCGCCTGCGCCAAGGCGCTCGTCGCGTTCGCCAAGAAGCACCGCGCGCTGCAGATAAAGGGCGCCTACCTCGACGAACGGGTCCTCTCGGCCGAGGAGTTGGTGGCGTTTTCAAGCCTGCCGACCCGGCAGGAGCTGCTGGGCATCATTGCCGGCCTCGTCGCCGCGCCGATGACGGACATTGTCTGTGTATTGCACGAGGTGCTCGCGGAGCCCGTCCGAGCCATCGGCGCCATAGCGGAGAAGGCGGAGTCCGCTCCTGAAGAGCAGCCTCCGGCCGCGACGCAGGAGACGGAACCCGCTCCTGAAGAGCAGCCTCCGGCCGCGACGCAGGAGACGGAACCTGCTCCTGAAGAGCAGCCTCCGGCCGAGGCAAAGAAGGCCGAATCCGCTCCTGAAGTGCAGTCGGCGGCCGCGACAAAAGAGACGGAATCCGCGGGTGAACTGCAACCGGAAGCCGAATCAGCGGAGCCTGGACAGCAGGCAACCGGCGCCCAAGCAGAAGAGGGCGAACCTGAAACGAAAGAAGGAGGAGACTGATGGGAAACTCGATCGAAAAGATCGTAGACGATATCGCCGGCCTCAAAGCGCTTGAACTAAGCGAACTGAAGAAGGCCCTCGAAGAGAAGTTCGACGTGACGGCTGCCGCCCCTGTGGCAGTTGCGGCCGTGGCGCCGGGGGGCGCGGAAGCCGAGGCCGAGGAGCAGACGTCCTTTGACCCGGTGCTGACCGAAATCGGCGGCGCCAAACTGCAGGTGATCAAGGCTGTGCGCGAGGTTACGGGCCTGGGTTTGAAAGAGGCCAAAGATGTGGTGGATGCCGCGCCCAAGGCGATCAAGGAAGGAGTGAGCAGGGACGAAGCCGAAAAGATCAAGAGCATCATAGAAGAAGCGGGCGGGACGATCGAGATCAAGTAAACCGCGTGGGTCCTATGGGACCCACGAGCGCCCAGCCCTGAGACCCGTTCCGCCCTTTCGGCAGCCCGCTCTAGCCAACTACGCAGGCTGGAAACAGCCTCCACGGCAAGGCGCCGGCCTGCTGTGTGGGACCTTGTTACTCCCGGCTGCGCGGATGCGCGTCGGCATACTTGCGCTTGACCGTCTCGATGTCGAGGCGCGTGTAGACCTCTGTTGTCGCGACCGACTCATGACCGAGGAGCTCCTGCACAGCCCGAAGGTCCGCGCCTCCCTGCACCAGGTGCACGGCGTACGTATGCCGGAGCGTGTGCGGACCGACGGCCAACTGGATTCCTGCCGCGCTCGCGCACTTTCTCATGATCTGGAAGAGCCTTGACCTGGAGAGACGCGATCCAAGCCGGCTCAAGAAGAGCGTGCCGTCCGCCCGAGGCTTCATCAACTTCGGCCTGGCATCTACAATGTATCTTCGCACCCAATCGTGGGTTCCGGCGGGCAGGGGCACGAGGCGCGTCTTGCCGCGCTTCCCCGAGACGCGCAGCACCGACTCCGGTTCCGAATAATCTTCGAAGCGGAGCGCCGTCAGTTCGCTGACCCGGAGACCGGCGCCGTATAGAAGTTCCAGCATCGCCCGGTCTCTCAGCCCAATAGGCGTTGCGAGGTTCGGCGCCTCCATGAGCGCCTCCACTTCGGCGCGGGTCAGCGCCTTGGGCAGCGACTTCGGCCTTCTAAGCCTGCCTGCGTCCGGCACGCCGCTCTTTGGACCGCATCCTCTCGCAGCAAGGAACTTGAAGAGGCTGCGGAGGGCGGAGAGTTTGCGGGAAATCGTGGTAACGGCCAGATGTTGAGCGGCCAGCCAACCTCGGAAATCCGCCATCTCCCTTTCGGCGATGTCCCTCCAGTGAGAATGACCCCGCTTGCGGAAGAAGCGGGCGGCCGCGTGCAGGTCGCGCTCGTACGCGTCCGTTGTGTGCACGCTGGCGCCCCGTTCGGCGGCGAGGTGGTCCAAGAACCAGGAAACAGCCTCGTCTAATTCGTCGGCTTTCTCTGGAATACGCATATCGTCGGTTGGATGTACATCAGGTCGTGCAACAGGGGATACCGGGTCGAGAACGTCTGCCTGAGCGCCCTTCGCGTTAGTCCATCATCGCCCATGGATTCTTGATCGAGCAAGACCGGGACGCGTCCCCAGAAGACAGCAGCCAGATCATATTCACTCACCAACCGCTCAATAAATCTCTCAATCTCCGCATCGTTCACGCGGTCATGGTCAATGAATTCGAAACTGCTGAAGACAACGTAATCGGGAGCCATCTCCCTAAGCAACCTCTGGTCCCACTCTCTTCGCAGCCCTTCGGCCGGGCCGTAGCGAATGAGATTCGGGTTGAACCGGCGCATCGCGTACACGCGGCTGTCGCCGCCGAAGAGTAGTGTGCCGTCGTCAAGTCGAAGCCGGAAAAGGCCGGTATCCGGAAACAGAGGCGGCGAATAAAACCAAGGATCAGTAACAAACCCTATACTTTTCTCCTCCCCCGCGACCTTGGCAAGCCAGGTTGCCGCCTGGTCTCGCGGGTCCTCCCCTCTCATTAAATGCGTCAATCCGAAAGCGCCCTGCCCCCCCCGCGCGGAGAACCCTACCACCAATATCACAACGCCGACAAGGCTTCGCTT
>JADFGT010000139.1 GCA_022567555.1 Armatimonadota bacterium | reverse complement strand
CCTGATGGGCGCCTTCATTCTCTTCGTTCAGCTTGGGCATGATAAGGAAGCCGACCCTTCCTGGTTCAGCCGCGCGGCCGAGTTGTCGTCCGACACGGGCCCGGTCCGCCGGGCCGACCTGCGCACGGTGGTCGAAGAGATGGTGCCGGCGCACCGCGAACGGGCGCGTTCGGTAGAACGCGCGCTGCTCCGGGGCGAGGTACCGCTGCAAATGGCTGCGACCGCATTCAATACGCCGCTGTCGCGGCTCCTCGTGGACCTGCCCCAGCAAAACACGACATCCCAGGACGGTCGGCAACGCGTCATGCTGTCGACCGTTTCCGGCGCGCGGCAGCCGGTCGAGATGCAGGCCGAATGGACCGTCGGCCTCGACGCTACGTCAGTCATGGTGCTCTTCCACCTTGATCTGCTGCGCCCGGCCCTTGGCGCGTTCCGGCGTGTGATGCTGCCCCCGGATATGATGATCCTGCTGCTCAACGAGCGTCGCCAGTCTCGCTTCCACCAGCCGTCGCGCGTGAAGGACGCAGAGGAGGTGCGTGACCTGATCGACCAGGGGCTATTGAAGCCATCGCAGACCCTCGCCGAGCCACCCGGCTGGCTGACCGAGGAGGTTGGACTTGACCTGGCCGAAATGCTTCATGCTTCACGGGCAGAAAGCGGACGCGTCGTGCGCCCACACCCCATCCATAACCTGCGCTCGTTCGCGGAGGAAGAGGCCGACCTGGGCGAGTACGACGATTTGATTCTGCCAACCACGGCGTTCGCGCGCATACTGCATGAAGGGGGCCATCTCGACGCCGAGACCTATGGCCGTGCCAGCCGATATCTGGCAGCGCACGATCGCGATCTCAACGAAACGGTTGACTCCACACTTCTGGAGAAACCGCTCTACCTTGACGACCTCGCCGTCACGTACCTCCAGGGGGCCGGATTCCTCCAGGTCGCCTGCCGTTGTGGGTTTGACCTTCGGGTCCACCCCTCGATGCGGACGGAGCAGGACGCCCTTATCGCGGCGAACCGAGAAGGGGAAAGGGTTGCCGGTGCGATCGACGACATTCGAGTAACGCTCCGCGACTCCCTAGAGAGGGACGAAACCGCGTTCCTGCCGCGACATGCCTCGGGTCATGAGGAAGGGGCGGAGGCGTTACTCCGGGACGCTCCGACCTTGGCTCACTTCCTGCTCGATGCAGGGCCGTGCGATGCCGTCTCGGTCGATGACCGCTTCTTGAACAGGCATATGGTCCTGACGGATCGCGGGGGACGCGGCGTGCCTATCGTCTGCGTGCTTGATGTGCTGCGGCATCTTGAGGCCCGTGGCGTCATCGATCGGGATGAGGCACTGGCCGCACTACACAGGCTGCGTGGAGCCGGATTCGCCATGGTGCCCGTGGGCCCCGATGAGCTGGAGGCGCGCCTGCGCGCGGCGCAGTTCGACCAAAAGGGCGGACTGGTTGAGACCGCCGAGTTGCGCGTGCTCCGGCAAACGCTCATGCGCCTGCGTAGCCTCGACATGGTCCAACAGCCTCTGGAGGCGCCGTTCCTCGACCAGTTGCGGCTCGCGTCCGTGCTGACGATACGGCGCCTCTGGGCGGACGAGTCGGTCCCGCCCGAACGAGCCATCGCTTTTTCCGATTGGGTCTGGCACAACGTGGCGCCCTCGCCCTTGGACTGGTCGCGGACCGCCCCTGAACCAGAACGCATGATGCCGCTGCCGGATATGTTTGCCCGGCACGTTGAGCTGTTGCTCAAGCCCATGCCCATGACAGGTGATCGGGACGAGGCGTTCAGGAGTTGGGCCGAAAGCGCCGTGCTTGAGCCGCTGTTGCCGGCGAACGCCGACCTTGTGGACGCCCTCGCCGGATATGTGCGCGCAGAGATTGAACGTATGACTGAGGAGTTCTCGGACGATGCGCCCCGCCCTGATAGCTGAGCACCTGTGCAACCGGCAGCCGCTGCCAGTTCGTGCCCGGCTCATTGAGGACGAGGAGTTCGGGGCCAGGTTTGGGCTGAGCTCTAGGAGCGTCATCACGGTTGGAGACATCTTGACGGTCGATCAAAACGACCTGTTGGCCGCCGCGCGGCGGGCGCTCTCTGGGCAAGAAGAGCAACGCCTAGTCGACCTAAACGGTGCCGAGATCGTTGTGGCGGCCGACCAAGGCGTCGTGATTCTGAGGCGCGCGGAGGAAGGAGAGAAAGTGCGGGAGGTCCGGCTCCCTGAACTCGCGATCCTGTCTTCTCGCCCCGACGACCGTACCGAGGCGTTGGCCCGGCTACTCGATCAAATCGGCCCGACAGCCCCTGACTTCTCACCGCTACGGCAAGCCGCCGAAGAACACGAGCTGAGCGATGGCGAGATTGGCGAGCTCTTGGAGGAGCGTTACAACGGAGTGGCCGCCCTCCAGGCGCGTGCGGCCGCTGCGTTCGAGGGGAAAACACCGGGGCTCGCCGAACTGATTCCCGATGCGCTTGACTATTATGAGCGCTTTTGTGGACCGAGCCCCGGTGTAATTATTGGAAGCGAATGTGCGCCTGGATGCAGGCTGGGCTCCTGGCGCGGGCGAGCTTGCACCTGAAGATCGAGATTGACCGTCTCCGCCGTTGGGCAGGTGCACAGAGGACTCCTGCAACGGCGTACGCGGTGATCCTTGATCTCCGTCGGGAACCGATGTACCGGGCCAGCGAAATGTCACTTGATGCGTTCCGCGCTGAGACGATCGGTGTGCTGGCAGGATTGCGGTCGCGACACGAGGCCGCTGGACGAGAGATGCCGCGGTCAAGCGACATCGACAGCGCCATGTCGGCAATCGCAGATCGCGGATTGCCGTTGGCCTGGGCGCTGCCTGGACCGTTGGAGGGACATCGCCGGCCAGCCGAAGCGGACAACCGCAACTTGTCAGAAGAAGTCGCCAAAAAGCTTACGCAGGAACTTGCTGGCGACCCAGGTGGATCGGCGTGGTGGAAGCTTGCCTATTTCTCGCAGTGTTTCGATTTGGGCCAGGAACTGCTCCGAAGCGCCCGAGAGGTGGTTGCGGAAGTCAATCTCAACTGTGGAAAACCAGAGCGTCGGGAACGCCTCACGCGTCTGGGGGAGGCCTGCATGGTTGCCGCGGCACAACGCGACGTGGAGTTGGCGCGAGCCATTGGTGCAAGAGTTGTGTCAGCGGCGCCCGAGGCGGACTCGGGTGACGACGCCGCCGCGATCCTCCGAGTCCTTCTGTTAGCCGGTGCAGCCTTCGAGAACGAGGAAGAGTGGGCCGAATGGCTTGAGCAGCGGCTACTCGAGCTGGCTGCGCGTCTGCCGACCGGGGAACCATCGCAAGCGTTCCTGAGACACATGGACGAGCTGAAGAAGATGCTGGACCTGACCCTCGCGATCCACGCGCGCGCCGAGGCGATGGCGTCCGCCGCGAACTGAGTGCGGAACGCAGTTCTTCTACCATGTCACGTTGGTCCCGAGCAGTCCGCTGAAATGTATCCAGCCCATGGGTATTCACGTTGGCCATGATGAAGATGCCCCTAGGCCTTTGCCGAAGTGGTCTCGACCTGGGCCTTGGGCAGGTAGGGAACCGCCTGATAACCGCCGGTGTGGCGGCACGCGGCCCGATTGGTTAGTGTGCCGCCATGTCTTTCCTCCTGCGCAATATCACCCGCTACGCGGCGCAAAAACTAGCCTCCAACCCCCGGGCGAGGGAAGCCGGCGACCTCCTTGGCGTCCATGCCCTCGCACATCGAGGTGAATCCGGCGATATCCGTGAACATGATGGTGAGCTCGCGCTCTTCGGATTGGGCGCCGGAGGCCTGATCCTCCTCGATCAGCCGTGCAACCAATTTGCGCGGCACATAGGTTTCGAAGGATCTGAGACCGCCAAGCATCTTGTTGAAGGCGGTCGCCAGATCGTTGACTTCCCGAATCAGGCTGGGCTTGATTTCTTCGACTTGGTCGAAATCGAGCGTCCCGACCTTTGCCACCCCGCTCGAAACGCGCCGGATCGGTATGGAAACCTGACGGCTTATCCAGATAACGCAGATCAATGAAACCAGGAGAAACGTCAAGCCTATGAGGCCCGACAGATAGAGCATGCGCAGTGGCGCATCGACCTCTGACGCTCTCCGGTACGCACCGATCACCAACGGTGTGTCGCCGAATTTCTGGAGTGGCTTCCTGACCACGAAGTACAGTACTCCATCGACCGAAAGCTGAAGCATCTCTGCGTCGCTTTGTGAGGCGAATTCCAGAAATTGGACCGGGACGGCCTGGTCGATACGAGCCAATACAGGATCGCCGACCCGATCCAAGGGCACGACAGGATCTGTCACCGAGCGATCCGGGTGGCCGGATACCAGGTCCGGATGGGCGAGCACACGATCCCCGCCATAAAGGACGAATATGCGGCTGCCGAACATCTCACCCATCTCGGAGGCAAGCTTGGATAATTCATTCGTGGTGACGGCAGCCACGATGGACCCGATATACTCTCCATCCCGTCTCAACGGGCGCCGCACGTTGATGAACGTGATTTCCAGGTCTGGATTGTAGAACAGACTGCCCCAATAGCTTCCCTGGGCCAGACGGACCTCACGTTCCGCCTCGACAAATCTGGCATTACCGCTGAGATCGGGCCGATCGAGCCGGTAGCGGCCTGTCGCCGGATCTCTCAATAGTCGAATTGCCCTAAGGTTCTCGTCGGCAACCATCAGGACGCCGATCTGAGGCACCGCCGCCGCCGAGCCGGCCAATAGATCCGAAATGCGATCGGCATCGGACAGATCGTACGCACCGGACTCGATAAGCCGACCCAAGCGATCTACGACATGCCGGGCAGGGTCCAAGTGTTCATGGATGCTCAGTTCCATAGTTTCCAGGCTGCGAAGAACGA
>JADFGT010000138.1 GCA_022567555.1 Armatimonadota bacterium | reverse complement strand
GGATAGAACAAATATAACAACTGGTCGGGGCGGCGGGATTCGAACCCGCGACCTCCTGCTCCCAAAGCAGGCGCGCTATCCAGGCTGCGCCACGCCCCGACTTCGTGCTTACGCGTCCTGGCGGTGGGCTTAGCGGCAAGCCACAGAGACACCGAGACAGTACGATATTCAGACGCCGATAGGCCCAGACGCCTCGGAAGACCCAGTTTACCACCGGGGCGGCGCCGCTTCGTATAGAATAAGGGCGTGACGCGGCTCCTTGTCCTCGGCCTTCTGGTCGCGCTGGCCTGCGCGGCCCGGCCGGACGCCCCGAAACTGCGCGCCCTGTGGGTGGACGTGTTCCATGACGGCATCAAGACACCGCTGCAAGTCCATGAACTGATCGCCAGGGCGAACCGCGCGGGCGTCAACACGCTGTTCATCCAGGTTCGAAGCCGGGCGCAGGTTTATCATTTCAGCCTGTTCGAGCCCCGCGCGCCGGACACGATTCCCTGGTTCGACGGGCTGAGAGAGGTCATCAGGCTTGCCCACGCGCAGGACCCGCCGATACAGGTGCATGCCTGGCTGAACGCGCACCCGTTTTGGCCGGATACGTATGACCCGCCCTGGCCGAACCACACATTTTTCCGCCATCCGGACTGGCTGACCCGGAATCCGGGGGGGCGCACGGACACGCCGGTCGGCCGCGCGCTCGACTTCGGGCACCCGGACGCGGCCGATTATCTGTTGCGCCTCTACCTGGAGGTCGTGCGGAAATACGCGGTGGACGGCATCCATTTGGATTTCATCCGCTACGCGGGAAGCGAGTGGGGTTACAACGAGGTCAGTCTGCGCCGATTCTGGGAATCGGGGCTTTACAAGGGCCCCTCCAAGACTGAAATCCGAAAGCCGACAGCGGATGCCCCCCCCACCGGGCTTCCCGATTCGGTGGGAATTGGAATTCGACCGCCCGGCACTCAGGAGGCCGAGCCGTGGGCATTCACGCCGGAAGACCTTCCCCCCCCCACAGACCCGGTCTTTTCCCGATGGCGCCGCGAGCAGGTGACCGGATTCGTCCGCCGGCTAGTCCACCACGCAAAGGCGCTCCGGCCGGAACTTATCATCTCCGCCGCCGCGATTCCGTGGGGCGACGCGCCGAAGGACTTTCGGGAGACACCCGCTTACACCCGCTGCTTCCAGGATTGGAAAGCGTGGTCCGAAGAGGGGCTTCTGGACCTGATCATCCCGATGTTCTATTTCAAAGAGACGGACAACGGCGCATATTTCAGGAACTGGGTCTCGTTCTGCCAAACCCTCAAGACGAAATCGCCCATAGCCGCAGGCATCGGCAACTGGTTGAACACGCATGACGACACGCTCCTCCAGGCGCGGCACGCGGACGAGCGGCTCGCCGGCGTCTCCTTCTTCAGCTATGCGAGCACGAACCCGATGCCCGGGCAGGAGGCGGAACTGTTCAACGAAGAGTTCTATAAAAAGATCGGCGAACTTCCGCGCGCCGAGCCGATTCCACCGAACCTGAACGGCATTCTTTCGCGGCCGGTTACCTTTGGATATCGGTTGAACGCCGACCTTGAACCGGCAGGTCCCGACCTCGGTTTCTATTCGGAGTACGACAATGCGCGCCGGCAGGAATTGGGCCACGAGGAGGGCGCCGGCCTCGGCATGCTCGTCAACCAGGTTGACCGGATATCCGAAGCCGGTGACCGGCCCGTGCTCCGCCGGCATGCCTCCGTGTTCAGGCTGGAAGACGCCTCGGAGTTCATTCTTGTTGACCAGATAGTGGTCCGTCAGACGGGCACGAGTCTTGTCTTGGCCGATCCGCTAACCCGGAAGGAGATTATAGCGATTCTGGCCGCGCCGCCTGACCCCCCCCTAATGCCGGGCGACCTCGTAGCCGTTCAGGCCGTACGGAACGGAAACACGATAATGGCGGGCAAAGTGAAATGGCTGGGCGCGACACTGTAACAGAGGCCGGCGCGATAGTGGCCGGTGAGGAGTGCGCCACCGGAGAGTGGTTGGAGTCCGGAGACCCCTGGACGAACGAAACGATCGGCCGATGCGCAGTCTCCAACTGGGAACAATGCGACCGTGCGCTCGAAGCCGCAATCAACGCCTGGGAATCGCCGCCCCCCCTGCCGGACCGCGTCCGCGCCGCTGTCCGCGCGGCAGACCTAATCGCCGACCGTCAGGCCGAACTCACAGACCTGCTGATGCGCGAGACCGGCAAGCCCACGCAGATGGCGCTCGGCGAGGTCCAGCGCCTGGAGCGCACCTTCCGCCTGGCTTCCGAGTCGGCGAATGAATTGGACGACCGGCCGCTCGACCTCTCATTTGACCCGCGCGGCTCAGGCGTGGCGGGGTCGTGGAGGCGGTTTGCGGCCGGGCCGGTGATGGCGTTCGTGCCGTACAACTGGCCGCTGAACTTGGCGGCGCACAAACTCGCGCCCGCGCTGATAGCCGGGTGTCCGGTGCTGTTGAAAGTGAGCCCACTCGCTCCGCTGTGCAGTTTCGCGCTTGGACGGCTGCTGCTCGATGCCGGTGTGGCGCCCGCGTTTCTGAGCGTGATGCACCTTTCAGACGAACTGGCGCAGCGGGTGCTGAAGGATGACCGCGTGAAGACCCTCAGTTTCACAGGGAGCGCGCGCGTCGGCTGGATGCTGAAGGAGATGGTCCCGACGAAACGAGTCGCCCTGGAATTGGGAGGCAACGCGCCCGTGATTGTGGAACCGGACGCCGATCTGGAAAGGATGGCGGACCTAACAGCGCTCAGCGGGTATGCGTATGCTGGCCAGGTCTGCATTTCGGCGCAGAACGTGTTCGTCCACGAGGCGGTTTACAAAGAGGCACACGCGCAACTTGCGCACGCAACCGAAGCGACGCGTACGGGCGACCCACGCACGGACGGCGTCGTATGCGGTCCGCTCATCAACGAAGGTGCGGCGCAGAAAGTGCGCGACCGGATTGGGAACGCGGTGCGGGACGGCGCGCGGGTCGTGGCCACGGCCCACGCCGAGGAGCACCCCAAACTCGCGCGCCCTACACTGGTCGAAGAAGTACCGCGTGACCAGGAACTGTTTTGCGAAGAGGTCTTCGGCCCAGTGTTGACATTGACGCGCTACAAATCGCTGGTAGACCTCATGGCGCAACTGAACAGGGGCCGCTACCGTCTCCATGCCTCCATATTCACGGCTTCGAGAGAAACTGCGGACCTCGCCTTCACCACTCTGCGCTACGGGGGCGTCATTCATAACGACTCGCCTTCCATCCGCTTCGACAACATGCCTTACGGCGGCGAGGGGCTATCGGGGTTCGGGCGCGAGGGAGTTCGCTTCGCACTGTTAGAGATGACGACGCCGCGCGCCCTGCTGCACCGTGGCGATCTGTGACACAATGAGCGATAGGGTGAGCAGCGACAACCGGGCCGGACCCGACACGAGAGAGGCGAGCGGCCTCGTGAGCTACCACGAGGTCAACGCTATGGTGCGGCTGGGCCAGCGCACCGAACTGGAGGCGTACTTCCGGCAGTTTCTGGCCGACCTGCGACCGCTCGCCGAGCGCGACATCGAGACTGCCAAGAGCCGCTATCTCTCCCTTGTCGTGACCCTCGTAGTCTCGACGCTTGAGATCGGGGCGCCCGGCGACACCGAGCGGCTTATAGCCGGCACGGCCCGCGAAGTTTCGGCAATCGAGGAGCCCGAGACGCTGCTGCAGAGCGCAGAATCGCTGCTGGCGCACATGACCGTCTGCGCCCGTCCGAACGCCAACCGGTATGCGATTCAGATAGTGGAACGGGCAAAGCAGATAGTATCGCAACGATATCGCGAACCTCTGGCCGATGACGAAGTGGCGACGATCGTGCATCTGAGCCGGTCGCACTTCAGATATTTGTTCAAAGAAGTTACCGGAGTTCCGTTCAAGCGCTACCTGATGGAGGTGCGGCTGAGCGCCGCGCGAAAACTGGTGGAAGAAACTCAACTCAGCGTGAAGGAGATCTGCCGGGAAGTCGGCTACACTGACCCGAGCAGTTTCTATCGCGCCTATCGGGCGCATCACGGCGTCCCGCCGACCGCGCATCGGCGGGCGACGGTTTAGCTTCGTTTGTAGTTTGTAGTTTCGAGTCTTGGTCGCCAGTCCCCAGTCGTCAGTCGCCTATCGTCTATCGTCAATCGGCTCTTCTTCCGGCGACATATTCTGAAAGTTCACCGCCGCGTTGAACAGCAGCATGTAACTGCCGTGCGTCTGCATCCGCCACATCGGGTTGATGGCGTACATCACCACGTGTCCCTCGCCCACCGGGGCGTCGATGATCGCCGGCCGATCGGCCAGCGAGCTGCCGTCGTCTATCATCCCCGACAGCAGCAAATCGTCGGCGCTCGACGCGAAGCGCATGATGATGCGCGGGAACACGTCTCGCGACGGTTGCCCGGCGCGGGCGCGCGGGTCGTCCTCACGCAGCAGGTTGTCGACGTCGGTGTAGCGCTCGTCGCGTACTTCTTCTTCCTCCTCCTCGGCCACCGGCGGGCGCCCGGGGATGAAGTCCTCGCCGCGCCGGCCGCTGGTGCGGGCCGCACCGTCACGCCCACCGCCGAAACCGCCGCGGAAGCCGCCGCCGCCGACCGAGACCTGCAGCAGCATGCGGCCGCTGAAGTACACTGCGTTGTCCTCGTCGAAGCCGTAGGCGATCGGGCTCGTTGGGTCGGTAATACGCGAGTTGAAGATGGCGCCGCGCGCCTGCAGGTCGGAGGGCGCTTGCGACGACGACACGTAGCGGGTGATACCCGAGTCGATCACGAAGTTGGCGGAGTCGCTCATGGTCAACAGCAGGCCGCCCGACTCGACGAAGTCCATCAGATGCATGAGGCCGTCGTAGCCGAGGCCGCGGCGGATGTCCGCGGTCGAGTCGATGACGCCGATGTTGGGTGTCAGCTCGGTCTGCTCCCAGGGGATCGGGAAGCTGCCCTGG
>JADFGT010000066.1 GCA_022567555.1 Armatimonadota bacterium | reverse complement strand
GGCGGCGGGTCGAGAGGCGGCATGACGAACAGGTCGTCGTCGAAGGCGGCGGCGACACCGTCCCTTCGTGCGACTATCTTCGGCCAAGCCCTGTAGTAACTGACGCCCAGGTTTTCGCGGGAAACTTCTTCCCCGTTGCGCCGAACGATGCGCCAAGTGACGCATCGTCGCCCGGTGCTGCCCTTCTCAATAATTTTTTCTGTACCCGGTTCGACCGACGGATCATCCACGTACGTCAGGCTGTGCCCCCAACTGGAGTGGTCCGTAGTAATGACCGAGACCTCCACCTCCGGGTCCTTGCGGCCGAGAACCCGGAACGTCAGCGTGCCGCCATCCACTTCGCTCACGATCGCCAGCGGCGAGTCGCTGTTGTTACGCACTGCGATATCTACACTCCCGAAATCCACGGTCGCGTCCCGGCCGATAGATAGATACGGCACGGGCATGGAGTGGCTCCTGCGCGACACTATCTCCATGTTTGCGAGCAGGGCGGCGTTAAAGAGCGTGCCGCTTACCTGGCAGATGCCGCCGCCGATGCCGACTTCGTGCCGGCCTTTCGAATAGATGCCGGCCAGCCGGAAGCCTGCGCTTTGCGTCCTGCGTCCGACCGTCTCATTGAAACTGAGTGTCTCGCCCGGCAAGAGAATCTGCCCGTTCAGCCGCTCTGCTGCAATCCGAATATTGCCGCTGCGGTTTCGGTTCCCGGCGTTGAACTTCGTAGTGAACTCGCCTATCACGTCCGTAATCCGGTCAAGGACGTCCGAAGCGATCCTCGGCGGTTCGGCCTCGATCGGCAGGTCGAACTCCGTCAGCCCTGCCTCCACCGCCCGCGCGGCCGCTACGCTCACGCGCGCCGATGCGAGCCGGAATGGCGTGATTTCCGGCTCGCGTACGACCCGGCCGCCGTCGTATCTGACCGACGCGGGTCTCGGCGCCAGTGCGTTCTCCGTGATAAACTGTTCCAGACGGCCCAGGTCGGCCGTCCCGGTCGCCCAGACGATTCGGACCTTGCCGGCCTCGGCACTTCGGCCGAGCAGCGATTCAAGTGCGGATTCGAACCGGACCCCCGCGAGGGTCGCGTTCCAATCGGGACGGACTCCCAGACGGCTCAGGCTCATGGGCAGCGGCGGTTCGGCGAGGTTCGCACAGTGCGGCGTGAGGCGCTCCTCCTTCTTTCGAGACCACCACTCTTCCAGCCGCGTGCGAAGTTCGCTTCGGGTGAGGCCCGCCAGGCCGGTGCCTTCGAGTGTGAGGCCGGGCGGTGTTTTGGGGGGCATCAGTGCGAGGACCCCGGCGAACGCGCCGGCCAGAAGACCCACTCCTGTCAGGCCGAATATGATGAACTTTCGCATCTTTTCCCGGTTATGAGCGCCGCCAGGTGGTGCCTTCCGGCCCGTCTTCCAGCAGGACTCCTATCGCGTTCAGGTCCTTCCGGATGCTGTCAGCCACTGCGAACTGCTTCTGAATCCGCAACTCCTGACGCCACTCAATTATGGCGGCCATCAACTTCTCCACGAGGGCGGATTCCGCCTCCGGCTCCTCGAACGGCAGTCCGAGAATGCCTCCGAACCATTCGGCCGTCCGGACCAACTCAGCCGCCCGTTCTTCCTGGCCTCGGAGTCCCTCTGCCATCCGCTCGTTCAGTTGGCCGATTGTGTCGTGCAGCGTCGCCAGCGCCGCTGCGGTGTTGAAGTCGTCGTTCATCGCTTCGGCGAATCGCTTGCATAGGTCGTCGTCCGCCGGTCCCTCCACCGCGTCTCCAAGCATCTGTTTAGCCCGGTTCAGCGCCGCCCGCAGCCGGTCAAAAGCGCGCTGCGCATCCTCCATGCGCGCATCGCTGTACTCAATCGGGCTTCTGTAGCCCGTCCCCAAGAGGTAGAGGCGGATAGCGCCGGCCGGGAACCGCTCCAGGGCTTCCCGGACCCCCATTACGACGTCCTCGGACTTGCTCATCTTGCGCTCCGCCAATTGCACAGACCCCCAGTGCATCCAGATGCGGGCGAACTGCGGTTTGTCCAAGTACGCTTCCGATTGGGCGATCTCGTTCTCATGGTGCGGGAATATGAGGTCTACGCCGCCCGCGTGTATGTCAAAGTCGGCGCCGAATTCTTTGAGGGAGAGGGCGGAGCACTCGATATGCCAGCCGGGACGGCCGGGGCCCCACGGGCTGTCCCAACTGGGCTCGCCGGGCTTTGCGGCCTTCCAGATGGCGAAGTCCATAGGGTGCTCCTTCCGCTCGTCCACTTCGATTCGTGCGCCGGCCTGCATGTCCGAGAGTTTCCGGCGGCTCAACTTGCCGTACTCCGGCGTTGACTGCACGCGGAAGTAGACATCGCCGTCTACCTCGTAGGCTTTGCCTCGCTCCACTATCTTTTCGATCATCTCGATGATCACCGGCATGTTCTCGGTCACGTAAACCCATCGGGCGGGCTCGATGCCGAGCGCGGCAAGGTCGTTTAGGTAAAGCCGGCTGTACTTCTTCGCCACTTCGGCGGGTGAGATCCCCTCCTCCCGGCTTCGGTTGATGATCTTGTCGTCCACATCCGTGAAGTTTTGGACGAAGTCCACCTCGTATCCGATGTGGCGGAGCCACCGGCGGACGACGTCCATCAGGACAGCCCCGCGCATGTGTCCGAGGTGGGCGGGCGCTTGCGGCGTTAGGCCGCACGCATAGATGCCCACGCGCCCGGGGTCGCGCGGTTCGAAATCAATCAGTTGGCGCGAGAGCGTGTCGTAGATGCGCAATTGGCTCACGGGCGCACATTTTAGCCGCTAATGGGGGTGGGCACGCGCCGGCGCTCAACCTCCGAGGCCTCTCAGGAGCTTTTCGATGTCGCCCATGCCGATTCCCACGCCGGTTCCGCCCTGCGTCTCCACGAACAGCACATAAATATTCGGCTCCCTGTATCTGCGGCACAGATGGTCCACCAGCACGTTCGCGTTCGATGCCCTTTGGTCTATCTGCGAGTAACTGGATCCGAGCATGGTGTAAAGCGAGCCCAGGTCCTTTGCCTCCAAGGCCTTTGTGACCTTCTGGACCATGTCGGTCAGCCCGAACAGGAGCGCGTTGTACTCGTCCGCGATGCGGCGGCACTCTTGGGGCGGTGCGAAACTCTGAAAGTCTCGGATCAGGTCTTGGAACCCAGGGGTGACGCCGCCAATGCTCGTCTGCGCTTCGTTCATCCGGCGGTTGGCCTCGCTCTGCAGTTCCTCTTCATCCGAGAACACGCCCGGTTGCAGGTTGAGGGCCAGGTTGATCAGTTTCGGCGCCAGCTCGCGGTTCAGCGCCTCCCGGCGGCGGTCAACACGCTTCAGGTGCTCAAGCCAGGCTCGGATGTCGGGAGGCATCGCCGCATCGGGCCGGGCGATGCCGGTGTCGGGATACGCGCCCAGGTCAGTTATGGCTGTGCCGCCCAGTGCGCCCGGGTCGGCGATCACACCGTCTTCCGGCCCCTTCCCTGGGAGCGCCAGACTGCCCGGGCCGGTCTCCCCGAACCGCTCGATGCCTCCGGCTCCGGGTTCGCCTAACAGTTCCAAGCCTCCGGCCGCGGCCTGCCCCCGCCTCTGCATGCTGTCCCCTCCGGCTTGGGCCGTGCGCAGGCCGAGAACGCCTGACGCCGAGAGAGACCACGCAGCGCCCCCCAAGACGGCCAGACCGGCGACGACGGGTAGCCAGCGCGGAAAGCGGCTGCCGCGGCCTCCGGCGTGCAGGGCTTGTCCGCAATGCAGGCAGAAGGGGGTACCGGGGGGTACTTGTCCTCCACATTTCGTGCACTGGTTCATGTTCGGGCCCTCCTAATCTCTTGGACGCTCGGTGGACGTATGAGGTTCTTCGGCTCAGTTGACACGAAGCAACTCCTTGAAGCCGCGCGGATGGAACAGCGAACGCCAGGTCCCACCCATCATTTTGCCGCAAATCGGTAGAAAAGTGAGGGTGTAAACCACGGTGACGACGAGCAGTCGTAGAAGCGGCCACGCGTCCAGCAGACCGGACGCCCATACGGCGCTGGCAGCTGCCGCTGCTGCCCCGCAGGAGACCGCTGTCGGCAATAGTGCCCGGGCAATTGCGACGGGCCGTAGTCCGAACGTGACGGAATCCAGAATCAGGCTCAGCAAGCAGGAAAACCCGTAGAAGACGGCCACAATGCGGGCTGGTGTCGTCGCGTCTCCCTCGGCAAGCGGCCACTTCAGGAAAAGCGCGACGGCCAGCAGGAGTGTCGCCCACCAGATGAATATCGCCGGGCTCGCACGACCGGCCGCCAGCATCGAGTTGATCGAGACGTAGGTGTATGAGCGAAGGATGATGGCTAATGAGAGCCACTGTGCGGGCGCTGCCGCAGGTGCCCACCGCTCGCTGAAGGCCAGCGGTATCAGGTCAGGGGCAGTCAAGATGAGCCAGGTGAGAAGAGCTACGGCGGGCAACGGGACCATTTTCAGTGCTCGCAGCAGGTAGTCGCGCAGTTTCTCCGCCTGTTCCGCGTGGCGGGCCAGGATTGGGAACAGGGTCCAGTTGGCGGCATGGGAGACCATGCCCGCTGGCGTCGTTGTGCTGTAAGCAAGATTGAAAACCCCGGCGGCAGCCATCCCGGCGCGGAGGCCGACGACCGGTCGGAGAAACTGTTCCAATGTGCCGCTGGGGAAGTTCGACATCAAGATCTTGAAACCGTTCCATGCCAAGGTCCGCCCGATTGCCTTGTCGAATGTGGCCCGTGGCCAGTGGGGAAGGAAAAGGTGCGTAATCACCACCGCGCTCAGGGACCTACACAGAAACATCAGGACCAAGCACCAGACACGCTTGTCCTCGGGAAGGAACGCAAGTGAAACCACCGCTGCCGCTGCGCCGATAAAGACAGGAACCGAGTCGCAGATAGATTTCTCTCGGAACCGGTAACGTCGCAGCAGCAGGGCGTGCGGCACCAGTCGGAAGCTGTCTATGAGTTGAGTAAGGCTCAGTACGCGCAGGATCGGTAGCAAGTCCGGCGATTTAAACAGCGATGCAACGGCCGGGGCGCCAAGGAACAGGATCGCGGTGTAGCCCACACCGAGCAGAAGTGCGATCCAGAACACAGTGTCCTTTGCGTCCTCTTCATCACCGGGATGGGCGATGAACGCCTGCAACACGCCGCCTAATCGCAGCATCTCAATGAAAGTTATCACGGAGATGGCGACGCCGTAGACCCCGAGATCCTCCTTGCTTACGAAGCGGGCCAGGATCATAATGGCAAGGAGGGCCACTCCCCTCTGGCCCACCTGTCCCAGGATCTGCCATAGATACCCTGTGACTGCCGTTCGTTTCAGTTGACTCAAAACTATCCTCTGCTTCGTCCGCCGCCCGCTCGATTCGCACGTCTCGCGCCGCCCGGACCCCATGCGGCCCTATCCGACCATCGGTATAATGGCACCGGCAGGCGGTGTTTCCCGCGGCGCTCGCATCGTGAGGCATGTAAATGGTTCCTCTTGGCCGTGCCGGCAAAGTGCTCGAGCGTCCGGTGGACCAAGTGAATCATGAATCTCGAAGTACTCCGCAGGGCGGATCGAAGACTCGCCCTCCTGATCGTAATACTGCTCTCGCTCGGAATCCTCTACTTAGCCGTAGATCGGCCGCCGCCAAGCCCTGACTTCTACGTATTTGCGCAGATCGCAGATGATATCTACGCAGGAGAGCGCACTGGCGAAAAACTGCCTCCCGGATTGCCGATTCTCCTGGCGCCGTTCTCACCTGCAGGTGCGCCGACTCAATACACCGTTGCCCTCGTGGTCGGGCTGATCAGTTACGTCGGTCTGGGCGCGGCGCTAATTGGCATCAGCGGCAGGCTACGCATCATAGGGGCGGTGCTGATAGTGTCGGCCGTCCTGGCGAACCGCTATTCGATCATGGCTGCGCTAAGCGGTACTGCACATTTGCCGTTTTGGGCTGCCTCAGCGGGGTGCCTTTGGGCCACGCTATCCCGGCGCTGGTACTTGGCTTACACCCTTGCAGCGACCGCATTCCTTTTGCGGTACAACGGCGCAGTTCTCCCCGTTTTGGTCGCCTCTTGGCACCTTTTCGACCGGGTCGAGCCGCCGATGCGTTGGGCTCCCGTCTTGAGGAAGATAGGAGTAGCGGCGTTGCTCGTTCTGATTTGCATGTCGCCGGTCGGTGCGTGGCTGAAGTACGGGACTTCGGCAGGCGTTGCTTCCTACAGCGCCGAAGTCGAGGCCCGCGGAAAGGCGGGCCTGCAGGCTGTCAAGTATCTTCCGGCCACTGTTGCAGTGCCGTTCATTGATTCGAGCGCGTCGGCGTCGGTGACTGCCGGCCGGACAACGGCCGGCGCCGTTTTCGCTCTGGGCATGGCTGGGCTCGCGGCACTCGGAGTGTGGGGCCTGGGACACCTGTGGCGAGGTCACAAAGGGGTCTTATGGTGGACGGGCGCCAGTCTGGCATGGTGGGTTTGGGTGCACTCCGGGTTTCCTGAAGTCGGTGGCCTGTATTTGTATGCTATGCAATTGGCGTGGCTGTTATGGATCTTCGTCGGTGCCGGGGTCTGCGTGCTGCTGGAACGGAACAGCCCTTGGCTTCTGCTTCTTGGCCTGCCGGTCGGCGTTATGGCTTTGAACGGCTCTCTGGCCCAGCTCTTGGCACTGGGACTCGGGGTGCCGGTCCTTGCGCTTGCATACCTGGCCCGACGCGATGTGGGGAAACTCACCTTGCTCCCGCTGCTGGCCGCGTGTGTCGCGGTCGGCGTCGGCGCTGTAGCGGCCAAGGAAAAAGTGTATGATAGGAACTACGGGCGCCTGGTCAGGCCTCTTCAGGCATGGGCGGCCGTCCACCACAAGGTATTGGTCTCGCCGATGCTGCTTGACATCCTGACGGGCGAAGACCTCGATACGTCCGACCTCGTGTCGGAAGAGTTTGTTGACGGTGCCGACGTTCGGGGATCGTTGACATCTTTGGGCGTCCGGTACGTGGCGGTGTGCAACTGGGAGGTAGAAGACCGCGACCGAGCACAGTTTTGGAAGGGGCACGAGTTCTTCCTGGGTTCGCGGTATCGAGGAATGCTCCGTCCCTATGAACTCCTTGTGGACGCATATGAGCAGAAGGGATGGACTTTGGTGCACCGGCTTCACACACGAGGCGTCGCGATTCTCCTATTTGAACCTGACTGATTCCGATGAGACCCACTTAAAGGCGAGGTTCGAGCATCGGCACCGGACAGATTAGGTACGGATATTGCATATAATACGGCCATGGCGGAAAACAACCCGCAAAGTGTGCAGGTTTCCATTTTGGTCCCAGCCTACAATGAGGAGCAAACGTTGGGGGAAATCCTTGACCGTCTCCTCAGCCTGCCGATCTGCGCCGAGATCATAGTCATTGACGACTGCTCCACTGACGGGACAGCGGTAATAGCGAAGGGTTACGGCGACAGTATCGTTTATGTTCGGCAATCTAAGAATCGAGGCAAAGGCGCGGCGATCCGAGCCGGCTTGGAACGAGCGCGCGGAGAAGTGACGATCATCCAGGATGCCGACCTTGAATACTTCCCGGAGGATATCCCGGCTGTCGTCAGACCTATTCTGGAAGGCAAGGCCGACGTCGTATACGGCTCTCGGTTCGCAGATGGTTTGCATCCTGATATGGCACTGCCGAACAGAATCGTCAACAAGTTACTGGCCTGGACAGTCGGCCTGTTATTCTTCCGAAGGGTAAGCGACGAGGCAACTTGTTATAAGGCATTCAGAACGTCGATTCTTCGGAGGATGAACCTGGTCTGTAACCGGTTTGAGTTCTGTCCGGAGGTGACTGCGAAAGCCATTCGACTTGGCCATGTCATCTACGAGGTCCCGATTCGCTACGAACCACGCAGCAAGCACGAAGGCAAGAAGATACGCTGGACCGATGGCGTGGAGGCCTTTTGGACCCTCCTTCGCCATCGGTTCTCGCGGTTTTAGCTTCTGCAGGGCCCGTTGAATAGCACATCCCCGGTTCCACGGGTCGCTCGTCCAACATATCCTTCAGGGCCGTTCACAGAGCATTCGCAAAATACGCGTGCCGATACGACCCGGAGTTTGTTATAATGCTATGGGGCAAGCAGGAGCAGGAGGTGTCAGGATGGCCAATACCATCGTTCTGTACGGCCGTTGTGTCGGGGTTGAGCCCGGGACAGACGAGGCTGTGCTCGTTGTTCCGTGGAAGGAAGCGGTGAACTTCAACGAGAACGCCGCAGGCATGATCCACGGCGAGTTCGAAAGCGCCAGCATCGTCATCGCGAATTCGACGGTGGGCTGCCTTCCCAGCGCCGCTGTGCACATCAGCGTGGACCGCTCCGTCCTGAACTTTCGAGAGTTCAAGGTCCGGTTCTGGCTGGGCGACAAGCCTTACGCGCGTAGTTGTCAGGATGGCGACCTGGAAGCGTTTGACTTCGACTGGGCGGCGTTCATCCCCTGCTACGGCACGCTGACCTAAGACCCGGACAGTGCGAGCCCGCTCGCTTGGAGCATGCCCCCCCCCGCCGCGCGTCTGTCATTGAAGGACACGGGCGGAGTTCATTTCTTTGCCCAGCTGATGTACGCCTATCGGACCGAGCGAGGCGCGAAAGCCTCACTTCTTCACGGGGCGGAAATAGGCGATGTCGGTGATCCGGGCCTCTCGCTCCTCCTGCGGTTTAAGGACCGCTTCGACCTTCATGCCGGTCTCGACCTTCTCAGGCGAGACCTCTCCCAGTTTGTGAAGAAAGCCTGTTGTCTCATGGCCGAAGCGGATCACGGCCAGGATTTCCGGTTCCGGCAGCGCGTTGCCTGCGCTGTCTTGGCGGACAAGCGTAAACGTGGCCACCTCTCCCTCGGGCCCGACCTCTCGGTCGTCGCTGTCGGTCAGTTCCGCGAAGCACCTTTCGCAAAAGAGACGCGACGGAACGTAAGTGATCGCACATGCTTTGCAGTGTGAGGCCAGGATGATGCCCCGGTCGCGCAGGGCCGTAAAGAACTTCTCTCCGGCGATACCGGCGGAGTAGATGTAGTGGTCGGCCTCCATGGCGCCCAGCCGGTGCCTGGGTTCTGTAGTTTTCTGAAACCTGTCTGTGAATCCCATGGTGTTCGTTCTCTCTGCGTTTTTTTGGTAAGGGCCTATTTACGTCGAGGCCGAAAGTATCGGATGTCGGTAATCGCGCCGTCGCGCTCCTCCTTAGGTTTCCATACCGCCTCAACAGGCATTCCGATGTGAATCTCGTCCGGAGACATCTCGTCGAAGTAGTGCATGAAGCCGCAGTGGGGTGGAGCCCCGTCCAAGTCTACAACACCCACAAGTATAGGCTCCTTAATTCGATTCGCATCTGTATCGAGATATGAAACTGCGAACGTCTCAATTACTGCCGTGCCCGGCAGTTCCACCCACTCGTCGGTTTGGCGGTAGCAGCGCTCGCAGAACATGCGTGGAGGCACAAGCACGCGCGCGCACTTCCTACATTTCCTTCCAACGATCCGTCCTTCCTTCAGTTCGTCCAGAAACCGGCTCATCGCAACGCCGGCGGCCCAGGCGTACTTGGCATTCGGCCGGCTGGTCACGTGCGGCACCTCGCGAAGTTCGTCTTTGCGGATGGACTTGCCGCGTACGCCCTCCGGCTTTAGAGTCGCTCGATATTCCTTTGTCTGCTCGGCCATGCTCAATGTCTCCTCATTACAAGCACGCTGGAAAACTGCATGAGGTCGCCCCATGCCTGCGTGACTCCGGTTCTTATGTCCTTCTTCACCTGCCGCACTCCGGCTTGGCCGGAGAGTTGCCAAAAAAGCTCGCCCACCTTTATTCCCAAAGTGGCCGCGATCGGGTTGCCGACCCCCAATAGGCCCCCGCTCGGGCATACGGGCAATTCACCGTCGCGCTGCGTCTTTCCCTCTCTTGTGGCTCGCGCGGCTTCGCCGGGTTCGAACAGCCCCAGAGCCTCCAGATGTTGGACCTCTTTGTAGTCAAACGGGTCGTACGGCTCGGCGACATCAATTTCTTTCTTTGGGTTGTCAATGCCGGCCATGTCATAGGCCATCTTCGCCGCCTTGACCACGAACTCTGGAAACGCGAGGTCGCGGTTCGTCCACATCGTCGTGTCAATGCACCACCCGACGCCGTCAATGAAGACCGGAATCTCGGTTAAGTCGTGAGCCATGTCACCGCGAACGATGACCACTGCCGACGCGCCGTCGGACGGGGGGCTGATATCAAGCCGTCTTACCGGCAACGCCATCGGCTCGGAGTTGATTACGTCTTCCAGGGTGATGTCCGGGTCGGCCAACTGCGCGCAAGGGTGGCCCACCGCGTTCCGCTTGTTCTTTACAGCCACCGACGCGATGTCTTCGTAACTCACGTCGTATTTGTGCATGTACCTCTGCATCTCCATCGAGAAGATCCAGACGAGGTTCGGCTTCAGCGGCCGGTCCAAAATCGGGTCCCAGATGTGGCCGAACGCGCTCTGCGCGTGCGGCTGGACTGAGGACATTTTCTCCTCGCAGAGCACGAGCACCTTGTCGTACATGCCGGAGGCCACATGCCACCATCCGGCGATGGGCGCCATGACCGCCGTGCCTCCGCCCGTGTAAACGCGCATGTACGGTTTTCCGACCCCCCCCGCTCCGTCGAGGAGCCACTCGCCCTTCTTGTGAACGCCGTCAAATGCGTCAGGCGCCGTGCCCAAGATGACTGCGTCTATGTCGGCGAGCGTGAGGCCGGCCTGGTCCAGCGCCATCTTCGCGGCCTCCCAAGTCATCTCCTTGCCTGTCTCTTGCAGGCGGCTGGCGAAAAGCGTCATTCCGGCCCCCACGACGGCGGCGCTTCGGTTCGTCTCTTTCAGATTCATCAGCAGTCAATCCCTCCGTGAGAAAACGGCCACGGCGCCCGTGCCGTGGGGCACCCCTCGCCACGACTGCGCCACACCGACTCGGGCGTTGCTCAGTTGCCTTTTTCCGGCTTCTCCCCTCAGTTGAAGCGTTACCTCAAGCGCCTTGGCAAGTCCGGAAGCTTCCATGAGGTGTCCGCAGCCCAACGAGCCCCCGCTCACGTTTACCGGGAGGTGTCCGTTGCGACCGAGCGCGCCCTCCTCGGCCAAGTGACCGGCCTCGCCGGGGCGCGCCAGTCCGAGAGCCTCTAAGTGCTGAAGCGTTTTGAAGGCAAACTGGTCGTCCACTTCCGCAAAGTCAATCTCCTTCTGAGGGTTTGCGATGGACGCCTTCCTGTAGGCCTGCTCAGCCGCCCGGGCGGCATAAGGGGCGTCCGAACCGCGCGACGCGATCCAGGGCGAATCGGATGACCACCCGATTCCTTCGAGGTATACCGGCTTGGCGTACCGCCGCGCGACGTCCCCGGACGCGAGCACGATGACGATGGAGCCGTCGGCTCGCGGCGCAATCTCCAGTTTCTTTAGCGGATCGAACAGATAGCCGGAGTCCAAGACGTCGTCGGTCTCGATCCGTGCAGCAAATCCGGCAATTGGATTGGAAAAGGCGTTCCTTTTGTGTTGGGCAGCCACTGCAGCGCACTGTTCTTCAGTCGTACCGGACGCCTCCAAGTAAGAGCGCATCTCCAGTCCGGCGGCCGCATACGGATGGGCCGTCTCAAATAGTGGGGCTTCGTAGACAGGATCGAACGAGAGTTTGACGACGCCCTCGAACGTCAACAGTTCCGAGATCTTGCTGTGCGCCTCCACGGCCACTATGTCGCACAGCCCGGACCTTATGAGCATGTAGGCGCTGGCCAAGCCCTGCAGCCCGTCGCCGCTCACCGTGTGCATCGGTCTCAGCACTGCGCCCAACTGGTCGGGCGTGAACTCGTCGAAGATTGAAAAGCCCTCCCAAAAGTCTTCAGCGCATGTGATGAAACTGTCCACGTCCTTCCGGGGGTCGAGGCCGGCGTCCTCGTAGGCTTCTGATGCGGCCTCGAACATCATCTCCTTCCAGTTGACGTCGGGGGTTAGGGCTTGAAACGTGGTGTAGCCCACGCCTATGACGGCGACGTCGCGGTTGCTCATCGGTTCCGCATTCCCTCCTTTCTGCGTTGCACGCGGGTTCCTGTCGTTGCCCTCGGCGGCGCTCACAGGCGAGTGCCGCAGAGCGCCTTCGGATTCGCAATCTTCGCCCGGGCGGTCCGGTTCGCTCCCCGGATTCCTCGGGGGTCGGGGAGGAGTGAGGATTCTTACATCTGCGAACCGGTCTTGTCAACGGCCACAGGCGGACGGGTCTCCTATGCGGGCACTCTCGCACTGCGTTGTCGTCCATGGAGGGATGCCCGCGCAATGTCACCTGATGGGGAGATCGTGGGGTGTGAGGACGCATTCAGAGCGCCATCCCGGTTGTTTCCATCATCGCAACAAAGACGGCCCACGGGAGGAACGATAACTGCATCAGGTAGAGGCCGACGGCGAGAAAGCGGAACCGCCTAACAAGCACCGCCAGCAGAGCAGTTATGACCAAGCCTGCGAGAAACGCGAAGCCTCCAATCATCGTGACCGCGATGGCGGCCGGATCGTTGGCGTGGCGTCCCACGGGCATCACGTTCGCTGCGAGTGCAAGACAGGCAAAAGGCGCCAGAGAGAGAACGAGCAATAACGCGAAGCCGAGCCGGGCCACGCGGCTGGGTGCCGAATGAGCCCGCTTGGGCAGGCCGATGACGAACAATATGAACCCCAAAACCAGGAGCGGCCAAGTGTATGCAAGGCCCCCTGCTGATTGGTCGATCAGCCATGTAAAGTCATGCCAGAATGTGTTGCCCATTTCTATGCCGCAACCTGCACCCGATCATGATCCTTCAACAATCTCATTGTTGAAGGACTTCACTACAAACTACAGACTACAAACCACAAACATCACCCCTCTCTCGGCTCATACTCCTCCGCGAACTCCTCATTCCGCCGGCAGAGGGGCAGAAAGTCGCACTCGGGGCAGATCTCTTTGACCGTCGGCACGAGGTTTTCATAGTCCCGGCTCAGGATTTCGCCGGCGAGCGCAAGGAGGTCTTGCTTGAACTGTTCCACCTCCTCTTCGCTTGGTTCAACCGTCGTCGAAGACTGCGTTCGCAATGCGATAACCGTGCTGAGAACGCGCTTCCCCGGCATTTTGGAGCGCACCAGCAGCTGATAGCAGTTCATGGCGATGTCGTCTCGCAGTTCGTCGGGCTCGGTCGCGTCGCGCCCGCTCTTGTAATCTATGATCTCCAGGCTGCCGTCTTCCAGTTCGTCCACGCGGTCAACGCGACCTATCAGAACGAACTCTCCCAGGTCATCTCGCAACTGTTTCTCAAGGAAGATCGTTTGGATTCCCGGCGGCCGCTCGGCTTGGGCGTCCACGTATCCCGCAATCAGTTCGCGGCCTTCCGCCAGCGCTTCGGCCGCCTCTTCCGGGGTGGCGTAGCCCGCGGTGACCCAGTTCTCGGCGAGCTTCGCCAGCGCCTGCTCTTTCGTCTGCACCCCTTTGTCGCCTTCGTCATGGAACCGTTGGAGGACGCTGTGCAAACTGGATCCGAAACTGTAATAGGACTTCGCCCGCATGAACCACTTGCCGCGCGGGTCCACATACGTCCATTTGTATTTGACTGGGCACGCCAAGTAGGTCGTTATCTTCGTGGGCGATATTGTCGGCTTGCGAGCCATGGCGTTTCGGCGATTATCCTATTTCATTGGGCGGCGAGAATGCTCGGTGTCTCTGTGACTTGGAGGCCGGGCAACGGGTCCTTCCCAAAGACGCAGAGGCAAGAGGGGAAGGGCGCGGGGAAAGAGCCCGGGTCTTCGCCGGCGTTCATTCGGCCAAGTCGAGTATTTGGCGCACCCTGATGGGCCGCCGTAGTTTGCGAAGCGCGCGCTGCTCGATCTGGCGTATTCGCTCGCGCGTGACATCCAGAGCGTCGCCGATCTCTTCAAGCGTGCGGGGATGGCCGTCCACCAGGCCGAACCGCAGACTGATCACGTCACGCTCTCGTTCGTGCAGGGTTGAAAGCAGGCCGGCCAAGCGCTGCCGGAGCATCGCACGCGTGGCGTTCTCCGAGGGACCGTCCCGATCGTCCGCTTCCACAAAGTCCCCGATGTTCGCGCCGTCACCTTCGACGCCGACCGGCGACTCCAGTGACAATGGCCCTGCGGCCACACGGAGAAGGTCGCGCAGCCGTTCGACAGGAATCCTCATCTCTGCGGCCACTTCCTCCGCCGTCGGCTCGCGTCCCAGGGAAGTCCGGAGCCCTGAAGTGACCTTCGCGATACGGTTGAGGGCTGCGACCGTATGGCTCGGCAGCCGAATCGTGCGTGCCTGCCCGCTGATGGCTCGTATTACAGACTGCCGCACCCACCACGTGGCGTATGTGCTGAACCGGTAACCCTTGCGGTAGTCATACTTCTCCACCGCTCGTATCAGGCCGAGGTTGCCCTCTTGGATGAGGTCTTGTATCGGCAGCCCGCGGCCCATGTACCGTTTTGAGATGCTGACGACCAGGCGCAGGTTGGCCTCTATTAGGGCGAACTTCGCCGGGCGGCAGCCCGCTCCGGCGGCGCGGGCCAGGCTTCGCGCCTGCTCGGCGGTCAGCAGCGGAGTGCGCGCTATCAGCCTCATCCACTGCTTTGTGGGGTCGTCGGTGTATGCGCCCCCGCTCCAGTCTCCCGGTTCAGGCGGGTTGCCAATGGTGTCCGGTTCGGTCGGCAGAGGGGACTCGACGGCGACACGCGCGAACGCGTCGCGGCCGCGGCGCTCCGCAGCGCGATCAGGCGTTCGGCCTGCCGTCGGGAGACTGTATGTGTCCGCCACTTGCTTGCCTTCCCGCACTCCGGAGCGGGAAGGACCATAATTCAATATACATCAGATTTCGCTTCGCAGCCGACGGAATTCCTCGTGAAGCGTCGGATCTTCCGGATTCTCCATCAGGCGGCGGGTGCAGTCGCGCCGGTCCCTCTCCCTTTCGAGCCTCTTGAGAGCCTGAGCAACCACCTGTTCGCTTAGGGGGTCGCCGGCCGGGCTTTCGAGACGGGAGAAGGCCGCCTGCACCGTAGGCTCCAGCCGGTTGAGTGTTGCCGTTCGGTTCCAGTTGGGTGCTCGCTCGGAGAGCGCGGTTAGGGCATCTGCCAATTTGCGCCCCGCGCCGGTGCAGATCAGCGCTTCGCCCAAACGGTCCCAAACCAGGTGCCGCAGGTCGGGGTCCAGGGCCGCTCGGAGCAGAATCCGCTCTGCGCCCTTCGGCTGCTCCTCCCGGGCGGTCATGCTTGCCTGCTCCGGCGGGCGAGAAAGGGCCGTCCGGCGCAACGTTCGCCCCTTCCTCGTTCGCAGGGCGTCCACCTCGGCTTTCAGCGAGACAATGGTGCCTCTCAGATCGAAGGCGGCGTTCGGGTGCAGGGGCGCCAATTCGGCGACGAGCTGGTCGGCATCCATGCGCTCGGCCGCGCTCGCCAGCCGCCGCTTTACCGACTCCCAGAATGCGGGATCGGAGATGCCGGGCTGGGCCCTGTGTTTAAGTTTCAGTCCCTCGATGGCAAACCGGAGCGGCGTCACGGCCTCCTCGACCCGTTCGCGCAGGGCGGCCCGGCCCTCTCTTCGGAGCAGCGTGTCCGGGTCGTCGCCAGGGTTCAGCATGGCGATCCTGCATCTGATCTCTTCGGCCCGCAGGGTCTCGGCCGCCGATTCGGCGGCTTTTCGGCCCGGTTCGTCGCCGTCGTAGATCAGCGTCGCCCGGTCCGCTTTTCGGCTCAGTAGCGATACCTGCTCCCGCGTCAGGGAAGTGCCGAGGGGCGCCACAGCCGTGTCGAGGCCGGCGCGGCGGCACGCGATGACGTCCAAATAGCCTTCGGCAATCAGGACATGGCGTTCGTCCAGCAGGGCTGTCTTCGCGAGGTGCATGCCGTACAGGGTTGCCCGCTTGCGAAAAAGGGGCGTTTCCCGCGAGTTCATGTACTTCGGCTCGACTCCCGGAAGGGCGCGGCCGCCGAACGCCACGAGCCGCCCACGTGCGTTTCGAATCGGGAAGATCAGACGGTGGCGGAAGTAGGCTCGATAGCCCTCGGATTCCGAGCCGGCGACCAGGCTTAGTCGGGCCCCATCGGAGAGTGTGAAACCGGCGCGTTTAATCATGGCGGCGAACGCCTCATGTTCGTCCGGGGCGTACCCTATCTCCCACTGCTCGACGGCCTCGCCGTCCAAGCCGCGAGACGCTGCATAGGCCGCGGCTTCCTCCGACTTTGGGAGCGCTTCGCGAAAGAACTTGCAAGCCTCCTCCATGAGGGCGAACCGCCTCTGTTCCACCTCGGCTTCTCGGGCGCTGCCCCGGGAGAGTTGGATACCCGCCCGGCGCGCCAGAATCTCGAGCGATTCCCTGAAGTCAACGTTTTCCGACCGTTGGACCCAATCGAACAGGTCGCCGGAGGCTTTGCACCCGAAGCAGTAGTAACTCTGCGAATCGGGATATACATAGAAAGAAGGGGTTTTCTCCGTGTGAAACGGACAAAGCCCCTTCAGAGACCTGCCGGACCGCTTCAGGACGACCCGCTCGCCAATCAGTTCAACGATGTCAACGGCTTGCCGAATCCGGTCCAGGTCATCCGGCATCGTTCACATGCCTACGGTTGCCGGCTCCCGGCTGAAACAACGATGCTGGTCACGCGGTACGGTGCCCTGCTGTGCTCACGAGTGAACTGGAACGCGACGTTGAACCGCTGGAGGAACCGGACCATGAAGTAGTCGGTCCCGATGTCGTATCCGTCCGGATCTTCGTATTTCTCGATGACTTGCGCGAGGGTGGAGCCGAGTGTGATGCCCTGGTTCGTTTTGGCCTGCCTGTTGACGATTCCAAGCGCCTCAATCTGCACGACCTTATTGTGCTTATTCAGCACAAAGTTGAAACTGCTGCCCGCTCCTCGCTGATAGATCCAGCGCACGTACTGGGACTCTGTGGCTCCGGCCGTGCCGCCGCCCGCAGCCGATCCGCCTCCGCCGCCCCCGCCTGGGCTTGGTCCGGCCCCAGAAACGGTCGGCGTCGGCCGCTGCGGACTGGCCGCTCTCAGGCTCAGAGGCGGTGCTACGAACGCAACGGCGCCGGTGGGGCCGCTGCCTCCGGGCGGTCGCGCGAATCCGGACCCGCCGGGTCTTGCGCCTCCGCCTCCGCCGCTCTGCCGGCCGAACGTGATCGCCTCAATGTCCGACGGAGAGCCGAACTTCTTCACCACGTCCATGCCGCTGTCGTACAGTTTGATTCCGCCGAGTCCGGCTTCGGCGTCCGCCTTCGCCAGAGGCGTAACGGCGAGCGCCAAGCCGCCAACTACAAAAACTGCTGATCGAACCCAATCTTTCACAATCGTTGGTTCCTCCTTAGTCGTCTCCCGGGATGGTGCGGGTTTCTACGCTATTCTGACGCATTCTACGTCGGATTGTTACCCAACCGGCCACGGTTTCGCAAGTCCCCGAATCCCTGGGGTAACCTTTCGGTGTCATTTTCCCTATCGGAGGATTCCCAGTATGGCAGCAGCAGTCACTCTCACGGGCGCCGAATTCGAGGAAAAGGTGGAACGCTCCGGCGTTCCCGTCCTGATAGATTTCTGGGCCGAATGGTGCGGACCGTGCAAGGCGATCGCTCCCCACGTGGAGGCCGTCGCCCAGGATTTCAATGGCCGCGTGAGCGTGTTCAAGGTGGACATTGACGCCGAGGGGGACCTGGCTGCCCGGTTCGGCGTCATGAGCATCCCGACCCTCCTGATCTTCAAGGAAGGCAAGGAATTCGACCGGATTGTCGGCGTCCAGCCCAAGGAACAGATAGCCGGAGCGCTTGAAAAGGCGTTG
>JADFGT010000137.1 GCA_022567555.1 Armatimonadota bacterium | reverse complement strand
GCTAACACCGTCGAACAGGCGCCGGGTGCGCGGGGTAAGTGAAGTCAAGACCGGGTGCCGTGGACATGTTGGCGAGTCTCCATCGCGCCGGAACTCCTCTCTCCGCAGGCCAACTTGTCCACGAACGGCCCGTGACGTCTTCAAGCAGTGTGCCGCGATGCGGGCCTCACGCGGACAGGGTGGCCGCGATGGGCAGATTTGGTCCGCACCTCCAGGCCACCATGTCCACGCCACCCGATTCACATCTCGCTCTACGCACCCGCGCGTTCCAGATTGTGGCTTCCCGGACAGATTGCTATTCAAGGCCACCTACAGCAAAGCATGGAGAACGCAATCTTTCCGGGCCACCCTGTGGGTCCAGGCCAATCCGATCTAAATCCGTAGGCGTTCCGCGGCCAGGCGCAGGCCGTCAAGCGTCAGCCTGGGCGCTACCTCCGCTATCTCTTCGCAATGCGGGGCGTAAAGGGAGGCGAGGCCGCCGGTCGCTATCGCCTGCGCTGTGCCGCCCAACTCCGGTTTCATCCGGCGGACGATTGCGTCCACGGCCCCGGCGTAACCGTAAACGAGCCCCGATTGCAGGCTGCCGACCGTGTCCGTGCCGATGACCGAAGGCGGCGCCTTCACCTCCACCTTAGGCAGTCTCGCGGCTCGCTGAAAGAGCGCCTCCATCGAAATCTCCACACCCGGGAGAATGACCCCGCCCAGATACTCGCCCTTCGGGCCTATCGCGTCGAACGTGGTAGCCGTGCCGAAATCAACGACGATCGCGGGCACGGAATAAAGAGCGTGCACCGCCAGAGCGTTGGCCAGACGGTCCGCGCCTACGGCGGAAGGCGGATCATAAACGACCTTCAAGCCGGGCAGCAGCTCGACGCTCAGCGATATCATTTGCACGCCGAGCCAGCGCGTCCCGAACAGGCGCAAGGACTCCGACAGCGCGGGCACCACATTTGCGCAGATAGCCTGCCGGGGCTTCGGCTCCAGGCCGGACTCTCGACAGAGGCCGAAGTAGACGGCCGCCAACTGATCTTCGGTGGCCGACGGGTCCGTTGCCCAGCGCCAAACGGCGCGCCATTCCGAGCCGTCATGAAGCCCGAACACAGTTTGTGTGTTGCCCGCGTCAATCGCCAAGAGCATCGGTCAAGTCCACCCTGCTTTGCACCTCGCCGCCGGCTTCGCGCACGAGCGCTTCAACTATTCGTTCAGCCGCTTTATCGCGGGCCTCTTCCGTGCGGGATTCAACCATGACGCGCACAACCGGCTGCGTTCCGCTCGCCCGGACGAGAACGCGGCCGTCACCGTTTACGATCCGTTCCGCGTCCTTCAGAGCCGACTGCACGCCGGCAGACCGCCGCCATGCGTCCTTGTCGTCAACGCGCACATTCACCAGAAGTTGGGGCCGGTTCTCGAAATGGGGGGGGAGTTCCGACGCGGCGCACCCGGAGAGTTTCAGAACCCGCAGCAACTGTACCGCCGTAAGCAGGCCGTCGCCGGTCGGCGTGAGCTCCCGGAAGATGATATGTCCGCTCTGCTCTCCGCCGATTCTCGCTTGGGTTTCCTCGATGCGCGACGCGACGTGCCTGTCGCCGACGGGCGTGCGCT
Source organism: Armatimonadota bacterium (assembly GCA_022567555.1). Classification (GTDB taxonomy): domain Bacteria; phylum Armatimonadota; class Fimbriimonadia; order Fimbriimonadales; family ATM1; genus JADFGT01. The sequence goes on along the minus strand of JADFGT010000137.1, from coordinate 3,473 downwards.
CCAATCGGATGCCCAGTTCTTCGAGCGCGTTCTCGAAGCCCATATTGCTCATCACTGTGCCGACCACAACCGGCGGTTCCAGGCCGTTCCATGACTTCTGAAACGCCGCCCAGATGCCCATCATGCGGTCGCCGTTTATCAGCCCCCCCCGCTCATCGCTGAAAACACACCGGTCGGCGTCTCCGTCGAAGGCGACGCCGAGCGCGGCGCCGGCCTCTACGGTCACCTCTTGGATGCAGCCGGGCCTGGTGGCGCCGCATTCAACGTTGATGTTGTCTCCGTCCGGCTCGCAGCCTATGGTGACCAGTTCTGCGCCCAACCGCCGCAGCAGTTCCGGGGCAAGATACGATGCGGCGCCGTTCGCGCAGTCCAACGCCAGCCGGAAGCCGTCCAGTCTTTCCGGCAGCAGTCCGGCCAGCGTGTCCACGTATGCCTGGAGCGAGGAGGCGTCATGTTCGAGGCGTCCGATCTCCTTGCCCGATGCGGTGGCGGATTCATTTAGCAAGCCCTCGATCTCCGTCTCTGATTCGGGGCAGAGTTTGCTGCCCGATGCGCCCAGAAACTTGATCCCGTTGTCTTCCGGGGGGTTGTGGCTGGCCGATATGACGACTCCGAGGCCGAAGCCGCCGGTCCGCGCGGCGAACGAGACGGCGGGTGTCGGGGCCACACCAAGCGTCGTCACATCAATTCCGGCCGAATTTAGTCCGGCGGCCGCCGCGGCGCCGAGCATCGGGCCGCTCCTGCGAGTGTCCCGACCAAGAACGGCCGAACTTTCTCCGCGCCGCCGAAGCCATAGGCCGGCGGCGCGGCCGACCCGGAGGGCCAAGTCGGGTGTGAGGTCTACGTTAGCGACGCCTCGGACGCCGTCCGTCCCGAACAGGCTCACGTGGCGGGACCTTCGCTCGTCCCGGACTTCTTCGCCGAGCCCCGGCTCACCTTCGCCTTTGTCGGCCGGAGCACCCGGCGGCCGATCTGGTAACCGCGCTCAAACTCCTCGATAATCGTCCCCGGCTCGTCGTCGCTCTCCTCTGTAACCACCGCCTCATGGAGCCTCGGGTCGAAAGGAAGACCGAGCGCGGGGATCGGTGTTACCCGATACTCCGCGAGGAGGTCGCGCAGTTGGCGGTCAATCATTCCGACACCCTCTCGGAGCGCCTCGAGGCTCGATCCCTGCTCGGCGGCGGCGAGTGTGCGTTCAAAGTTATCCAACACAGGCAGCAGCCGCTTCGCGATGTCGGCGGCGGCCGTTTCGCGCGCTTCCGCAGCCTGCTGTCCGGCACGCCTGCGGTAGTTCTGAAGGTCCGCGACCGCGCGGAGCAGCGAGTCCTTCGTCTCTTTCAGTTCCGCGTCCAGCCGGCCGACCTGCTTCAGCAACTCCTCGGCGAGTGGAGGGTGCGCAGCGCCCGTGTCGGGCCCCGGTTCCTGGTCTCCTGGTGTCTCGGGGTGTGCGGCGGCCCCCGGCTCCTCTGCGCCGGCCGCGCCTTTCGGGTCAGGTGAGTGGCCTCTTCTCGGCCTATAACGCTTCTTGGACATAGACAAACAGGATTCTACCTACGGCCCTGGACGCCGCTCGATTGCAGGCCCCCCGCTTAGCCCCAAACACCTGTCCCTCCTTGACCTTTTACGCCCCGCACGCGCAAACTACGGCCGATGAGTCTGACGGCGCAGGACGTGCTGCACTCGCTCGACGAGTTCCTGAAGGCAGAGCAGGACCGAAACGGGGGCCCCGCGCCCGCCGAAAGGCCCGGCCACCGGAGGCAGTTCCTTTGGCCGCGCCCCTCCGTCAGCGCCCAATACAACGTCAAGCCGCGCGATTTCAAGCGAACCGTGCGCTTCGAGATCCATGGAGAGGCGTTCACCGTCCACGTTGCGGAGACGCCGTTCGGCGTCTTCGGCAAGTGCGAAGACCTATGGGCGGAGGCGAAAGCGCCCAACGAAAACCAGATGCTGGTCAACCTGCGCCGCGAGTTGGAGCCGCTCTTCAACCGGCAGTTCGCCATCAGCCGGACCCTGGGCATGACCCGGCGCTACGACGGCGCAATCTCCGACCTGCCGCCGACACAACTGGTCCGCTTGCTCTACTGCCCGGACCGCGACGTGGCCCACACGGCGATGTCCTCGGTGGAGGCGCACGCCGGCGACGGCCTCTACACGCCCGCGCTCATCCGCGTCCTGCAAGACCGATCGCATCCTCTTCGACGGATCGCCCAATGGTGCACGCTCGACATCTTCGAGGACCTGCCGAACGTGTGCGCCACAGCCGAGCAGGCGAAAGAGGCGGTCGCGGCTGTCCAGGGCCTGATGACCCGCGCGGCTGACGACTACGCCCGCGCAATCTACAAAGCCGGCGACGTGCTGGGCGACCACGTTGCGAACGAGGACGCGGCGGAAGCGCTGCTGAAGGTTTTGGTTGATGGGCCGGAGCCGTACGGCCGCCGGAGCGCCATCCACGGGCTGTTCCATCTGTGCGAGTGGATGCCGGAGAAGAAGGAAGAGGCTGTCGCGGCCCTAAAGCGCGCATCGCGGACCGACCCTGAGCCGGTCCTGCGGCAGTACGCGAAGGTCATGATACAGGACATCGTTCAAGCCGGTCCTCACGGCCCCGAGCCGGTTCTGCCGGACGAGGTTGTCTGAAAACGTAGAATCATTCACTCCCTCAATACGCGCCGTGTTGAGGGTAATCTGACGCCTTCTAACTCCCTCAACACGCGGCGTGTTGAGGGTAATCTGCGACCCCGGATGCGCGCCTACAAGCATTACAAGAACATGGTCGAAGCGCGCGCGACGGGCTTCTTCACAACAACATGCCTCGACTTCAACCACGCGCTCAGGCGCCCCGCCATTCGAGACGTGATGTGCATGAGGCTCTGCGACGATTCACTCTATTACGGCGCGCTCCTCCACGCGTTCGCCGTCATGAGCAACCACATCCACATCATAGCCACGATGCCCGATGACCTGGACGGGAGCGCGTTCATGAAACGGCTCAAAGAGCGCAGCGCAAAACAGGTGCTCCCCATGTTGAACGACGAAGAGCGGCACGGATTCGACGGTCAGCGCGGCCTGAATCAACGCAAGTTCTGGCAGGTGAGTTTCGATAGTCTCCCGATTGAGAGCCGGAGGGCGTTGCTCCAGAAGTTGGAGTATGTGCACAACAACCCGGTGGAGGCGGGGTTGTGTGAGCGAGCAGAGGGTTACCGGTGGTCGAGCGCGCAGTTTCACTCACAGGGTCTGTGGGGTCCCGACCTCGGCCTCGCAGAGGTCGCGCTGCCGTTCTATCGGAGGACGGAGTGAACCCTCAACACGGCGCGTGTTGAGGGAGTTAAGGCAGACGTCCCCCCGATTTCCTGATTCAGCTCATCGATGTACCTCATGTAAAAGATGACGATCAGTACGGCCATTACAAGCGCAATCACGAGTGCGACGACGAGGATTAGCCACACACTCACCTTGCCCCTATTCATCAGAAGATC
>JADFGT010000007.1 GCA_022567555.1 Armatimonadota bacterium | reverse complement strand
AAGGCGCGCACGCCGGCTGGATGGACGTGGATGACTTTGGCTCCTCGACTGTGGCCGAGCAGTTTGCGGCGTCCAAGCATCAATTGCTACGGTACCGCGAATTCACCGGCGCCGAAGTGCACCTCGGCGACAGGGTTGTTTGGGCAAGAGCCGACACAAAAGACGGAATCGAAATAAGATTCGCCGTCGCGGGACAGGACAAGGTGCTATGGGTCACTGCACTCTTCCCCAAGACCGAACGCAACTGGCATTCGGCCCTGCTATCCTTCCTGCGAAGGTACGCGCCGGAAGGCTACGATTGGCCGGACTGGGAGGAGCCCGAATTGACGCCTAAAGAGCCGCTCGCGGGAGTCCTTCGCCTCCCACGGTACGGGCAATTGACCCTACCGAAGCAGTGGAACGAGCAGTTCGAGAGGCTCGGCGGACCGCCCGAGTTCGGACCATTGTGCACTCTCGAACACATAGCCGAGCGCATTCTCCTGTCAGGCTGCGAAATCACTGAAGCGCATTTCGCAAACCCGGATAATCCGACACTGGACCGGTTTGACCTTGCGACGGGCACTGACGTTAACGGCGTGCTGATCGTCGAGCAAGGCGAACGAGGATGGGGCGACGGGAAGGGGTACATCTTCCCGATGGGAGAGTGGTACATACTTCTCAATCAAATAGGACAAGTCTCGCCGTCACACGAGAAGCACATCCTCGAGCTCATTGAAGAACTTAGAGACCAGGCCGAGTGAAGGGCGGTTTCGGTAACGGTTCCCCTTGGGTCTGAGGCCTTCGCTCGCCGGCTCCTTCGCGACCCAGGGGGAACCTTAAGGAGGGGGTTTTGGACGACAGACGATTGGCGAGAAACGCTCCTTTTCCCAAAGGCAATCTGGGCAGGGAGACTATCTACTGTCCGCTGCGCTGGCGGTAGCGCTTCGCCTGATCCGGGTCAACCTTGCGCATGCGGCGGATGAGTTCGTTGTCGCCGCCCGGCTTGCGGACGTCGCGCTTGGCGGGGCCGTGCTCATCACCCAGCTTTCTGTCGGGCTCCTGGATCTCTCGGCGGCGGCGTTCGGCTCTGCTGATCATGTGCGGTCTCCTACGGATGGGAGCATGCGATGGTTTACTCGGTTAGTGTGACTCTTCTGATACGTTTGATACCGTTCGGTTCTTTTGGACCTGTTCTATCCGCGCGATCCATTCCTCGATCTTCACTGTCTCGTCCGCGTCGGTCCAGTCGCGCGGCTCGACCGGGAGTTCGACGGCCTTACTTTCTCCTTCCACATTGAAGACGACACGCCGCCACCCGATGGTCTCGATACGGTCGCAAAACCTGGCAACAGCGTCGCCCCTGAGCCGGGCGCGGGTCTCGCCGGGCGGGACGGTCATCGCGTCCAGAATCCTATCCTCTTCTACGACCGTCTGCACCCGGCCCATCCCCTGAAGCGCCGAAAACAGCCCCTCGTCAGGGTCCAAGTTGTGATACTCCAGGTCGAGCGCCTGCATCTGCTCGTTTTTCCACCCTCCGGCGGAATCGGCGTACTCCTCCAGCATAGCGAGTTTGGCGGCCCAGTCGCACCGGTCCTTCAGGCGCATCGGGTCGGCCGCCAAGTCCAGCATCGCGACCCGCCACTCGCCGATAGCCCAGTCGGTCTCGGCGTCGCGGCCGCGCAGCAGGCGCTCGGAGGCCGCCAGATAGGACTCCAGAACCTCCGGAGCGGTCGTCCAGCTGCCGCCGTCCAATTCGATCCGCCATTTCATATCCGGGTCCTTGCTGACGTGGGCGAGAGCCCGAGCGGGATTGCCCACGCGCCACACGGGCGCCTCACCCATCTCGATCAGGTCCAGAGCCAGGCGCACCATCGCCGCCTTCATTGCGATCGCCCACGGCATGCGGTTCGCGTCACCGCAAATCACGTGCAGTCGCATCCAGCGCTTCGGGTCCGCGTGCGGCTCGTCGCGAGTGTTGAACACCGGCCGGCGGTAGAGGGTTTCGACGCTCGCCGTTTCATGAAAGAATTCGGCGCGCTGGCTGAGTTGATAGCGGCAGGACCGCCCCACTTCGCTCCCGACCTTGCCCCCCCCTGTCAGTATCGGGCGCGCAACAAAGAGGGGGAGGAGACCACTTATCAACTCCTCGCATCCGGTATCGCGCTGAACAAGGTAACTTTCATGGGTGCCGTAACTGGCGCCGTGGAAGTCTGTATTGTTTTTGTAAAGGCGCACCTTGCGGCCGATTTTATCCTGGTACGCCCGGGCCGCCGCCAGCGCAATTCGCTCGCCCGCCAAGTCATGCGCCACCAAATCGGCTATGCGGGCGCATTCCGGAGTGGCGTATTCGGGGTGTCCATGGTCGTTGTAAAAGCGAGCGCCGTTCGTGAGGACGCGGTCAGAGCGAAGTTCATGCTCATATCCGGAGGGCCGTCCTTCGTCCCACTTCGCGTCGGCAGGGTCTCGGGTCAGACGCTCCACCTCGAAACCTCGAATGTCGGCACGCGGCGATTCGAACGCGTAGTCCCAACCGGCGAACGCCTCTGCCGGACAGGAAGCAACGAGCGCGGCGGCGTCCTCCATCTGCTCGCGCGCCGACCGCCCCTCCACGGCCAGGCCGTATTCGGTCTCAATCCCAAACAGGCGCACGGGCGGAATGCTACCTTGCGTGCGACCGGCAGCCCGGAGCGCCGCCGTTCGGAGCCCGCCCGCGGCGGAAGAGGGACTTTAGCGACTTTTGCTCTTAATCAGACGGCCTGTGATGCGTACATCGGCGGAGGAGCCGGCCATCGGCACCGGCCAGTTCTTCACGTTTGTCTCGAACTTCAAGACGCGGCCGTCCTTGCCCACCCATGATATGCCCTCGGCGCTCATTCCGAATTCGCCCGACTCGGTGATCTTCACCTCTACCTTCAGCGCGTCGGCTTCGCCGACCTTCTCCACGCCTTTCACTTTGAATTCCATGGTCACCTTTACGGTTGAACCGCCCTCGCCTTTCTCGTGGCTGAACGACCAAGTGTCGCCGGCGCCGACAGGGCTCTCAGGAAAAACGAACAGCAACGGAAGTGCCATCCGCCGAATGTCGTCGCCGAAATCGCTGTCCGTCGAAACCGGCATACCGCGCTTGTTCAGTGTCACGTCGAAAGATATCTCCCCCATGGGCTCGTCGTCCACATAGATGTCTCTCCAGGTGATCACGGCGTCGAATCCCTTGTCGGTTGTTTTCTTGATTGCCAGTTCGGCGATCAGGTCAACTGCGGCAGTCTCACCGTCCATGTCCATTTCCATCACGATGGCCATTTTGCTCACGGTGTCCTCTTCATAAGGAACCTTTAGGTCCCACTTCTGGGCTGGGGCCAATAGAACTACACACGCTGCTGCAATTAGTGCTGTCATCTGAAACCTCCGGCGGAGACGCCTGGCGGCGCTTCCTTATTGGCGAAGTCTACTCGGCTGAGGGCCGGCCGGTTGCGATGAGAGAAGATCGGCGGGTCGGAAGGCCTACCGGTGGAATGGGGAAGAAGGGCCGGTCAGCGCTGTCTGAGGTCGAATACCTCTTCTTTAAGCGGCCTGTCGTCGCCGGAAACCGGGATTCCGGCACGTGTGTCACGGACCTGCCCCGCCAGGCGCACGATCGCGAATGCCGCCGCAAATGCCAGCACCGCAGCCAGCGCCGAGAACAGAAGAGCGCGCCGCATACCTGTTGACCCTCAAGAACCGTGCCAACCTGGATTGGTGGGGGGTAACGTTTCGCTGATGACGGGCAAAGCTGACACGCGCAAACCTAAGGGCCGGCGGACACGCCGCCGGTTCCCGGTCCTGGCCGTCCGAGACGCCGTTCACTTTCCGAACTTGGTGAACACGCTGCTGGTGGGCAGGGAGGTGTCGCTTCGCGCCCTGCAGGCCGCGCTGGACGGCGACCGCCAGGTCGTCGTGCTGGCGCAGCGCGAAGTCGTGGTTGAAGAGCCGGCGCAGGAGGACCTCCACGAAGTCGGCGTCGTCAGCGAGGTTGTGCAGGTGCTGCCGCTGCCGGACGGAACGATGCGCATCGTCCTGCGCGGCATCGCTCGGTTCCAGGTTCAGACGGTGCTTCTTGAAAGCGGCTATCTGGAGGCGGAGGGCAAACAATCCTCGGAGGGCGTCGTGTCGGGCCCGGCTGTGGACGCAATGATGCGAGAGGGCGTGCGCCTGTTTGAGGAAGTGATGCAATTGGGCCGCCAGATACCGGTTGAGGCGATGCAGATTGCGGTCCACATCGAAGAACCGGGCGCTCTCGCCGACTGCGTGACCCATCATCTGCCGTTAAGGCCCGCGCAGAAGCAGGAGATACTGGCAGAGTTCGACCCGAAAGAGAGGCTCGCTAAATCGCTCAACATTCTCCAGCGTGAGCGCGACGTTCTGACCCTGCAGCAGGACATACGCAGCCAGGTCGAGCGGGAGTTAGGCGACACACAACGCGAGTACTACTTGCGGGAGCAACTCAAGATCATCCAACAGGAACTGAACGAGCGCGAGGAACGAGGCGGTGAAGTTGAGGAGTTTCGAGAAAATATAGAGCGGTCGGGGATGCCATCGGAGGTTAGGGAGAAGGCCGAGCACGAAGTGCGGCGGCTGGAACGCGCTCCGGCAGCGTCGCCCGAAAGCATGGTGATCCGCACCTACCTGGACTGGCTCACCGCGCTTCCCTGGCAAAGCCTGAGCGAAGACATGCTGAACGTAAGAAGGGCGAAACGCGTGCTCGACCGCGACCATTACGGTTTGGCAAAGGTGAAGGACCGCATATTGGATTTTCTGGCCGTGCGTCAGCTCAGTCGCTCCCTGCGCGGACCGGTCCTCTGCTTCGTGGGGCCGCCCGGCGTGGGCAAGACGAGCATCGGGCGGTCCATAGCCGAGGCGCTCGGCCGGGAGTTCATCCGTTTGTCCCTCGGCGGCATTCGGGACGAGGCCGAAATCCGCGGCCACCGCCGAACCTATATCGGGTCGCTGCCCGGCCGCATCATCCAGGGGATTAAGAATTGCGGCACGCGAAATCCGGTATTCATGCTGGACGAGGTAGACAAGATGGGGGCGGACTATCGTGGCGATCCGACGAGCGCGCTGTTGGAAGCGCTGGACCCGGAACAGAACGACAAGTTCACCGACCATTACATCGAGGTGCCGTTCGACCTCAGCGCGGTGATGTTTATCACAACTGCAAACCTGTTGGAAAACATCCCCTGGCCGCTGCGCGACCGCATGGAGATAATCCAGTTCCCAAGTTATACAGAGGATGAAAAGGTCAGAATCGCCGTAGATTTTCTCATTCCCAAGAAAATCCAAGAGCATGGCTTGAAGAACTCTCAGATCAATATTCCGGAGAGATGGGTGCGGGAAATGGTGCGGATGTATACACGCGAGGCCGGTGTCCGCAACCTGGAGCGGGAAATCGCGGCAGTATGCCGCAGAACTGCTCGCTCCATAGCCGAGGGCCGCAGTAAGCGCGTTCGGCTGACAGGAAAACTCTTGCGCGAGTTTTTGGGAGTCCCGCGCTTTCAATACGGGTCAAGACAGAAACGCGACCAGGTGGGCGCGGCGACCGGCGTCGTCTATACTGAATTCGGGGGCGACGTAGTTACGGTCGAGGTCAGCTCATCGCCGTCGCCTTCGCAAGACGGCTCCCTAACGCTTACCGGCCTCCTCGGGGATGTGATGAAGGAGTCGGCGCAAGCGGCTGTGACCTGTGTCCGGGCGCGCCTCCCGAAATTAGGACTTAAAGATGGAGTTCCCCCACATAACTTGCACATACACGTGCCCGCGGGCGCCGTTCCGAAGGACGGTCCAAGCGCGGGCATCACCATCGCAACGGCATACGCCTCCATCCTCAGCGCGCGCCCCGTCCGCGCCGACGTCGCGATGACCGGCGAGATTACGCTTCACGGCAACGTCCTCCCGGTCGGCGGGTTGCGGGAAAAGATCCTCGCCGCCCACCGGGCCGGCATTCAGACGCTCCTGATACCGGCTGACAACGTAAAAGATCTGGACGACGTGCCGAAGACGGCGCTCAAGGAGATAAAGATCGTTCCAGTAAAGAAGATTGACGAAGTCTTGAAGATTGCCTTAGCGTAGCCGGCGAGCCGGTTATTGCCCCGGCTTTAGTGCGCGCACCAAAAAGTCCACCATCAGCCTGTTCATGTGTTTGCACATTCCGACGCCATGACGTTGATTGGGATACAGCATCATTTCAAACTGTTTGTCCGCGCGCTGCAATTCCTCGGCGAGGCGCAAAGAGTTCTGGACATGAACATTGTCGTCGCTCGTGCCGTGAATGATCAGTAATCGGTTTTGCAGGTCCTTCGCATATGTCAAGCATGACGAAGACTCATATCCTTCCGGATTCTCCTGAGGCGTTCGCATGTAGCGCTCTGTATATATCGTGTCGTAGAATCGCCAATCCGTAACCGGGGCGCCGGCTATGGCAGCTTTCCAAAGTTCCGGATAGCGAAGAATGCAGTTGCACGCCATGTTGCCGCCGTAACTCCAACCGTACATGGCGATCCGAGAACCGTCCACATACGGTTGTTTCGCCAGCCACTTTGCGCCTTCGGCTTGGTCGCGCGTTTCCCACTTGCCGAGATCCAAATACGTGATTTTTCGCCACTCCCGCCCGCGGCCGCCGGTGCCGCGATTGTCAACGGTAAACACAATGAAGCCAAGTTCCGTCAGATGCCGCTCGTATAGGGCCAGGTTCCAAGAATCCATCACGCTCTGCGACCCTGGGCCACCGTAGTTGGTCATGTAAACGGGATATCGTTCGCCGGTATTGAAACCGGCCGGCTTGAGCATCTTGTAGTAGAGCGTTTCCCCGTCCTCGCTTTCGAACGTGCCGTACTCCCACTCGGAGAACGCGTAAGCGTCCAACCCTTTCCGCTCATTCGCCACGAGGTTTCTTATAAGTTTTCCGCTTGACCTATGCAAATTGCTCTGTGGAGGCGTCTCGTGGCTGCTCCGATTGTCCACGTAGAGCGTCGCCTGCGGATTCATGGAGATCGCATGCACGCCCGGCTCTTCGGAAAGTTGCACTTCGGCCCCGCCGGACAGCGGCGCGTAAAACAACTGCCGCTGAGTCGGCAGCGGTCGCGCCGCCGTGAAGTAAACCAACTGGTGCTCTTCGTCCACGCCCACAAGCGATGAGACTTCCCAGTCCCCCTTCGTCACCTGCCGCACCAGTTTTCCGTCCAGACCATACAGATAAAGATGGTTGAATCCGTCGCGGTCGGAACGCCACAAGAACCTGTCGTTCTTAAGAAGTTTCATGTCGCCCTGGCGGTCAATCCAATAGGGGCCCTCTTCATCCAGTACCGTCTGCACTTCACCGCTCTTCGGGTCCGCCACCAGAACTTCTATGCGGTTCTGCACGCGCGGTATCCGCTGGATCAGAAGTCTACCGCCGTCCGTCCATTGCAGGCTGACCAGATAATGGTCGCCGTCCATGTTTACGTCCAGCCACCGAGTCTGCCCGCCCCGGACGCTGACCACGCCGATTCGCACCTTCGGGTTCGGCTCTCCCGCCTTTGGATATCTCATGCCCGGCGCGTTCATGTTCAGCGTGTCGTATCGTTGTATGCCGATGACCGGCACATCGCGCTCATCCACCTGCCAATATGCGATCCATTCGTTGTCCGGAGAAAACTGAAACCCGTCCGTGAGGCCCAACTCCTCTTCGTACACCCATCCGAACCGTCCGTTATATGTGGTGTCGCCACCGTCGTCGGTCAGTCGGCGTTCCTGCTCGCTTTCGAGGCCGAGCACATAGATGTCGTTTGCCCGTACGACCCCCATCAGCCGCCTGTCAGGGCTCAGTTTCGCGTTCCGCTGGTCCTTGGACGTGTGCGTCAATTGCCGGACCCGCTCTCGCTCAGTGTCGAGCAGGAACACGTTGCCATGAGAACGCGTCGGCCGCGAAGCCCGCCCACGCTCATGGAAGATGATGAGTTTGCCGTCGTCATAGACCTTGCGGTGGCTGAAGACGACCTTCTTCCAGATCTCTTCCGGCCGAATCTTCTCAGGCAGAAACAGGGGCTCATTCTCCCCGGTCAGCGCGTCCTCTTTCCAGAGGGTTTGGCTGCGGCCTTCCGAGACGCGGTCCTGATACAGCCACCCGCTGCCGTCTTCCAGCCATTGTGGCGTCCGGGTCCGCTTGATGCCGAAGTCGCCGCGCCGGAGGATCTGATCGAACGTGAATCTCTTCTTCTGTCGTGCTGACACGATGCTGATTCTGGCACGGCCGGCGGCGTCCGTTGGCAAGCAGGCGCTGCTGACGACTGCGGACCAACGCGTTGCGCCCCGAAAGTATAGTGTAGACTTGGCGTCCAACGTGGTTCATGTGCCACGGGCGCGGCACGGCCCACGAGCGCAGCAACCGCGCTTCGCAACTACCAAAAGGGACTCCGGACTTGCATAAGACAACAACGCTCGGCTATCCGCGCGTAGGGCGAAAGAGAATCTATAAGCGGATTCTGGAGAACTACTGGTCAGGCAAAACCGGCCGGGAGACGCTTCTGCGCGAAGCCGAGGAACTCCACGCCGACAGGCTCAAAACGCAGGAGGATGCCGGGATTGGCCTGATTGCCTGCGGTGACTTCAGCCTGTACGATCACGTCCTCGACACCGCCGTCGCCCTGGGCTGCATCCCGGCTCGTTATGGCTGGGACGGCGGCCCGCCGGACGTTGACCTGACCTTCGCGATGGCGCGCGGCCGCGAGGGAGTGCCCCCGTGCGAGATGACGAAGTGGTTCGACACGAACTACCATTACATCGTGCCGGAACTGCCGGTAAAGTTCGAACTCACGGCCAACAAGCCGCTGCACGACCTTCGCTTCGCCAAAAATGTCTTGGGCGGCGATGCGAAACCCGTTATCCTCGGCCCGTTCACCTTTCTGCGGCTTGCTAAACTTTCGGAACAAGAACTTATAGGACGCCTGCAAAGACTCACGCCGGTCTACAAAGAGATGCTGTCGAAACTGTCCGCCGAGGGCGTGCCGCTCGTCCAGTTGGACGAACCGTCGCTTGTGGCGGACGTCTCGGCGGAAGAGTTATCAGCCATCGAGGAATCCTATGCGTCTCTGGCAGCGTCGGGCGCTCCGATCTGTCTTCAAACCTATTACGGAGACGTAGCGCCCCATTACGAGCGGCTCTGCAGACTGCCGGTGGCCGCGCTGGGCCTCGATTTTGTGGCGGGCCGCGAGGCGAACCTCCGCGCGCTAAAGACGCACGGCTTCCCCACTGACAAGACGCTTGTGGCGGGAGTCATCAACGGCCGCAACGTGTGGCGGTCCGATTTGGAAGCGGCCATTCGCCTGTCCGAAGAGTTGGCGGGCTGCGTTTCGCCCGACAGGCTCATCCTCGCGCCCTCTTGTTCTCTCCTTCACCTGCCGGAAACAGTGGCAGACGAGGCGGACCTGCCCGAAGCGTTGAAGGGAGGGCTCTGTTTCGCTCGGGAGCGCCTTGCCGAACTGCGTCTGATAGCGCGGGCGCTCCATGATGGCAAGGACGCGGTCGCCGCCGACCTCGAAACCGCGCGCACGGCAAGAGAAGCGTTCTTGTCTATGCCCGGGCGCACAGATGAAAACGTGCGTGAGCGTGTCAAGAATCTAAAGGAGTCGGACTTCACGCGCCCGCCGCTGTCTGAAAGAACCTCGGCGCAGCGCGACGGGTTCGAACTGCCGCTCTTGCCGACAACGACGATCGGCTCCTTCCCGCAGACGAAAGAGGTGCGCAAGGCCCGCGCGGAGGCGCTGAAATCCGAAGAAGGCAGAGAAGCTTACGGAAAGTTCGTCCGTCAGGAGGTCGAAAAGGTCATCCGCTTGCAGGAGGAGATCGGCCTGGACGTTTTGGTGCACGGCGAGCCGGAGCGCAACGACATGGTGCAGTTCTTCTCCGAACAACTGCAAGGCTATGCCGCCACCAAGCAGGCATGGGTGCAAAGTTACGGAAGCCGGTGCGTACGCCCCCCCCTCCTTTACGGCGATATCCGGCGCACTGGGCCGATGACCGTAGAGATGGCGAAGTACGCGCAATCGCTTACCGAAAAGCCGGTGAAAGGCATACTCACCGGACCGATCACGATGCTGCGGTGGTCGTTCGTTCGTGACGACATGCCGCAGTCGGAAGTCGCGCTGCAACTCGCGCTGGCCGTCCGCGACGAAGCCGCCGACTTGGAACGCAACGCGGGCGTTCGGATCGTTCAGATTGACGAGGCCGCGTTCCGCGAAGCGCTGCCGCTTCACCGCAAGGACTGGGACGCCCACCTGAAGTGGGCCGTTCGGGCGTTCCGCCTCGCGAGCGCGGGCGTGTCGCCGCAGACGCAGGTGCACACGCACATGTGCTACAGCGAGTTTGGCGACATCATCGAGGCGATTGCGGCGCTCGACGCGGACGTTATCAGCATCGAGGACGCGCGCAGCGGCGGCGAAATGCTGAAGACGCTGCGCGACTTCGAGTATCCAGCCGGAATCGGACCTGGGGTCTATGACATCCACTCGCCGAACGTTCCCACCGTCGAGTTCATTCTGGACAAGTTGCGCCGCACTCTCGCAATTCTGCCGACCGGCCAGGTTTGGGTTAACCCCGACTGCGGCCTAAAAACCCGCCGCTACGAAGAGGTCGTCCCTTCTCTCAAGAACATGGTCGAGGCGGCGAGACAGGTGAGGGAGGAACTTAACTCCCTCAACACGGGGCGTGCTGAGGGAGTTAAGTAGTCCCCCTAACCGGATTCCGCCCGCTTGTCGTGCATCAACTTCAGCAGCACAGCTTGCCCGCCGTGATGTGACTCGTGGGCGATCAAGTGTTGCAGTATCCAGCGTAGCGTAAACGTGTACGTTTCCCCGTCCTTCTCCCGGCGTCCAACCGAGTCCGGGTCGCCGATGCTCCGCACGGTCTCGATCGTTCTGTCCCTGATCTTGTCCTGCTGCTCGTAGAACCAGGGCAGCGGCAGGCGCGGCGGATCGGGCCACTTGACCGAGTACTGCTGCGTCTCGCGCGACAACAGCAGCGCGATCTCTTGCTCGTCTCTCTCCCGGCCCGCAGCAACGGTTTCGATCCAATACGACTCCGCGTCCGCCAAGTGCAACACGCATAGCCCGATGCTGTGACCGCCCGCGAACGGCTGCCAGACGACCGATTCATCCGAAACCTCTCCCAACTCTTTGCGCCAATCCATCGTGCCCGCTTGCAGCACGGCGAGAAGCAGCCCGAGTTCGCGGTGCATGCCTTCGAGACTGCGGATATCGGCAGGGTTTGCGTTTTCCATTCTCCGCGACCGAGCCTACCTCCTGCGGCCGCCGGCCGGGCCCCCAACTCACTCACGCACGCCGATGATGTCGTACATCGGCGGCGTGGAGAAGAACCCCGCTGGGTCCTCGGAGCGCGCGACAAGTTCCTCAAGAAACTCTTCGGACTGGGCGGCGTTCAGGAGGCCGATGCTCACAAGTGAAGGCAGATAGTTCCGGAAAAACGTTATCGGCCACTGCCACAACTCATCACCCTTCACGGCGACTCGGATGATCGGAGTGATCTCTTTGACCCGCAGCCCGTGCCTCAGCATCATTCCCGGGACGCGTGCGGCGACATCCGAGTCCCCACCTCGCATACGGAACGACTCTTCTACCGCAGCGATGACGCGATCGATCAGATCGCTCTTCGGCGCCAACGCAATTGCGCGGTAATTGAAATAATCCTGAACGGCGAACGCGCCGCCGGCCCGCAGCGCGTTCGCCACGCCCGCGACGACCGCCTCCGGATCTTCCACGTAACAGAGCACCCACCGCGCGTACGCTCCGTCAGCGATTCCGGCAGGCAGGCTCAACCGCTGCACGTCCGCCACGCTCGCCTCGACGTTCGCAACGCCACGCCCTGTCAGATGGCTGATGAAACGTGGCGACTCGTCGAGAGCAATGACGCGCCCGTCCGGTCCCACTCGCTCCGCTAAGTCAACGGACGCGTAACCCGGACCGCAGCCTACGTCGAGGATGGTGTCTCCGCGCCCGAAGCCGCTTCTGTCCCAAAGCGAGACCGCCTGCTCCCTCCAGAGGCTATGCTGGAGCGCAAGCCGGCGCAGTTCGGAACTATCCGTACCAAGAACATACGGTTCGGGGTCGCGATTCTTCACACAGTGCGCCTCCCGATCATCGGCCGAAGAACTCCGCCGCGGCCTTCTCCATCTCCTCCGGTGTCATGTCCCTAACGTGCGTAGCGAATGACCGCTCATGTCCGAACGGGTCGGCGACTGTTCCGTAACGGTCGCCCCAAAACGTTTCTTGTACGGGCATCTTGACTATCGCGCCGGCGGCCTCGGCACGTGCGACGGCGGCGTCGGCATCTTCCACATATTGGTGGATCGTCACACTCGTGCCGCCGAGCGCCGTCGGGCTTCGCACCGGACCCCACTCGGGAAAATCATCGCACAAGTAAACCGTGGAGCCGGCCACATTAATCGCCGCATGCATCAGTTTCTTTCCGTCGGGTGCCGGATTGCGGCTGATCTCTTCAGCACCGAACGCCTTCTTATAAAAATCTATCGCATCGGCCGCTCCATCAACCACGAGGTGCGGAGTAATCCCCGTGTACTCGTCCGGTATAGGCTTGACAGACGACATCCTGTTCCCTCCTCTGTAGATTGACGACGAGTTTACCACGGCAGACGCCCATCCGATTGACGCGACCTCAGGTGCTACGGGTGCTTCGCGCTGGGCCTCAGTTGCATACGCTGGGCCGGCAACGGGCGCCGGGGAAAAGATGGGGAAGCCCCTTCACTCACCACCTGCGGCGCGCCCGACGCGGCGTCACACCCTATGGATAGGAAGGCTCCACGGTTTGCGGTACTCCCGTTGATACGCCCTCGTGTCCTTCCCCGCGCGGCCGACTATGTCCATTCTCTTCTTGTCCCAACGAACCGTTTCGCCCGAGAACAGCGCCGCGTTCGCCAAGTAGCACACGATCGTCGTCTGCGCCATTGACGCTATGTCAGACCGAGGCTGCTCGCGGCTCTTCAGGCAGTCCAGCCAGTTGCTCCAATGGTCGTTTGTCGGCTCGGCCTGTTCCTTCGGCAATTCTTTGCCGCTTGCATCCAAGACGGTCCACCCGCCGCGCCAAACGCGCAGCGTCTTGCCGTCCGCGCTCACGAACTCCGTGCCGTGCCCAGGTTTGCCGGGATGGTCCCGGCCGAAGAACCAGTGCAGCACGAAGTCCGGGTCCTTGAAGTGCATGATCGCTTCGACCGTGTCGGGCGCCGTGCGGTCGTCGTCGGGAAATGCCCATCGGCCGCCATAGCAACTTACCTTTTCGGGCATTACGAGGTCGTTGCTCTTGCTCATGCCCAGCAGCGCAATGTCAATCATGTGAACGCCCCAGTCGCCTGTCATGCCGCTCCCGGTGTTCAGGAACCAACGCCAGTTGAAGTGCACGTGATTCGGCTTATATGGAACGAGTTCCGCCGGACCGGTCCAGAAGTCATAGTCGAGGCCATCGGGGGGGGTAGTCGGCGTCTGCCTTCCGGCTCGGAAGCCGTCGGTGATCCATGCCCGGCAGAGCACAACCTTTCCCAGTTTGCCGGAGCGCACGTAGTCAACCGCATCCGTGAACTCGGGCTTGCTCCGCTGCCACGTTCCGACCTGTACGATGCGATTGTACTTCTTGGCGGCGGCGGCCATCGCCTTGGCCTCTACGATGTTGTAAGAGATCGGTTTCTCGCAGTACACCTCCTTTCCGGCTTCGCATGCAAGGATAAAGTTGAGGGCGTGCCAATGGTCCGGCGTGCCGACGATGACCGCGTCAATGTCCTTGTCTTCAAGCAGCTTGCGGAAGTCCCTATAGACTGCGGGCGGCTTGCCGTATTTCTTCTTTACGTCCCTAAAGTCGTTGGTTATCCGGTTCATGTCTACATCGCAAAGTGCGGCCACCTCCACCTCGGGGTGCTCCATCAGCCTGCGCATGTTCGACGCGCCCATTCCGCCGCAGCCTATCAGGCCGAGCACCACTTTGTCGTTGGGCGAGACCTGCTTCTCGCTGGAAGCGGGATCCGCGAGCGCCGCCGGGAGTCTTCCCGCCAGGCCGACGCCCATCGCCGCGGTCGCGCCCGCGCGCAGGAAGTCGCGCCGCGACAGGTCCCCTCTTTCCTTCTTTCTCATGATTGCCCTCCCGTCCTTGCCTGTGTATCCCGGCCCGGACGTCCCTGACACCCGCCTGCAGTGTACGCTCGAGACCAGCTTCGCCGTATCAGTTCGACCCTCGCCGGAGGATTCCCTTCTGCGCATTGAGACCGAACTTAACGTAGCCTCGGTCCTAAGCGTTCGAGCTGCCGTCTCCCGGCCTTGCGCATGCCGCCCGGCCGCCCTTCTCAACGTACTTCTGATGATAATCTTCCGCCATGTAGAACTCGGCCGCAGGCGTGATCTCGGTAACGATCGGCAGGTCGTACCGACCCGATTGCCGCAGCGTCTTTCTGGACGCCCTGGCCGAAGCCTCCTGCTCCGCCGTGTGAAAGAATACGGCGGACCTATACTGCGTGCCGACGTCCGCTCCCTGCCGGTTCAAGGTAGTGGGGTCATGAATCTCCCAGAAGCGGTCAAGCAGACCGTCATAAGACACTTGGAACGGATCGAACTCCACGCGAACGACCTCTGCGTAACCTGTCACGCCCGTGCAAACGTCTTCATATGTGGGGTTGTCCGTTGTGCCGCCCGAATACCCGACCACCGTAGAAACCACGCCTTCCAGTTCACGGAAGGCCGCTTCGACGCCCCAGAAGCAGCCTGCGCCGAAGGTCGCTGTCTCAGTCTCTTTGCCGGTTCCCATTCGCTCTGACGTCATTATGGTGCCGGCGACGCCGCCGGTGCGGAGCGGAAACCGGGCTGACGGCTCCGGGCGGCCCGTAAGGTTTCGGCATAATGCGATTCAAGGAGGGACGACATGATGCTCGCAATCATCTGCGCTCTCGGTATCGGCTCTGCCGGTGCGCAGGGCGTTGACTCGAAGAACTATGCGTTTCAGACCGACCTGAAGACGCTCGTCGTGTTCAAAGAGGGCTTCGGGTTCTATCTTCGGGAGGGCTCTGCGCGGCTCGAGAACGGATGGGCCACAACCAACCTGATCCCGCAGGCGGCGCGCGGCTCGCTCTGGATATATCCGCTCGACCCGAACGACCGCGTGGACACGATCATCACAACCAACGACAACCGTATCGAGTTCGACCGCCCTGAGGACATACAAGGGCGACTCGCGGACAAGGTCGGCCTCCGGCTGCGCATCGTTTCCGAGGGCGATATAACTGCTGTAGGGATGCTCACGCACGTGCTCGACGACATGCTTCTCCTTCGCGAGAAAACGCGAAACATACTGGCTGTCGAGTATAAGCAGATCAAGAAGATTACGCTAACCGACTTCCCTGTCCGCATCAAACTGCGAACGGATGACCCTAACGGAGAATCCCGCATCGGCATTGCGTACATACAGGCCGGCGTGAGGTGGGAGCCGAGCTACTTGCTCGAAATACTTCCTGACAACATGGGACGGATAACGTTGCGCGGTACGCTGCTGGATCTGCCCGAGGAACTGAAAAGCGCAAACCTTGTGTTCGTCATCGGCGCGCCGTCAGTGCTGTACATGCGCGACGTGGACAAGTTGCTGCAAGGGTTCATGTCGGGTTTCGTGCCCGAGGGAATTGATCAGATTGTCTACGACCCTGTGGACAATACGTTCGTTGTGCTCAAGGAGGCGGCAGAGGCGCCGGGAGGGGGATTGGCCCGGGGCGGCCGTGCGGAAAGCGAGGACCGACGACGCGCGGCAGCCGGCCTCCCTCCGGTGGCCGAATCCGGCGAACTGCAGTATTACACCAAGCCCAACTTCAGCCTCCGGCCGGGCGAAAGGGCGATGACGACGATCTTCGAAGCGGTCATTCCCGTGACCCCGTTCTTCGAATGGAACGCGGACGGCGAGGACGTGACATACATAGTTAAACTGAAGAACACGTCGGAGGATCCGTTCACGCTCGGACCGGTGTTCGTTGTCGAGGACAAGCGCCCGGTCGGCCAACAAAACATCGAGTACACCGCGCCCGGCGACGAGGCCGAACTGCGCATGGCCCAGGCGATCGGCCTAAAGGTGGAACGCCGCGAGATAGAAGATAGCCGCGCCGACCCGTTTGAGATAGGAAAGCGGCAGTTCCTGCCCATCACCATGAAGGGAACGCTCACACTCGAGAACTTCCGCGACTCCGGCGCGGAGGTGCGAATCACGCGAACGGTGAGCGGTAAAGTGCTGGACATCGGGGGGGGCGGCAAGGTGAAGGACACGCGCGTGCAGCCCGGCGACCCGAACTCGATAATCGTGATGGAATGGACCGTCACCGTGCCGCCCGGAGAGAAGGTGGAGATAACGTATCGGTACGAGACGTACACGGCAATCGGGAATATATGAGTCGTGGGGCTTCGACGGAGCACGGAAAAGCTTCTACAGGAGGACCGGTCGAGGCATCAGAACATAAACCAGCCTCTGCACGTCCCGTGCAGAGGCATCAAACGTCCGGTTGCGCCCCACTCGAGGTGAGGGTAGGGAATCCCCTGACCGGGACTGCCCATAACAGACATAATCACATATTATGATGCTGGCACTTGCGGCGGCGTGTCTCAGCTCTGGCCAAGTCGGACTAGCTGAACCGACACGCGCTCTGGAAGTCCCATACGCGGGCAACACTATGCGCATCGAGATTGACCGCATCGAGTGCATGTCCACAACTGAGCCGGGCGGCGACGAGATCGCGCTTTATGCAGCCGCCGCCGTCACTTACGAATCGCGCTATGACGAGCGGCGCCTTGTCTCCGAGTCCTGGATGCGGATGCCTGGACTAATGTGCTCCAGGCTGAATCAGCCACCGACTCTGACCCATTATCCGATGGGCGGAAGCGGGCGGGTCGTGTTCAAACCCCACGAGCCGTTCGTTTTCGAGGTGCCCATGGGACCGAGGAGCATTGCATACGGTGCAATCCTGATGTTGGAGGCGGATAGCCCAGCACACGACGTTCCTCCCGGCGGTCTCACTCACGAAACCCTTGCCGAGTCTTTAGGCATCTTTTATTCTGGCTTGCCAGGCAACGCTTATCAGCAAAGAGTCGACAGGGTGCTATTGTTGCTCGAACAGGCGTTACGCCTGGAAAACCGGACGTACGAACACGATGACGTGCTTGGAATGATTACCTTTAGCGTGGAATCGGCCTACCTTACTGCGCTGCCGCGTGTATTGTATTACGGTTTCGACAATTACAGGAAGCACGTAGATAGCTTGCCCTATGAACTTAAGACTTGGTGGCACAACACGAAGCTCCACTCAAGGCGCATTTCGCGAATCGAAGCCAATGAGGAGGGTAGGTCGATGCTCAAGCGATACGGCCGTCCATGGTCAGAGGCTGACAATCCGTTCTTCGCTGGGGACGAGGAGAGGAGTCAAGTGTATGACTTTACTGGCGGCGGTGCCGAATACCGAGTCTTCTTCAGGGCTAAACAGTTTTGGCGCTGACCCGGCGGCCTCGTGGCCTACTCCGTGCCGAGCGTCTTCTCAAACTCCAGCCACGCGGGTTGGGGCTTGAAGCCCAGGCGCATGTTAATCTGATACATAGGGTTGCTCTCTTCGTTGTCGGTCTCGATGATCTTCGCGCCGTACTTCCTGGCGTATACCGCTGCATACACCTTCAGTGCGGTCGCTATTCCCCGGCGGCGGTGGCTCCGCGTCGTCCCAGTCATCTCTATGAACAACATCTCTTTGCTGGTTTGGTTCGCCCACAGGTTCGTCATGCCGACGTATCGATCGCCGTCGAGCGCGACGAACCAGCCGTCGAACAGCATGTTCGGATCTCCCAGGGTCTGCTTGGCGTAGGTTTCGAACTCCTGCTTCTCTTGCGGGTCGGTTGTGGGAACGTCCTGTATGATCTCCCAATTCAACTCGTAGCTCTTACGCTTCCAGTCCGGATCGGAGGCGCTTAGTTCGCGCAGCGTGACGACGCGCAACCCCTGATCCGTCACTTTCTTCCGCAGACCCTCGAACCGCGACACGTCGAACTCATCGAGTTGCAGGTGCGAACGCGGGCACCGCATAGTCTGTGTGAATCCGTGCTTGGCCAGGAACTCGACGCCGGCGATCTTGTCCTCCCGTGTTCCGGCGGTGACGCCGATAAGGCGGCGGTCGGCCAGTGTCGCGATCACGTGCTGAAGATACGCGGTGCCGATTCCGCGCCGGCCGTTGTCCGGGTGTACGTACACTTCGAAGTAGAACTTCTTAGGGTGGTACGCCCAAGGGGATTGCCCGTATACGCCGTAGCCGATCACCGCGCCGTCCAGTTCGATCATGTCGCGGTGGAACGGATATTTCTTGCTGCGCGTGTCGTCCCAGTGCCGCCGTTCGCCGACGGTGGTCGGGTACTCGGGAAAGTGCGCCGAGTAAACGCGAATAAACGCCTCGTAATCTTCGTCCGTCCTCTCGAACGGCCGGACCTTTATCGCGGGACACTCCTTCACTGTGCTCATTCTGAACCGCGCGATACTACCCAGGTGGAGGGGCTGCGTGTATGGGCTGACTGGAGAACTGTCCGCCCGGGTCGCCGGGCTCTCCGGCCCCGAATTCTCGCCGGTCTTCGCCCGCCGGCCGGAATCCTGCAGGGGAATACACGCAGTAGGCAGGGGGACGCTCGGAGTCGGCAAGGGAATACTCGGAGTAGGCAGGGGAATGCTCGGAGTATGCAGGTGCCTACTCGGAGTAGGCAGGGGAATGCTCGGAGTATGCAGGTGCCTACTCGGAGTAGGCAGGGGGATGCTCGGAGTAGGCAGGTG
This sequence comes from Armatimonadota bacterium, assembly GCA_022567555.1. GTDB lineage: Bacteria > Armatimonadota > Fimbriimonadia > Fimbriimonadales > ATM1 > JADFGT01. The sequence continues at coordinate 35,316 of JADFGT010000007.1, read as the reverse complement.
CCTACTCCGAGTAGGCAAGTGAATAATTCAAATAATCCCTTGGATTGTTAACAGAATCCCGGGACTCTCGTCAAGGTTCAAGTGAATCTCGCCGCAATCCCCCTGACTCTCTGAGACCACTTGAGGTTTTGAGAGAGAAAACCTAAGGAAGATGGCGAATGGCGGCCGGAGCCGTTGCTGAGTGCACAAGCAGGCAGGCTACTGCAGACCAATTCACTCGGGCGGAAGTTCGTTTAGAAGGCGCTGAACGATTTCGACCTTATCCCGGATGCCGATCTTCCTGTATAGTTCGAGCGCGGCCGTCCAGTGCTCTCTCGCCGCCGACAGGTCCCCTCTATCTTCGTCAATCGTCCCGAGGTTCATGAACGCTGCCGCCATGCCATCCTTCTGCCCGAGCCTCTTCGCGATCTCGAGGGACTTGAGAATCATGACCTCGGCGTCGTCCAGGTTGCCCTGCATCCCGTAGAACATGCCGAGGTTGCCGTAAGCGGTGGCCATGCCGTCCTGCCGCCCGAGCTTCTTGTAGATTTCGAGCGATTTGAGGACCACGTCTTCGGCCTTGTCCGGTTCGCCGCGCGAGTTGTAGACAACCCCGAGGCTGCAGTAGGCGCTGGCCATGCCGTCCTGCCACCCGAGCTTCTTGTAGATTTCGAGCGATTTGAGCACCACGTCTTCGGCCTTGTCCGGTTCGCCGCGCGTCTGGTAGATGAGCCCAAGGTTGCCGAACCCAACCGACTGCCACCACTCGTTACCGATGGAGGCGCCCAACTCTATCACTCGTTCGTGCATCACTTCGGCCTGGTCCAGACGGCCGACCCTCACCAGGAAGAGTCCGTAGCTGCTCAGGGCATGGGGATCGTCCGCCCCGCTAACGGCCTGGGCGAACTTGCTATCAGCTTCTGTGAGCTTGCCTTCGTCGGCCAACCGCATCGCTTCATCCACGACCCGCCTGACCCGCCTGAGTTCCCGATCGGCGGCCTGCAACCCGAACTTGTCTTTGAGGAAGCGGAGTCCCTCGCGAAGCGCCCCAAGCACAAGTTCTGAGGTCTTCTCCTCATCCGGGCCGACCTGTGTCGTCTGTGTGACCGTCTGCTGCTGAGTTGTGCTGGACGAGCCGCCAGCCTTCTTCCGGCGGGCATTTATGATGGCCACGAGGATCGCCACGCCACCGGCAATCAGGGTGCCAACGATGATGGGGTCCGACCAGTTGACAGCAAGCATAATCGCCTCTCCTATGATTATATCAGGAGCATGCGATCGAAGCCTTGTAAGTTAATTCCCATCTTTCAACAATCTCATTGCTGAAGGATTCCCGCACACGCGGCGCCGCGAACCTCTCCATGGCACACGGTCGCCTCTTCACCCGCTGCTTTGGCCGCGCGCGTCCCTCACACCTCCGGTTCCAGGAGGCCGTAGTCGCCGTCCTTGCGGCGATAGAGGACGGCGAACCGGCCCGTCTCGCGGTTGCGGAACGCAAAGAACGCATGGTCGAGCAGTTCCATCTGCAGCGCCGCCTCCTCCTCCGACATCATCTTGCCGTGGAAGCGCTTCCGCTCCACAATCCGCGGCCCCTGCTTCTTTGTCGGGCGCGTTTCGAGCAGGGCCGGCGGCACCCTCTTGTTCCCCCGGCGGCGATGCGCGTCAATCAGGCGGCCTTTCAGGCGGCGCAGCCGACGCTCCAACTTCTCGCTGACCTTGTCCACGCACGCGCGGATAGATTGGTCCCGTTCCTCCCCACGGATTGTGAACTCGTCTGCGAACACCGTCACTTCCAGGCGGTGCTTGCCCTTCTGCACGGTGTGCACCATCTCAACCTTCGAAGCCTTGTTGAAATAGCGCTGGAGTTTCCCCAGTTTCTTGGCCGCGTACTCGCGGTCGCTCTTCGAGACATTGCCTTCCGCGTTTCTTACCAACAGTTCCATGGCTTGCACCTCAAGAACGTTTCGAGCGGCGATGGACGGTGGCCACGGCGATGGCCGCTATTCCCTCCCCGCGGCCGATGGCGCCGAGGCCCTCGTGCGTTGTCGCCTTCACGTTACTCCTTCGGGGCTCGATCCCTAACTCCTTCGCCAATACCTGCTCCATCTCTTTTCTACGCGGCCCTATTTTCGGCCGCTCCGCGATGACCGTCACGTCCACGCTGCCGACCCGCGCGCCCCCCTCCTTGAGCCGCCGGACGGCCTCGCGCAGGAATATCCGGCTGTCCGCGTCTTTCCACGCCGGATCGGTGTCCGGAAAGAGACGCCCGATGTCGCCCAAGCCTCCGGCGCCCAGTAGGGCGTCGGTCACCGCGTGCAGCACAGCGTCCGCGTCCGAATGACCCGCCAAGCCCCTTTCGTCCGGGAACAGCACCCCGCCGAGGACGAGCGGCCGTTTCGGGTCATCCGAGAACGGGTGCACGTCATAACCGATCCCGGTGGCGGAGGTCATGTCGAACCCCAGGTCGAGCACCCTTTCGAGGTCGGCAAAGGTCGTGATCTTGACGTTCTCCACCGCTCCCTCCACGAGTTTGACCGGATAGCCGGCCAGTTCGAGCGCGGCCGCCTCGTCCGTCGCCTCTTCAGCTTTCAAAAGCGCGTCCAACAGCCAGTCGCGGCGCGCCGCTTGCGGCGTCTGAACGCGGAACAGGTCAGACCGGTCAACGGTCTCCAGAACGAATTCGGGGCCGCGCTTCAGCGTGTCCTCGATCGGAATCGCCGGAACCGCCGCGCCGTGCTTACGCGCCGCCGCGAGGACCCGGCTCACAAGCGCGGGGCTTGCCAGCGGCCGCGCGGCGTCATGCACCAAAACGACCTCCGAATCCGCCGGGACCGCAGCAACCCCACGACGCGCGCTCTCCAACCGTGTGGCCCCGCCTTCCACGACGAACGCCGCTCCGGCGCCCTGGAACCTGCCCTCATCGCCCGGAGGACAGACAATCCCTACGGCCGAAACCTCGGGGTGTCCGGCCAACAGGTCGAACGACAGGCGCCAGACAGGCATTCCCGGCAGCAGCGGCCCGTGAAGTTTATCGCGCAGGGCATCGGGCGTGCCCTCGGGACAGGAGGCGGCGAACCGGGAGGAGGATCCGGCGGCCAGCAAGACCCCGAAGTTCATCAATGCTCCCGCGAGCGGGCGCTCTCCGCCGTTTCCGTCTTTTGCTCGGAACGTTGCTTCTCGGCCGGTTCCGCGAACACCATCCTGCCTGCGGTGCTCTGGTGGATCTGGACGACACGCACTGTAATGCGCCGGCCGATGTGTGCGGCGCCGCATTCGATCACGACCATTGTGCCGTCTTCCAGATAGGCCACTCCCTGGCCGGGCTGGCTGCCCTCGCGCACCACCTCCACGCTCAACTCGTCCGTGGGCAGGAACTGGGGCCTCATCGCCATAGCAAGGTCATTCAGGTTGAGCACGGACACTCCGTGCACCTGCGCCACCTTGTTCAGGTTGAAATCGTTGGTCAAGATGGTGGCTCCGAGCGCTTTGGCAAGGCGCACCAGGCGGGTGTCCACGGGGTCTCTCGAGCTCCCGGCGAGGCCGTCTTGTGTTCCGATCTCGATTTCGAAGTCATGCTGCAAGTTCTTCAGCATGTCCAGGCCGCGGCGCCCCCGCTGCCTCTTGTTGGCATCATGGCTGTCGGCGACAAGTTGCAGTTCCTGAAGCACGAACCCTGGAATGTACAGTTTGCCCTCGATGAAGCCGGATTTGGCCACTTCGTATATCCGGCCGTCAATAATGACGTTGGTGTCGAAGATCTTAATCCTGCTGCGCCGGCGGCCCCCGGCCCGGCTCCAGGGCAACACGTCCTCCATTCCCGCGAGTATCGCTCGGCTCATGACGATGAGCACGAGCGTCAGGAAAAACCCCCCGGTCACCGCCCACGCTCCAAACGTGAAGAAGAGCATGTGAAATGGGATGCTGATGCCCACGCCCACGATAACAGAAGCGAAAAGGGTCAGTTTCTCGGCGTTCGACATCACGCTCCAGCGGGCCACCGCGCGCTCGGCGCCGGTTGTCAGCGTCAGGGTGATCAGTCCGAGGGCGATCACGCCGAAGACCGCGTGCGCCACGATGGCAAACGGCGCGCCAAAGTCCGGCGTGGCCGTCCGCCCGAAGAGCTCGTAGGCGCTTGTGAGACCAAGGGGGATCGTGGTCGGCGCGATGATTCCCCCAGCGATCATCCCCGCCACAACAAGCACTATTCTCAATAGCCTCAACGCTGCTGTTCCCCCGTGGAATTGCCCACCGCTTCCAACACCCTTATCTTGACACCATCGAGCGTGAAAACGACGAATGCTTCCTCAGGGTCCCCCTCTGCGAACTTGATGTGTGTCGCGTCCACGAGACCGCCGCCAAGGGTCGGGTCGAGCGCAAGCCAGCCGCCGCCGGTCCAGGCCTCGACCCAAGCATGATAGTAGAACGCCCCATCGGCGTAGACGGCCCCGGTGACGAGTTTGGCCGGGATCCCCGCAGCCCTCAGCAATGTGGCCGTCAGGATCGAGTAGTCGCGGCAAACGCCTTCCTTCGTCTTTAGTATCTCTCTCGCGTCGCGCAGCATGGCGATGGTCGCGTTCGGACGGATAAGGCGGTTCACGTAACGCGCCACCCTGTGCGCCGCCCGGTAACTGTTCGTCTCGCCGTCCAGGATCTCGATGGCCAGCCTTGTCATCTCTGAATCGCCCGAGGGAATAAACGTCACGCTCTTCAGAAACCCCCGGTGCCGCTTGCCGGCCTCATCAATCGAGGCGGCTTCGCCGGCGGATATGCGATACGGGTGAACGGTGAGCAGAATCGAGCCGTCCGGTCTCCGCTCCACGGTCTGGTGCGCGCTGCCGGCGAGTCGGGGCAGCTCGCCGCCTTCCAATCGCAGTCTGAGCTTCGACAGCCGGCGGGGGTTCTCGATCGGTTTGTCCGGTCTGACGCGTGTGGCCGTTGCCAGGTCAATCGAGGGAACGTAATCTAAATTGCCGAGCGCCTCCTCGCGCGTGAGAGGCCGAAGTTCTATCCCCAGGATCGTTTTGGCCAGTATCAGCCCCCCGTCCACTGGGCTCGTGTAGATGTCCGTGACGCCACGCGGGTCGGTCACGCGCACCCAAAAGACCGTGAGTTTGACTCCGGCGACCTCGAGTTCGATCTGGCCTTTGATTTCAGATTCGCCGCGGAGCAGGGCCAGGGCTAACGGGTCGAATGAGTAGAAGACGAACATGTCCCCCGGGCGGGTATCGCCGGGAGTAACTCCCTCGCCGCCGGCGGCCACTGTCGGGTCTTCCACAATCAGGGCGCCCGGCGGTATCGGCAGTTCCTTCTTGTCGGACCTGCCGTCCGCCTCCCGGACCACCTTCACAACCGACTTGGTGAACTCTGCGGTTACCTTCTGTTCACGACCACCGCTCTCGATCAGGAAGACCTGCTTCGTGAGCCGGCCATTCCGGTCGGACCAGGACTCGGAGTGGATCTCGAGGCGCATCTCTTGGCCCAGAATCAGCGCGTGGATGCGGCTTGTACTGACCGTCCGCCTGCCTGCCGGCTCATCGAACGTGGTGGCCGTGACGAGCCCGATTCTCTCGTTTTGCAGGAACACACCGATAAACTCGGTGACCGGCTCCGTAGCGAGGGCGGCCAACGTCAGGGAGAAGAGAAGCAATAGCGATGCGGCACGTCGAATCATGTCTACAGTTTATAACGAACGGCCCAGGCCTTCCGGTTTCGCCGGGCGGCTTGACAGCGTGAGAGGCCGTTCCGGTAGGCTCTCCTGCTTCCGGGCGGGACGGTTGAACTCGGACCCGTCCGGGACCGGAATATGGATCATCGGCCCAACCTGAACATGGCAAAGACGAAATCTAAGCAACTGGTGATTGTCGAATCGCCCGCGAAGGCGAAGACGCTCAGCCGCTTCCTGGGCGACGGCTACCGCGTAGAGGCGAGCTACGGCCATGTCCGGGACCTGCCGGAGGGCGCGTCCGAACTCCCGCTCAAGTACCGCAAGGAGTCGTGGGCCCAGTTGGCCGTGAACGTGGACGCCGGATTCGAGCCCATATACGTCGTTTCCGCCGCCAAGAAGAAGCACGTCAAACGGCTGAAGGAGGCGATGAAGGGATGCGACAGCCTTCTCCTGGCCACAGACGAAGACCGCGAAGGCGAGAGCATCAGTTGGCACGTCCTCCAGCTCCTCTCGCCGCCCAAGACGGTAGATGTGAAGCGCATCGTCTTCCATGAGGTGACGAAGGAAGCGGTCCTGGCAGCACTGGACAATCCCAGGCAGGTGGACGAGAAACTGGTCCGCGCCCAGGAGGCCCGCCGCGTCTTGGACCGCCTCTACGGCTACACGCTCTCCCCCCTTCTCTGGAAGAAGGTCGCGCCCGGGCTGAGCGCCGGCCGCGTGCAGAGCGTGGCGGTGCGCCTGGCTGTCGAGCGTGAGCGCGAACGAATCGCATTCGTCCCGGCCACCTTTTGGGACCTGCGGACGGAACTTCGGTCCGAGTCCGGCTCCTTCGAGGCGAAGCTGGTCCGCTTGGGCGAGGCGCGGATCGCCGAGAGCAAGAGTTTCGATCCCAAGACAGGCCGCTTGAAGGACCCGAAGCGCCGCCTGCTCACCGAGAAGGAGTGCAAGGGTCTGGCTGATGCGGCGCACACGGCGCGGCCCTGGACCGTCACGGCGCTTCAGCAGAAACCGGGAAAGCAGTCGCCTGCGCCGCCGTTCATAACCTCGACCCTGCAACAGGAGGCGAACCGGAAACTCCGCTTTACTTCGAAGAAGACCATGCGGGTCGCCCAGCAATTATATGAGGGCATGGACCTGGACGGTGAGCGCGTAGGCCTGATAACTTATATGAGAACCGACAGCCTGACTTTGGCCGAACGCGCCCTGAAGCAGGCCCGGGAACTCATAAAGGAGATATACGGCCCGGCGTACCTGCCGAAAAGCCCGATACGCTACAAAACCAAGGCCCGGGGCGCCCAAGAGGCACACGAGGCGATTCGCCCCACCGACCTCGCCCGTAAGCCGCAGGACGTGCGCAACAGGCTGGACAAGGACCAGTTTCAGTTGTACGAACTGATTTGGAAGCGCACCGTGGCCTGTCAGATGGTTCCGGCCCGCCTGCTGCGGACAAACGTCGAGGTGACCGTGGAGGCAGGAGGCCGGACGCTCGCGTTCGCTGCCGCAGGGCGCCAAATACTCTTTCCGGGCTTCCTCCGTGCCTACGTGGAAGGGTCGGACGACCCGGAAGCCGAGTTGGGCGATAGGGAGACCCTGCTGCCCAAACTGGCCGAGGGGCAGGCCCTCGAACCGGCCTGGGTCCGCCCCGAAGGTCACATAACGAAGCCCCCGCAGCGGTATACGGAGTCCAGCCTCGTAAAGCGTTTGGAGGAGGCGGGCATAGGCCGCCCAAGCACCTATGCGACGATCATCAGCACGATTCAGGACAGGGGCTACATATTCAAGAAATCCAACGAACTCGTCCCGACTTTCACGGCGTTCTGCGTGACGATGTTCTTGGAGCAGTATTTTCGCGACCTGGTGGAGGTCGCTTTCACAGCCCGGATGGAGGACGAACTGGACGAGATAGCCGCCGGCCGCCTGGACCGAGAGGAACTGGTGGCCGCGTTCTACCGAGGAACGAAGGACCGGCCCGGCCTGCTGACAAGGGTGCATGAACTTCAAGCCACCTACCCGGTACTGGAATTGGGGCAGGACCCGGCATCCGGCGACCGGCTGGCCGTGAGGATAGGGCGCTACGGCCCGTACGTCCAGCGCGGAGAGGGAGGCAAGGGAAAGATAGCCCGGATTCCTGAACACCTGCCGCCGGATGAGCTGACGGTGCAGAGGGCGCTGGAACTCGTCGAGAAGCGGTCGAACGGCGGCGAACCCGTCGGGCAGGACTCAGAGACCGGCCGCTCCATCTCGCTTCAGTCAGGCAGGTACGGCGACTACCTGGAACTGGCGGCCACCGACGAGGAGAAGGACAGCGGTGTGAAGCCGAAGCGGGTCAGCCTGCCGAAGGATCTGAAGGGCGGCGAACTGACGCCGGAGATCGCGCAGAGCCTGATTCGCCTGCCCCGGCCCCTCGGGACACATCCGGACACAGGCGAGGAGATCTCGACAGGCTTAGGCCGGTACGGCCCGTACGTCAAGCGTGGAGATGAGTTTCGCAGCCTCAAGTCCTGGAAGCAAGCCTGCGACATGAGCCTGGAAGACGCAATCGAGGTCCTGAAGCAGCCGAAGGCTGACCGCCGGGGCTTCCGAGGGAGGCGAAAGCCGTCGGTCCTAAAGGAGTTCGGCGAACTGGACGGCGCCCAGGGGGCCGTAAAGATACTGGACGGCCGCTGGGGACCGTATGTGACCGACGGCTCCGTGAACGCCAGCCTGCCCAAAGGCGCCGACCCGGCCCAGGTGACCCCCGATGATGCCCTGAAGCTGCTGAGCGCCAAGCGGGCCGCCTCGTAATCAGGGCGGGCCGCACGCTTCTCGCTCGCAGCCCCAGGTTCGGCCGCTGGTACAATCTGCCCGCACCGATGCCGGACCGCGAACGCCGACTTATTTCCGCCGTCCACCTCGCCACTCAGAAGTTATCCACCACGAAGAGCGTGGAGGAGACCTTGCGCGAGGTGCTCGAGATCTGCGTCGAGGCGGCGGGCGCTTACGGAGGGACGATCTACATCCATGACCCCGCAGGCCAACGTCTACGGTTCCGCCACGTGCTCCCGGCCGAGGTCCGCAAGCGCCTCCCGATGGAAGACATCCCAGACGATTTCGGCATCGCGGGCCAGGTTTTCCAAGAGCGGGCACCGCGCATTTCGCGGTTCGAGCCAGGCGACGGGAAAGTGCGCTCAGTGATAGAGCGTGCTACGTCGGTCTACGTCTCCACGATGCTGACTGCGCCGCTGATGGTCGAGGGCGCACACCCGATCGGCGTCGTGCAACTCATCAACAAAGGGGCAGGCGAGTTTGGGCAAAGCGATCTCGAGGTGATCGAAACCGTCAGTGCGGTGAGCGCCATGGCGTATCTGAACTCGATCCTCACGGAGCAGGCGAGCCGCGCCGCCAGCCTGATGGGCATGGGCAAGGTGTCGCACGATATCGGCAATCTGGCCGCCGCCCTTCAGGCACATCTGAACTTCGTGCGGCCCATGATTGAGCGCCTTGCCGGAATGTGCGGAGAGGACCGGCCCCTGCGGTCAACTGTGGACACGATTGGCGACTCGCTCGGAGACCTCTCAGAGAGCATCCACCGGGTTGTCGCGTACAGCCGGCTCATCTCAGACCTCGCGGCCGGCCGCCCGCTCCGGCCCGAGAAACGCCCCGGCATGATGCCGGAGATCGTAGGAAACGCTGCGGCGTTCTATGAATCCGAAGCGCGTAGACGCGGCGTGGCGCTCAAGTATGAAATCGCAGAGTGTGATGAACAGTCTCTATTCGATGCCCAGTTCGTCTTCCGCATTGTGCAAAACCTCGTGGGCAACGCCCTGAAGGCTGTATCTGAAGAAAAGCAGGCGAACGCCTCCGAACGCGTGGTCTGGGTGCGCTACCGCAGGGTTGGGGACGACCACGTAATAGAGGTCGAGGACTCGGGCCCGGGCATGACCGAGGAGGTGCTCCGAACCATTCGGGCCGGAACGGCGATCTCGCGCTGGACCGCAAGCGGCGGCACGGGATGGGGAACAAAGATAGTCCGGGAGTTGGCGACATCGCACGGCGGCACCATCGGAATTGAGTCCGAGCCGGGCGCCGGAACCCGCTTTTCGGTGATCCTCCCTGTCGTTGCGCCGTCCGATTCCGGCGGTGTGGACGTATGACACCTATTAGGGGGCGGACATTCCCGCAGATGATGAGGTGAAACAGGACACTTGAAGCGGATTCTTCTCTGGGTTGCATACAGCGTGCTGTGCTTGGCGGCGCTGGCTGTGGGTTCGCTCGCCGGCCTGGCCTCTTCCCATCCGCTCATGCACGCGTTTGTGATAGCCGAACTCGGTTCGAAGATCGGCCTTCCGCCCAAAGACCCTTTCGAGGGCATGGACGAAATGTTCCTCCTTGTCCTTGGCTGTGACGAAACGCGGGACCCGGCAGGCCGTGTCGTCAGCAAGTACGGACGGACAGATACGCTACAGCTGATTCGATTTGACTTCAGGAACGACGCCGTCGGCCTGTTGCATATCCCGCGCGACACTGTCGTTGCCGTCAGCGGGTACTCGGCCCGGCGCATAAATGCGCTATTCCCCGCCGGCGGCGAGGAGTTGACGGCGTCCGCGGTCGAGAAACTGACCGGCATCCGGCCGGACCGCGTTATCGTCCTGGAATACGCCGCCATTCGGGACATGGTGGACCTCGTGGGCGGAGTGGAGATATATGTGCCGAAACGGATGAAGTATGACGACGAAGGCGGCAGACTTCACATTGACCTCCGCCCAGGCCTGCAAACACTGAACGGTAAACAAGCTATCGGCTTTCTCCGCTACCGCCTCGACAGCGATTTCTTCCGAGGCGAGCGGCAGCAAGACTTCCTGGTTGCATTCAAGCAAGAGTTGACGCACAGCCCCTCGAAGATGGCCCATATGAGCGATCTGGTGCTGGAAGCGGTCGGCAGCGGGCTCACACGCGCGGAGGTCCGACACCTAACCTTGTTCGGGCAGCATGTCGGCTCCAACCGGATCAAACAGGGCAAGCTGCCGGTTGTAGAAGGCGAAGAATATCAGCTGTTCCTCCTCAAGGACGATCTGGAACAGGCCCTGATAGACAGCGGTCTTCGGACGCCCCCCCCACCTGTGGTGTCCGGGCAGTGATCCTGTTCGTGCCCGCACAAGACGACGACCGAGACACCCGGCGACGACCGTCCTCTTATATGTCCCGGCGCGACTGGAAGGTCATCGGCGCATTGGGGATCGCGTTGGGTCTCCTCTTCTACTTCTTCCTATACAGACCGGCGAAAGACAGGCGCGACGTCGTCGTTTCAAAAGAGAACCTCCACGCCATATACAACGCCCTCAGTCTCTACGCCGTGTCGAACAGCGATGGCCTCCCGATCGTCTATCAGCGGCAGGCGGGGGGGGCTGCATACGTTGACGCTTTCGGCAGCCCTGTCACGTGGGCGAACATCGTCTATGGATACGGACAATTACAGGGCAGACTGAACAACCCAAAAAGCCGCCGCGAATGGGACACACTGCTTGCAGACCCTTGCGAACCGGATAAGACGATAAACCTGAGTTACGGAATGGTCGCGGCCTTGAGCGCAGAGCGAATCTATGCCGTGAAAGACCCGAACAAGGCGATCCTGCTCGCCGAAACCATCGGAGGAGGCCACGCGAACACCCGTAACCCGTACCCGCTGGACGTGCCCGGAGGCCGCGACGGCTTTCTCATCGGTTACAGCGACAACAACTTCTCTCCCACGGAAGACTCGGAATTCGCTACGCGCTTGGCATTCATTGCGGACGCCGCCGGTGCGCCCGACGCCCGAAGGAGACCGATTCACCCCGGACGCGCGGTGCTCGCGATCACCGTCGGCGGCAATCTGATAGAGTTGCAGCCGGTGGATATGCGCGTGGACAAGGCAGGTAAAGTGCCCATCGGGAGATGGGCGCCGTTTCGGTAAAGGGGGACCTGTCCGCCTGGGTCGAGCAGACGCTCGAAGCTTACTGGCGGCTCCTCGGCCGCGAGGACATGCTGCCCGCCGAAGAGCTGCCCCTGGGCGAAGGGTTCGAGGCCGCCCGCCGCGTTTTGGCCGGTCTCCGTGCGATTCCATCGCCGGGCGCTATCGAACTTCCCGAATGCCGCCTTGAATGGGCCGGCCTCCGCGTCGAGGGCCGGGTTACGGCGCGGCTCCACGTCTGCGACTTCAAGCCCGACGACGCCTCCGACGAACTGCCTCCACCCGGCTCCGAGGCGCGGCTGCGCCACGAGGCGGGCTCCATCCGCGTGCTTGTGCTCCAGGCCCTCGGTGGGTGCGACACTCCTGTCGCGCTGCTCATCGCCCGGGCGCCCAACCGCAAGGACCGCCGCATGTTCACGCGCGCTCCGGCGAGCGGAGTTGCCCTTGTGCGGCTCGGCGGGCGGGATGCGAACATGGACCTGTTCGACCTCTCCGAAGGCGGCGTAGGGCTGACCGCGCCGGTGGCCGTGGAGGTGGGGGAAAACATCGGCATGCTGCTGCGGCTGGAAGGAAAAGAATCGCTTCCGATAGAGTGCGACGGCGTGGTCACGAGTTGCCGCAAGATGACGACGGACGCGCAAGGCCGCTGCCGCCTCGGCATCCGGTTCACGACCCTCCCCGAACCGATTCGCGAAGAGATTCGACGGATGGTGTCCAACCCGGCGAAGCGCGAGCCTTGAGCGAATCCGTATCACTCCCCATTTGGGGATCCGGAGGCACGAGAAGGCTTTCGTACCGATCTGGGAATTGGAGGAAGGCGTCAGGGCGGAGCGAGGTACAATACTGGAGGGACGCAGCCCTCTCATGCTTGCAGTCGGCATTATCGCAATGTTCGCGCTCGGCGGCGCTTCACAGGCCGCGCTTGTAAAGGTTTGGGAAGCAAAGGCAGGGCAGATCTATTCGTTCCATCCGGGACCCCGCGACAGCGAGCACTTCGTAGTGGACGCCGTCATCGAGGGCCAGCGGAGGTGGCCGCTGCGCTTCGATCCGAAATCGAAGTCCTTTCGCATTCTTGCCGAAGGTCGTTACTATCCTCAGAATCCGGCTAACGGAGTTCTCGTCTATGTTTTGCGCGACGTGCGGACAGGGGGCTGGCCGGCGCCGTACACGCTGAGCGTCTACCGGATCACCGACGGCGCGCTACTGGCGGAGCATGTGATGGAGGAGGAGTACTATGTGCCCTCTGTGCACGGCCGGCAGGTTGTGATGACGCGGAACAACGCGCCTGCGCTGGAGATAGACGGCATAACCGGCGATCCGCTGCCGCCCATGCCGGAGAGGAAGAGGTACGGGGTGATTTGGGATTCGCCGAAGCGTCGGCTCATGGTGGAGTATGGCCGTCCGTTTCCGGACGCGGACTATCTGGTGGAGGCGGAGCCGAGCACATACAAGGTGATTCGGCGCGTGGCGCTCAACGGTGGCGCTTGGCCGGTCGAGGGGCTTTTGGGGAACCCTGACAACGGCCCGTTCGCAATCGAGCAGAACTTCGTCGGCGTAGGGACGGAAACGTTCCTGTTTACGGCCTTCACGAAAGAACTGAAGCCGAGCCCGGTCGGGGGAGGCGCCGATTACTACATGTATGACGTCGGCCCCCTCGGGATATTGGGAAGTCCTAACCGCGGGTATCCACCTCCTGAATCGGGCGACCGATTTCCCGAACTGCAACGCGTGGACGTTGCCACGGGCAAGATTCTATGGAGGAAAAAGGAGTTCGCGAACAGCCGGGCGCGCTGGATGGGCGCTTACGCGGTGGCGCTCAAAGGGAATGCGTTGCATCTGCTGGACGGGCGCGACGGGCGGCTGATTTCGAAGGTGGAGGTGCCGCAGGGCGCAAAGATACTGGGCGTGCAGGGAAAGACGCTGCTGATCCATGAGTATTACAGCGGCATTGTTCAAGGGTGGCGGGTTGTGGATGACGCCGGGGCTTAGCGCGGCGTGCGCCCTACGCAGCAGGTCGGCGGATTTCCTTGCCTCCGGATGCCCACATGCGGAGGCTTTCGTAGGGCCGAGTCAGAGCCTCCCCAGGGGATAGGGAGGCAGTAAAACTGCGGGTGGACGCCTCACCTGGATCACGAGGGCGCCTCATTCTGTTGATTCTCCCCATGCTGAGGCGACCCGTAGGTTTCGCCGTGAGTTCAATTCGCGCATCTGAGGGTCGCCGTCGGCGAGATCAGGCGGCTCTCGGCCACGGACATTGACATAGGCATATGTCGCAGAGTCCCCGCTGCATGGACGCGGCAGACCGCGCGCGCCGCTTAGCGGAACTCCGCGATCTCCGACAGCGGCTTTCTTGCCAGGTCCGGAACAACGCAGTCCTCCGCCGGATACCCGACAGGTATCAAAACGAAAGGCTTCTCGTTGACAGGCCTCTCGCAGATGTCGCGCAGAAACGTCATCGGCGCCGGCGTGTGCGTGAGTGCGACCAACCCCGCCCGATGAAGCGCCTGCAGAAGAAACCCCACCGCGATGCCCACCGATTCCGTCATGTAATAGTTCTTCAGCCGCTTGCCGTCCTCCGATAGGTCGTAATCGCGACGAAACACGACGATCAGCCAGGGTGCCACGGTCAGATAATCTTTCCGGGAGTCGGTGCCCAGGGGGGCGAGCGCCTCCAGCCACTCTTTCGGTGCGCGGCGCTCATAAAAGTCCCGTTCGGCCTGCTCCACCTCTCGCTTGATTTGCGCCTTGGTGTCAGCGTCGCCGATTGCAACGAAATGCCACGGCTGCCGGTGCGCACCGCTGGGCGCCGTTCCGGCAATGAGGAGTGCGGTCTCGATCATTTCGCGCGGGACCGGATCCGGCGAGAAGGTCCTCACGGTGCGCCTCTGCTGCGCCGTTTCATAATCTTCTCTCAGGCGGCGGAGGCCCTCTGTGGGCGAGACTCTCGGCGGCCGATACGGAACCGGCTTGTAAACCATGAGGTCACGTTACCCGGCGGTCATGCGGCAACAGCCGAGAGGTTTCCAATGCGTCCGCATGCCCACATGCGGAGGCGTTTGCTGCCGCGACCGTTCCACCGGTCGCGTCTGCTGGGCTCTCGCGTCCCGCGGAAGGGACGCGGCAGCGGTGAAAAGGAAGCCTCCCCATCTGGGGATGGGGAGGCTTGAGAAGCGGCGCGCTGCATTCCCGCCCTCGGGCAGGACATTGAAACCGATATCACCGAGGATAGGGACTCGGGGTTTCCACCGGCGGCACGTACACCAGCCGCGCCATCTTCTGTTCCTGCCTCGCGGTAATTGCCCTGACAACCGAAAGCGCAAGGAGCGCAGAAAGCATATCTATCACGTCTGTGACCGTCCCTATGTTGGACGCGGCTATCATCTCCTCAATCGTGACCGCGGCAACCGTCGCCATGAGATAGCCGGAGTCCGCGAAGTGGCTCACGATCCACACCAGCCACCACACACCTAAGAGAGGCGTTACACTGTTCCGTCTCCACGCGTTCCCTTCCGGCGCCAGGTCTTGAGGGTCGCTGGCCTGCCAGATCTCTTTGGCAATGTTGTAGGGCAAGATCAGGTTTGCAATCGGGATGAACCACCACCCGACCGCCCAACCGGCGGCGTATTTGCGGCCCGACACTCGCAGGGCAGCCAGGTTGTAATACGCCCGGTAAAACCAGATGAAAAATAGCACCACGGTGACCAGCACAATCAGCAATTGAACCATCGCGAAACCGCCGACCACCAGGTCGTTCATTGTAATCTCCGATTCCGTCACGACCTCTCCAGACTGAATCCTCTGCAGGAGTGCGATTTCGGATCGGCCAAGGAGCAGAGCAATCAGGCTTGCCACCGCATTCATAGCGAGGAGGATGACAACGAACCGGGCGACGGAACCGATCGGCTGGAAAGCGGGCCTTGCCTGTGGCGGTACGCTATATGAACTCATTTTTCACTCACACATCGAGTTTCCCATGCCTCCGCATGCCCACATGCGGAGGCATGAGGTCTTGTGCTGCGGGCTTCCAGCCCGCGTCGGTTTCCTGAGCGATGAGCAAGAGCCTCCCCATCTGGGGATGGGGAGGCATTGGATTGGCGCATCCTACTGCCCCGTCTTTCTCCGAACGATAACGAAGCAGTGTGAAAGCGTGCGCCGCAACTGCTGAATCCACGGCCCGTCGCTCACCTGGTGCGGGTAGCGATACGTTTTGATAAGCGTCAGTCCGCTCGGTTCGCTGCCGGACGCGCCGTTGCCGCAGACTTCGAGGGTGATGTCGAATTCGCCCGGGTTCGCCTTTATCAGTTCGCGCAACTTCTCCAACTCCGGCCGCGACGCGCGCAGCACACTGACGGTGACGACTCCGGGGGGGGCGTTATCTCCCTCAACACGCGGTCCATTAACTCCCTCAACACGCGACGTGTTGAGGGAGTTGCCCTTCCGGGGCGCATCTGCTTCGCCTGACAGCAGCGGATCGATCTTCCGCGCGATAACTTCGATGGACCGTCCGCCGCCGTTCGGCCGGTCGCGGTGCCGCACCTGCCCGCGCACAGAAATCAGCTGGTCCTTCCCGAGCAGCGAGCGGTATTCCTCATAAACGGAGGGGAAAACGATGATCAGCGCCTGGCCGGAGAGATCTTCGAGGGTCAGAGAGGCCATCAGTTCGTTTTTCGAGCGCGTTCTTATCTCGCGCCGGCCCGCGATGACGCCGGCGAGCGTCACGGCAGTTCCGTCTTCCAGTTCCGCCATCGAACCCGCCTTGTGCGTCGCCTTTCGCGTCAAGGCCTCTTCATGCCCCCTCAGCGGGTGGTCGCTAACATAAAGGCCCAGCACCTCCTTCTCCATCGCCAGGGTTTCCTGGCGGCTGGGTTCCTCCGCATGAGGAAGGACGGGGTATTCACGCGGCCCCCCCCGCCCGCCGTTCTCTCCGAACAGCGACTCCTGGCCGGACTGCTTGTCCCGCGCGGCCTGCGCCGCCCACGCGACCGCCGTATCCACCATCGCGAGCAGTTTGTTCCGATTCTTCTCCAGCGAGTCCAGCGAGCCGGACTTGACCAGCGCCTCGACGCCGGTGCGGTTCAACGCGCCGGACTCCGAAGCCCGCTCAGCGAGGTCGAACAGGTGGGCGAACGCCCCCCCCTCGCGCGCCTTGAGGATAGCCTCGATCGCCGCGTCGCCGATCCCCTTGATAGCGCCGAGGCCGAAGCGGACCTTGGCCGGGTCGTCCGCCGCTTCGCGCTCGATGGTGAAGTCAACGTTCGAGCGATTGATGTCGGGCGGCAGCACCTCGATCCCCATCCGCCGGCACTCCTCCACGCAGCCGATTATCTTGTCCTCTTTGTCGCGGTAAGCGCCGAGGAGCGCCGCCATGTATTCCACCGGGAAGTTCGCCTTCAGATAAGCGGTCTGATAAGCAATGAGCGCGTAGCAGACGGCGTGCGCCTTGTTGAACGCGTATCCGGCGAACGGTTCGAGCAGATCGAACACGCGGTGCGCGTTCTTTTCGGTCATGCCGTTCTCCACCGCCCGCCGGATGAACTCCTTCTCCTGCGCTTCCATCAGGCTGCGCTGCTTCTTGCCCATCGCCTTGCGCAGCACGTCCGCTTCGCCCAGAGAGAAGCCCGCCAGCACCCGCACCAACTGGAGAACCTGGTCTTGGAAAACGATGACGCCATAGGTCTCCGTGAGGATCGGCTTCATCCTCTCGTCCACGTATTGCGGCTTGCGGCGCCCGAACTTGCCGTCAATGTATTCGCCGATATGCTCCATCGGTCCGGGCCTGTGAAGCGCAACCATCGCGGCGAGCTCGATCACGTTCTCCGGCTTCAGCTGCATAACGTAACGCCGCATCCCCTCGCTCTCCAATTGGAAGATGCCGGTCGTCTCTCCCCGTGCGATCATTGCGTAAGTCTTCTTGTCGTCCAGCGGGATCTTGTGGATGTCAATCTCGCCCTTGCCAGCCGCCTTTATGTTCTGAACTGCGCGCGACAGGACGGTGAGGTTGCTGAGACCCAGCAAGTCCATTTTGAGAAGGCCGATCTGTTCCAGCACACCCATCGGATACTGGGTCAGGATCTGGCCGTCGGATCCCTTGGCGAGCGGCAGCCGGTCTTCCAGGGGTTCCTTGCTGATGACCACGCCTGCGGCGTGGACTCCGACGTGGCGGCTGATGCCTTCCACCTTGCTGGCGGTTTCTATCAGCCGCCGCGCCTGCACATCTTCGTTGAAGGCGCGGCGGAAATCGGGCACCTCGCTCAGCGCGCGTTCCAAGGTGTAGCCCGGAAGGCTCGGAACCAGTTTGCACAGCCGGTCCACGTCCACCGGCGTCCTCCCGAGCGCCCTGCCCGCGTCGCGCATCGCCGCCTTCGCTCCCAAGGTGCCGAACGTGATTATCTGCGCGACGTGCGCCTCGCCGAACCGCTCGCGCACAAACCGGATCACGTCGTCGCGCCGCGCGTCCTCGAAGTCCATGTCTATGTCCGGCATCTGGCTGCGCTCAGGGTTCAGGAAGCGCTCGAACGTGAGGCCGTATTCCAGCGGGTCAACGTCAATGATGCCCAGGCAATAACTGACCAACGACCCGCCCGCGGACCCTCGCACTCCGAAGTAGATGCCCTCCTTGCGGGCGAACTGCGCAATCTCGCCGACGAGGAGAAAGTAAGTCGAGAAGCCGGTCTGCTTGATGACTCCGAGTTCATACTCCACTCGCTCCGCGGCCTCGGCGGTCGCTCCGTCGTACAGCCTGGGCAGCGCTTCACTACAGAGCTGCACAAGGCGGTCGTGTGGCGCCAGCCCGTTCGGGATCTGCGGGTCGGGCAGGTCCGCTCGCTCGTGCCCCAGGTCCAGGTCGCAGGCCTCCGCGACCGCAAGAGTGTTTTCCAGGGCTTCGGGGTGGTCCGCAAACAGCTCGGCCATCTCCTCAGGCGATTTCAGATAGAACTCTTCGGTCTCGAAGCGCAGCCTGTTGGTGTCCTCCACGCGCGAGTTCGTTTGGATGCAGAGAAGAACGTCGTGCGCCCCCGCGTCCTCCTTGCGAAGGTAGTGGGAGTCGTTGGTGGCAACGAGGGGCAGGCTCAGCTCCTGGGCGATCTTCAGGAGGCCGTCCTTGATGCGGGCTTGCTCCTTCAGGCGGTGGTCTTGCAGTTCGACGAAATAGTTCCCCTCGCCGAAGATCTCCTTGTACATGGCGGCCGTCCGGAGCGCCCTGTCATAGTCGCCCGCCAGCAAATACTGGCAGACCTCGCTCCCCAGACAGGTTGTAGTGCTGATCAGGCCGCCGGCGTGCTGACCCAGCACGTCGTGATCTATCCGGGGCCTGTAGTAATAGCCCTCCAGCGCGGCCAGGGTCGCCAACTTGCACAGGTTCTGGTAGCCGGCGCGGTCCTTGGCTAACAGCAGCAAATGATAGGTGCTCTTATCCTCCCTTCCCGCCTTCTTAAGGCGGCCGTCGGGCGCGACGTACGCCTCCATGCCGATAATCGGCTTCACCCCTTGCTTCCGGCACTCGAGGTAGAAGGTCATCGCGCCGTACATGGCGCCGTGATCGGAGATGGCGAGCGCCGGCATGCCGAGCTCCTTGGCCCGGGCGACCATCTGCGGGATGCGCTGCGCCCCGTCCAGGAGGCTGTACTCGGTGTGGTTGTGCAGATGGACGAACGATGCGCTCATGAAACTTTCTTTGAGGGTGCCCTACCTTTGCGCCGCTGAACAGAAGACCCCTTCGCCGAGGGAACGGCGCTCTCCTGCCGCTCAGGCGGGACCTGCCAGCATTAATCAGGACGCCTCCACCGAGCAATCAGCCGCATGCATGTTTCGGATTCGCGTCCGGCACGCAATTATAGATGTGTCATGATTCCGATTGGCGATTTCGGGCCGTCGCGGCCTCGCCTGGGCGCCGGGCTCAGACAGCGTCGCCGCCTGGATGCCTCGGCTGATTGTGCACCGTCCGTCCCGGCGGGAAATGAGGCTCGGAGGCCGCCTGCGACCCGGAGTCGAAAGAAGTATGAAGAAGACACTGATTCCATTTCTGTTCAGTCTGGTGCTCGCAGCAGGTTGCGGGTCCGGCACCGACAACAGCGCAGGTCAGGACACCCCTTCAGGCGGAGAAACCGCCCGTAGCGACCCTCCCATCGCGGGGTCCCCACCCGAGGACAGCGGCGATAGCAGCGCCAGCCCCTCGGCGTCTCTGTCCGATACCGGTTCGGACACCTCCGAAGCCAGCGCAGGCCCGCCGGCGTCCACGCCCGATAGCGGTACCGACACCGCAGACCCAAGCTCCGGTGTCATGCCCGTTCCTAAGTTCTCGATGACGGGAACATGGGAAATGGAGTACCCCGAGGAAGCGGCCGGCGAGCCGCAGGTCGCAAACACGCTGACCTTCTTCGAGGACGGCAGATGGGAATTGGTGCGAGCATTCGAGGGCGAAGAAAGGTCGGTGAAAGGGACCTACGTGCTGAACGGCGCCGAACTCGCGATAACGGCCACGGAGCAGAACGGCCAACCGATCGACCCGGGACTAAATGAGCCGGCAACGGCGATTCTGGCGCCGGACGGCCAGTCCTTCGCCCATCCTCTCATGCGCGGCGCGCGCTTTGTCAAGAAGTGATCTTGCCCCTCACTTCTTGTAGGGACGAATCTTGCGCCGTGACTTGAAGAACCGGCACCTAACGCTGACCGTGCACTGGTCGCACAGCGGCGTCGGCGCGCGGCAGGTTCGGCGGCCGTGCTGGATGAGCGCCACATGGAACCGGTAGGCCAGGCCTTCCGGAGCCCTTCTCAACAGCGCCTGATGCGCCTTGGCCGCGCCGATCTTGCGGTCAATCAGCCCAAGACGCCACGAGACGCGGAACACGTGGGTGTCCACCGGTATCACGGGCCGCCCAAAACTGAAGCAGAGGACTATTGCTGCGGTCTTCTGCCCCACGCCGGGCAGAGAGACCAGCCATTTGAGCGCCTCGTCCGTGGGCAATTTTCTTAGCGGCTCCAGCGTGTAGGCGCCGTTTCTCTTCTTTATCTCGTTGAGGGAACCGATGATGCTGCGCGCCTTCTGATTCGGCAGGCCGACGCGCCGAATCTCCTCGGCCAGCCGCTCCGGGCCGAGCGCCACCACTTGGTCCCACTCAGGGCAGCGCTCCATCAGCCGTGCGAATGCCGGGAAGGAGACCGCGTCGGTCGTGTGCTGGCTGAGGATGCAGCTGACCAGTTCTTTCACCGGTTCGAACCGGGGAGTGAATCGAGGCCGCCCGTAACTCTCTTCGAGCGTTTCAACGAGGTCTCGAACTGCGTCATTGGTCCAGCGCATGGCGGGCTTACACTTTGCTGTCTGCCGGTTGTAGTCTGTCGTCTGTAATCTGTTGTCTGTGGTCTGTGGTTTGTGGTCCGTGGTCTGTTGCCAGTCGTCAGTTGCCAGTCGTCTAACGTCTATCGTCAGTCGCCGGTCCCGGGTGCGGCGAGGCGGAATGCCGATCCGCGACAAACGAGATCCGTAAGAACTTCACCCAACGTGCTCGGCCGCGATGTCTTCGCGATGCGACTCCCAGAACCCCTCCACCAGGTCGAGCACGCGCCCGATCTGCGGTCCGCGGAGGCTGTATCTCCGGGCGGCGCCCTCCGTTTCTCTAACGAGCGCTCCTGCCCGCAAGAGCACCCCCAAGTGCTGCGAAGTGTTCGCCTGCGAAACGCCCAACAGAGACGCAAGGTGGCTCACAGTCAGCGGCCGGCGGCGGAGAGCAACGACAATTCGGAGGCGCGTCGGATGGCCCAGCGCAGTCATCAGTTCCGATGCGAACCGCGTCCCGGCTTTCTCCCGCTGCTCCTCGAACAGGCCGAGGTCCGGCGCCACGGAACGAAGGCTCGCGAAGAGGGTTTCCGCCTCGAGAGGGTCCTCAGCGGGAGTAGCGTTCGAACGCTTCTCAGTGCTCACTCAACATCTCCTAAAAGTGCGTACGTCCGACCAGTGGGACGTATTCCATTGGGAACTTGCCGCTCCACACCTGATAGTAGAGCAGTTCGTCCTTGGACCGTATTTGAGGCAGGCCCTGCTGTTCGTTCTCCTTTTGCGAATGGATGTCTTCGTCGGTGAACACCGTATGCGCGTAGTCCATAAGCGCCGCTTGAATGCCCACGAAGTTCGTGTCGTCCGGGTCGGGCCGGTCCACCACCCAGGCCGGCAGCATCGTGCTGAAAGCGCGGCGCAGCACCCATTTTGAGCGGCCTTCGTCGCTTACCTTCATGGACGGCGGAAGGTGAAACGCTGCGTGCACCAGCCGCCGGTCCGCGAAGGGCACGCGGCCCTCGACGCCGTGGACATTGGTCATCCTGTCCCAGCGTTGCAACTGTGTGCGGTGAAGTCCGCTGGTGATGCTACGGATTTCGGATGACAGCTTTTCGCTGAACATCGGTCGCAGATACGCGTATCCGCCGAACAGTTCGTCGGCAGCGCCTCCGCTAAGCAAAACGGCCACGGTGTCCGAGGCGAACTGGGCCGCGAAATAATCCGCGACGGCCCTGCGCACCAGCGGCGCGTCAAATGATTCCAACTGATAGATAATTTGCTGGAGGGCGTCGAGGATATCCTGAACCTTTATCTCTCTGTGCTGATGGTCGGTCCCCAGCCAGTCGGCCACCTTGCGGGCCGTGGAGCCGTCATTCGTGTTCTCCAGGCCCACGGAAAACGTTTTGAGTTGCTTGTTCTTTCGATGCGCGACAGCCGCAACAATGCAACTCTCGACGCTCCCCGTCAGAAACGCGCCCACTTCACCCACTGCATCGAGGCGTTTGTGAACGGCTTCGGTCACAAGCACCCTCACAAGTTCGCTCGCTTCCTGCAGAGACAACTGTTTGGCCGGCTCGTCCGGAAGTTTGAAGTATCTGCGTGCGCCGGCTTCGGAATCCCAATAGCAGCCCGGGGGGAACTCCGATACGCTCATATATGTCTTCGGGAACGCCTTCAGTTCGCTGGCGAATAGCCACTTGTCGTCGGTCCGGGCGTAATACAGCTGCTTGACCCCGAGCGGGTCGCGGGCAGCGAAAAAGCCCTCCTTGTCGCGCATGACGAATGAAAACTCTCCGTCCATGTAATGCACGCACTTCCTTCCTTTCATCTTATAAAGAGAGAGCACCACCGAGCCCTCAGACTTGTCGCGCGGCTTCGGCTTCAAGTGCGGGCGCAGACTCTCAGCGTTGTAAAGCCTGCCGCAGAAGGCGATGGTAAGCGAGCCGTCCGCGCTGTCCACCGGACGGGCCGTGAGCCTGCCCAATGGCCGGCCCGCACGCCCAAGAATCATATCGTTACGAACTGCAACGGTTTCCTCACCCGGTTCCTTGCGCACCAGGATCTTCAGCATCTTCTTCACAAGGTCCTCGTCGCCAGTTCGTATCGCACAAACAAGTCCGCTCATTCATAAACTCCTTCTGCGGGCCGCGTCCCCGGGTCGCGTACCCGTCAAGAGCGCTTGCCGGCACCGTCCCTGGACTTCTCTCCTGCTTTGTCTCCGGCTTCCGGCGCTTCGCCTTCCTTCTTTTCGTCGCCCTCTTCGGCGGCTTCCTCACCCTCGGCCGCGACTTCTCCTTCCAGCTCCAGCTCCTCGGCCGCCTCAGGCTCCTCGATCTCATGCACCGTCGGGGTCGTTACTGAGCAAAGGACAGCGCTCGGCTGCACACATTCACAGCCTTCGGGGAGTTGCAGGTCGCCCGCCGTCAGCACGTCCCCTAATTCGAGACCGCTGACGTCCACCGCCACTTTGTCCGGAAGACTGAGCACCCTCGCGTGCAACTCAATGGATTCCGAACTCCGTATCAGTTGGCCGGTCTTGTCAGCAACCGACTCCGGCTCGCCCACCAGCGCCACAGGGACCCGGGTTGTGACTACTTGGTCCTGACGCACCTCCTGGAAAGCCGCGTGCAGTATCTGTTTGGAGACCGGGTGCCACTGCAGCTCCTTCAACATGCCGAGGCGCTCCCCGTCGCCGCTCGCGTCCCTCAGCGCCATGATCCCGCCGACACCGGTCTTGTGAACCGCCGCCGCCAGTTCGTCGCGGCCGAGCGTGAGCGGCACCGGCTCACGGCCCGCCCGGCTCAGAACCGCCGGCAGTTTGCCCTCTCGCCGCAGCCTCTTCAGCGCGCCCGCGCTCACCCGGGGCTCCCGCTCCTCGACGTTTAAGATCGGATACCGCATCCTTCCTTCCCTCCTGCAAAACGCCGCAACCAGACCGGAGGCCTGGTTGCGATCCGCGCGTATAAGTATATTCTAATATTCGAATATGAGTCAATGGGCTGCTCGTCTGGCGCTCGGGGCGCTCGGCGCCCTCGTCCATCGTCTATCGTCTATCGTCTATCGGCCCGGCAGGGTGGCCCGGACAGATTGCGTTCTACATGCTCTGCCGAAGGTGGCCCCGAATAGCAATCTGTCCGGGGAGCCACAATCCTGAGCGTGCTGACCGAGAAGAGCCCTCGAACGCACTTCAGCGCGCGGCTGCCCAGAGCGAGGGGTGAATCGGGTGCCGTGGACATGGCGGCCTGCATGTTTGGGCCGAATCTGCCCATCGCGGCCACCTTGTCCGCGTGAGGCCCGGATCGCGGCACACTGCTTCAAGGGGTCGCTGGCCAGGGACAACGTCCCTGCGAGGCTTCACTCCGGTTCTGCGCCGTCTCGCGGAAGCCGGGCCTCGGTTGCTCATAGGCCGTTCGTGGACAAGTTGGCCTGCGGAGAGACCCGTTCCCGCGCGATGGAGACTCGCCAACATATCCACGGCACACGGTCTTGACTTCACTCGCCGCGGGCACCCGCGCAAACGACGAAAGCCGCGCTTATCAACGCGGCGGTTGCTGTTCTCTTTTTCATCCTACTCCCTCCTCTTTTGTCCGTTGTTGCTTTGCATTAGGCGGCACGGCTCGCGCCGCCTAAAGCGCTGAGTCATCTACGTCTTCGGCGTGACAGCCAAACAAGGAACGCGCCGCCGGCAAGGCTGACAAAGGTTGCCGGTTCCGGCACAACTACTATCTGGATGCCGTTAAGATAAGCGTTGGGGACCCCACCCGGATGCTCCGCGACCACCGTCAGGTTCCCGTCCGGTGTTACCACGTCGTGGATCGCGTGCGTCTGGAGGTACACGAAGCGGTTGCCGGGCATCGGTCCTGTGACAATCTGGGGGTTGCGGCTCGTGGACCCTGGGACAGAGATGCGCGCCTCAACGACACTTCCTTGGGGCCTTACCGCGTACGTGTAAACTCGGTACGGACCGGGTGCAAGCCCTGTGAATTCATAGGTATCTAACCCGGTTATCCTGTTCGCGTCATTCAAAAGAAGCGCGAAATCGCCTGTGTTGCTGGGGTTGCGGAAGCCGATGCCCCAGAGACGCCGCTCACCGTGAGCCGGACGTCACTCAGGACGCCGTTCAAGTGATACAGCCAGTGCTCCCCAGAGTTCCCCATCGGCACAGGGTTCCAGAATCCCGGCTGCCCCGCCGCAGCCCCGAACGCCGCGCTCGGCGCTCCGCCTCCCAGTTCCGGCGGGCAGATGAAGCAGTTGAACTCCAGGTTGACGCCCTGCGGGGCAACAGGCAACGCGGCCAGCCACAGGCCTGCTGCGAGGCCTCCTATCCTGCATCTCCTAACCAGAGTCGAGGTAATCATCGCTCTCCTCCTTTCAATCTGACACCCATGCGGGCGCGAAGTTACGCCCGATATTATACACTGATTGCGGGCCGACGCGGCCCGATTTCTGCGCCGGGCAGCCTTGCCGGGTCCCACGGCTTGTGCCGCAGCCCAAGCCGTGTGTGGCGTACAATGAAGCGGCATGCGCCCGCAAGCCGACGCGCCCGACAGGAGTGTCGGGCCTACCGCGCGCGGGTGACGGCGCCCCAAACCTTCAACGCCTGAGCGGTCTCCTTGATGTCATGCACCCGCAGAACCGACGCGCCGTTCGCCACAGCCGCCAGGCCCGCCGCGAGCGAGCCGGGCAGCCTGTCCCCCGTGTCCTCCGGCCCCGCAATCCGCCCGATGAACGATTTGCGCGACACCCCGGCCAGCACAGGATAGCCCATGCCCGCAAGGCGGTCCAGATTCGCGAGGAGCGAGAGATTGTGCTCGACCGTCTTGCCGAACCCGATTCCAGGGTCAACCCAGATGCGCTCCTTCTGAATCCCGTCATGCAAGCAGAGGGCGGCTCGCTCGGTTAAGAACGCGCGCACCTCCTCGACCACGTCGCCGTACATCGGACTCGCCTGCATCGAGCGCGGCTCGCCCTGCATGTGCATGATGCAGACCGTCGCGCCGGATTGGGCGGCCACGCGGCGCATCTTCTCGTCTCCGAAGCCGGAGACGTCGTTTATCATCCGGGCGCCGGCTGCCATTGCCCGCCGCGCGACTTCCGGCTTCATCGTGTCAACAGACACCGGCACTCCCAGCGCGGCCAGGCGCTCGATGACGGGGAGAACGCGGCCGGCCTCTTCCTCTTCGGCGACCGGGTCCGCGCCGGGGCGCGTGGACTCGCCGCCCACGTCCACGATGTCGGCGCCCTCGTCATGAAGGCGTTGACCACGGGAGACGGCTTCGTCCGCGCTGAGATGCAGCCCGCCGTCGGAGAAACTGTCCGGCGTCACGTTCAGGACGCCCATGACGCAGACGCGGCCGTCCGGAAGATGGAACATGGCGGCGCAAGTCTCCCACCAATCGGCGGCAGGATGCGCGGGCTATCCCTGCTGGTCTCGGAGACTTAGGCTGATGTTGCCGCTGACCGCGCTGACGTCGAGTGTGCCCTCCCCCTTTCCGAGCCGGCCGGTCACCCGCTCTTGGGACACCTTCTCGTCTTCGAGCGGCATCGAACTGCGCACCGAGCCGCTGAGCGAGGAGAGCGACACGCGGCAGTTGGAGCCGCTCGCCAGGTCCAGAAGCACGTCACCCGAGACGGTCCGGACGTTCAGCGTCCCGTCCACCGGCTCTTTCAGGTCTAGGTCCACGTCGCCGTTGACGGTCTCCACGGAGATAGTCTTGCCGGCCAGCTCCTTGCCCCGCACATCGCCGTTCGCCGACCGCACCTGTATGGTCCCGCTCACGTCGCTGAGCCAGATGTCGCCCGACTTGTTTTCGATTTCTATGGCGCCGCCTTCGGCGCGGCTGAGTTTCACGTCGCCGGCCTGGCTCTCGATCTCAACGGTCCCTTTCACCCCGTCCACGACCACGTCGCCGGCGCGGGCCGTGAGCCGGACCCCCGCCTCGGTGCGCTCTATTCGTATGTCGCCGCGCTCGGCGCGTATGTCCAGATGAACGCCGGCGGGCACTTCGATCTCAAGGTCCTCCTCGACCGCGTCGGGGGACTGCTTCAAGGTCACCGACCCGTCATGCTCCTCGATGACGGGCGTCCAGGACTTGGCCTTCTCCATCACATCGTCTCGGCTTTTTCCGCGCAGGGTCGCCTTGGCCGTGAGTTTGCCTTCGGCCGCGCCGCCTGTGACCTTCACGTCTCCGTTCGTCACCTCCAGGCGCAGGGTGTTTCCCGCCTCGACCTTCAGCGGCAACTCGACGGTCGCCGTCTCCCTCGGACCGAACCACTTGAACTCCCCTTTGCTGATCTGTTCGACACTGCCCCGCAGCGTCTCGACGCCGCGCTCGGCGGCCTGCCGGACCTGTCCGGCAACGTCCGTCCAGTTCACGGACTTGACGGCGTCCTTTGTCAGTTGCTCGATGCTGTCGAGAAGGCGGCGGAACGGGTCCTCCGCTTTCTTCCCGGCGGCCTTCTGTTCAGCCTGCGGAGCGTCTTCGCGGCCTTCGGCCTCTGTCTCGTCAGCCTCGGCGGTCTCGAAGTTCATGAAGGCGTCTATGAGTTCGAGGGCGTCTCCGGGCGACAGCCTCCCCTCTTCCACCATCTTGAGAATCCTGAGCACCTGCTCCTTCACTTCACGGCCTCCTTCATGGCCTGCTTGGCCTCGTCCGGCGTCATCTCTCCGGCCTCCAGTTTCTCCAGGACCTCCTTCCGCCGCTCGGCAAGGCGCCGCTTCTGATCGGGGGTGGGTTCGGCTGCGGGCGCGAGGTCCAGCGCCTTCAGCAGGGCGTCGAGGCGCGCGCGGGCGGTCGGGTAACTGATTCCGAGTTCGCGCTCGATGCTGCTCAGCACGCCGCGGCATCGCAGAAAGGTGATTAGAAACTTCGTCTGCTCGGTGTCCAGTTTCTGAAAGGGCGAGATCCTGAAGCGGCCCCTAACAGTCAGGCCGGCTTCCTCGCTCTTGAACTCGCTGATTGTCCACTCACCCAATCCAGCGAGGCCGTCCGGCAGGCCGTCAAACGTCTTCCGTGCGCGGCTCATAAGACCGGTTACGGTTCGGGCCCGTAGAGGGTTGCGCCGGATTGCGTCGTAGGTCCCATGTCCCAGCGCGGCCCAGGCGCCGCCCACCGCTCGTCACGCCCGCGGCGGGCCGAATGGTGCCTATCCGGCGGTCTCCAAGGCGGGAGCGAAAGCCTTCTTCACGACGGGCCGGGCCGCGACCCGGACCCGTTCAAAGCCGCTTGCGTTAGCGTTTCAAATTGCCTCCGCACCCCTTTCGGGAAACCCTCCGGGCGCAGCCTGTTCTGAGCGAGCGCCTCTTTCAGATCATCAGGCGAGCGAACGCCAAGTTTCTCAAGTTCTCTGACCAGCCCGGGTGGTACGCCTTCCCGAAGAAGCGCCCGGATTCCTTTCGGCACCTCGCTGTTCACCCGCTCATACAGGTCGAACGTTCCCTCTTTCAAATAAGCGCGCGTCTTCTCCGCGATGGCCTTGCCGACGCCGGGCAGCGACTCCAACTCGCCGCGCTCCGCCACGCTCCCTATCGGTTCCGGAAGGCTCCGCAGCGTCGTGGCGTAACGCAGATAGGCGAGCGCTCTGAATCGGTTTTCCCCTTGATACAGGAGCGAGTTCCCGATCTCGTCGAATATTGCCGCTAACTCGTCGTTCTGTTCGCCCATGGCACGTTCGGCCGCGGCCGCGGCTGTTTCGTGTGTTGCCCGCGGCCCCGAACTACCCTATAATGACGGATGTGCAAGCCGATGACACGAAGAGGCCGCCGGCAAGAATGTGGTTTGCGTTGGCCGCGTTCGCGCTCGCAATGCTGAGCGTGGGATGGGTCCGCGGGTTCGGCTACGTCTCTTTTTTTGGAGATGCCGCTTTCGGCGCCTACGCGCTGGGAGTGGTGGCGGCGCTGATGGCCGGCGGCAGCCTGGGCTTCCGCGCGGCGCGCCCCACAATTGGCGAGAAAGGTCCCGTTTTGCGCGGGGCGGTGTCAGGAGCCCTGGCGGTCGCGATCGGACTCGTCTTCGTCTTCACCGCCGCGCTGGTGCTGCCGAGTTGGATAGGGCAAATCGGCGCGTACGCAATCCCGCGCCTGCCGGACTGGCTCGCCGCTCTCATCGCGGTGACAGCCGTCACCTTCGCCGTGCTCTCCGTTACCCGCCGGGAGCGCGCCATCGGCCTCGCCGCCCTATCCGCTCTGTTGGGCGGATACACGCTCGTAACAGCGCTTGTGTGGGACCGGCTGGTGGATTCCCCGCACGCGCTGGTGCGACGCTTCGCGGCCGCGGCATACCGCAAAGACATGGAACAGATGCTGGCGCTGGCCTCCAAATCGTCGCACGCGTGGATGAATGACCCTTCGATCACCCAATACCTTGACGGTCCCGAGGCGGTGTCCTCTCTCGTAGTCATCGGCCCATTTCATCCGGGTGCAGTTCGCAACGCCCTGATAGACCGGATAGAGATTGACGGCGATAGGGCTGTGGTGGAGTGCCCGGTCCCGCGCGGTTCGGGAAACTGGACGATGTACTTCCTGAAGTCACACGGACACACCATCTACCTGGTCAAAGACGAAGGCCAATGGCGGGTTGACGTTCAGCGATACTACGAGGAGCGCTATCCATTCTGGGAAATCATCGAAGACATGCAGCAGAAAGAATCCGACGAAGAACCTGCCCAGTAACGTGGGCAGACGCCATCTCTTCACGAAACGTACTCGTCGTCACAACCGCAGAGGCGGACAGCACCGGACGGCAGAGCATCCGCCGCGATGCAGCAACGCCCCGCCTGCCGCCGTCGTATAACCCACGGCCATGCCCAGGCGTCCGCTGCGACCACACCAAAGACTGCTGCTCTTGGCGAGCGCGGCGGCGGTCGCCGCGTGGGTGATCCCGTATATCCGTTACCTGTCGCTGCCGCTCATCTATCTGAACACGCACATCCACGAACTGTTTCACGCCATTGCCGCCGAGGGAACGGGAGGAGACGCGGCCCGGATCCTGGTGCACGCCGACGGCAGCGGCCTGACCGCCACAGCCGGCGGCAACCTTTTCCTCATCGCTTCCGCCGGATACGTGGGCAGCGCGATCTTGGGCGCGGCGATGA
This sequence comes from Armatimonadota bacterium, assembly GCA_022567555.1. Classification (GTDB taxonomy): domain Bacteria; phylum Armatimonadota; class Fimbriimonadia; order Fimbriimonadales; family ATM1; genus JADFGT01. Next base: position 5,382 of record JADFGT010000007.1, on the reverse strand, counting down.
TTGCGCTCGGGCGCACCGAGCGCTCCGCGCGCGCGGTGCTCCTGGTCCTCGCCGGAGTTCTCACCGTCGGCATGGTGTTTTGGGTGCGCGGAGACGGCATCGGAGTTCTCTCCGGGGTCATGTGGATTCTGCTTCTGGCTGTTCTCGGCAGGTTCTTGCGCGGCACGGGCGCGATCTTCGCGGCGCAGTTCTTAGGGGTTCAGCAGTGCCTGGCCTCCGCGCAGGCGTTCCTTGTGCTGTTTCAGGTAAGCGCATTCACAACGCACCAGAACGACGCCAAACTCCTCGCCGAGCACACGGGCATGCCCGCCGTTCTCTGGGCGACTCTCTGGGCGGTCTTCAGCGCCACGCTGATACTCCTCGCCCTCCGAAGGGCGTGGCGCGGTGGGGCGCCTGACCGCGGCCCCGCGTGACCCGACGCGGCCTGGGCTACAATGGCGCAGTGACCGAGATGATCAGGTCCGCCGGGCTGTGCGTCAGCGAGTCCGACTGGCCCCTTTTGTCCAAGTATGAGCGACTCTGGTCGCGTCCTCTTGCGGAGAACGAAGACTTCCTATCCATAACGGTGTGGCGCTGCACATCCGACCACACCCGCTATGTCGCGCTCAACCATTACGCCAACCCGGCCGCGGCCCTGCGAATAGAGGCGGAGGCGACGGAAAGCGGGCTCCTGGCCGACCTAATGGGGTCTTGGCAGGAGCCGGTGGACCTGCGCTTCATCCGCATCGAGGCGCGGGAGGGCCTTGTTCCCGACGAAGTTGAGATTAAACACCTCGCGTCCTTCAGCACTCGGGTAGCGGACACCGGCCGGGGAGACGAACTCTCGAACGAACTCTCCTACATCTTCGAGGAAATGAAACTGACGGACGGCTTCCTGGGGTTCATGCAGGGACGGCTGGAGAGCGTGCCCGAGGAGATCACCGGCGTGGTCTTTTGGAGAACCCGCGAGGCGTTCCAGAGATCGCTGCCGAGCAGCGCGCGATACGAATGTGAACTATTCGAACGGGTGATTTGAGAGCGATCCTTTCCCGCCGCCGCTGGCGGCATGGCCCGGCTCTGCTGCTATCCCCTAACTACGAACAACCACGGTATCTTGCGAGCGCCTCCACAACGACGATGGAGCGCCGCGACGAAAGTGGGTCACACGCACGGACCGTGCGGTTCCCTCTTATCACCCAGGCCATAGGTTTTGGGCGAACCGGATGGACCACAGGCGTTCGTGCCTAAAAATGTATGTGGCGACATACTCCTTGCCCGAATCGCGTGTTCCCCACATATAACGATAGGTGTAGACCCTTTCGCTGTTCTGCCCGCCGGTATGTTTGTTGATTGTGGGGTTGCTGCCCAGTTTTCGCCGAAGTGTCGCCGGTGTATCTCCAATGACGACCGCGCGCCCGGTCTTCAGTCCCGAAAGGGAAAACCGTCCGGGCTCAGAAGGATAAGATTGGAGCGTCTTCTCTCTGTCAGGGCTTAGGACCAAGCCCAAGTAGGCGCCGTCTCACTCACCGCCCTTCGCAAAGTAGTATCCGCTTTCCGGGTCGCTCTTGACAAAGTCGGTCATGTCCCTCAGGTCCACACCGCCGATCACATAGTCCACCCAACCCGGGATGCCCGACGCGGCGGGCAGAGCAATGGTTCCGATAGATGCGAGTAGTGCCGTCAGCATTGCGGAGCCTCCGTATAGGAGGGAATGTTACCGCAGAAGCAAAGACCGGTTCGCGCTCGCTTCCCGCGCAGAGCGCCGCCGCATGTCCGCCGAAGGACGCCGCGGCCGGGCGGAAGCCGTTTTGTCGCTTTCCGGACCCGCTCGGCGGCGACAGTCTCCTGAACGGCCGGTTTCCCGGGCCGGCGCCCGGCGCGTATGTCTCTGAGGAAACGAACGCCGCGGAAGGCACGTCAAAAGCAGTAAGAGGTGCGTTATGAATCTCACCGCCTGCACGTTTGTGACCGGGTTCATCGCCGTGGGCTGCGTTGGAGTGGAGACCATCGAAGTGATCCCTCGCCTGAGCCTGGCCGACAGCGGCCTCGGCGCGCCGCAGCTCATCCTCGACGGCGACAAACCTATCAACGTGGACATCGGACACGCGGCGCCGGCCGTCTTCGACTACGACGGCGACGGGAAGAAGGACCTCTTGGTCGGGCAGTTCGGAGAGGGCAGAGTCCGCGTCTATCTAAACAAGGGCACGAACGCCGAACCGAAGTTCGACGGCTTCTCCTACATGGAGGTCGGCGGAGAGGACGCGGTCGTTCCCTATGGGTGATGCATCGGCTTCACTCCGCAGTTTGCGGACCTGAACGGGGACGGAATGCCCGACCTGATCTCCGGCTCCTACATGCCGGGCGACGTTTACTGGTTCAAGGGCGTACCCGGCGGCTTTGAAAAGGGCAGGGCAATCCCCGAAACGACACCGGAGCAAACCGAGCGAGCGGCCACCGCCGCGTCGCTTGCCGATTGGGACGGCGACGGCGACCTGGATATGCTCGTCGGCAACATCTGGGGCGGGGTGCATTGGATTGAGAACAGAGGCGACGCGAAGCGGTTCCGCTTCGCCGCGCGAGAACCGATCCTTGTAGGCGGAAAGGCGCTGCAAGTGGAGAGCGGCGACACGCACCCGGTCGCGGTGGACTGGGACGGCGACGGTGTTCTCGATCTGCTCATCGGCTACGAAGACGGAGGCGTGCTCTTCTGCAAAGGCAGGCGCAGGGGCTCCGGCCCGCCGGTCTTCGATACCATGGAGAAACTGACGGCGGGAGACAAGGAGATCTCGCTCGGCGGACGCACCAAGATCTTCGTCACCGACTGGAACGAGGACGGGCTACTCGACCTGCTTGCCGGGAACTTCGACTTCGGGAGTGACGACTACGTGGGGAACGTCTATGTGATGTTGCGACGCCGCTGACACGCGGCGTGACGCGCGACAACACGCTCCGGCCTCCCGTCGTGGAACAGATTAGGTCCGCCGATTCACTCGCGGACCGGCTGGCCGTGGGGGGCCCATGAATATGGCAGGGCCGTCACTCGCTCTGCGAATCCGAGCGAATGACGGCCCTCAGGTGTTTGGGACTCTCGTCGACCGCTAATAGCCGGCGTCCGATTCCCGCTTCTTCTTCTCCTTCTGCAGCTTTCTGTACTGGGCGTCACGTGCGCCCTTCGTCGCGTAACAGTCTTCGTGTGGGATGTCGGCGTGCGTGCCGCACTTCTTGTAAACGTAGGCGTGGTCTCCTGCGTGGCCCGAATTGAGACGGCACGTTCCCAGATTGCATTTTTCCGTCCACGTTACACAATACTGCCGGCCCTTTCTTGTCTTCGATATCCTCGATATCAACAGAACATGTGTCTGCGCGCCGCACCTTGACGAGAACTCGCCGACGTCGCAGCCGATCGTGTACGGCCCGGGTGTCAGCCCTGTAAGAGTGACCATGAGCGTGAACGTTCCCGCAGAACTCACTTCGGATGCCGTGATCGCATGCGTGAGCACTGCGCCGTTAAAACTCACAATTCCGGGCGAGTAGTTCACCATATGCATCTCTACCGGAAAGGCCTCTGCGGACAGACCCTGAAGGCCTTCGACCGTCGCGGTGACCGTTGTGGATTCGCCGCTCATCAGCGAAAGTTTTCCGGCCGACAACTGCACGTTTAGGCGATTGGAATCCCCGCTGGCGGTGACGCCGTTCTCTGTCAGTTCGACCTGCGTCGCTCCGGAAGCGCCCTGAGGACAGATAAATACCGCTTTCCTGGGGGATTTGGCGACAGGCGGCACCTTTTCGCCGCCGATCGTGAGGTCGGTGCTGCCGATCTTGCTGCCGAACGGTCCGGCAACCTCGAACGGTTTGCCCGCCTGCCCATACTCCGGCAGGTCGTAATCGCCGGGGGTCGGCTGACCCGTATGCCCCGGCCTGGGGGTCGGGTCGGCCGGAATCTGGGCCGTACCTACGGTCTTCCCGCTTTGGTCCTTCAAAGCGATGTACATGACGGGGGTTACCCACGGGAGTATTAGCGCGAACGTGCCGCCCCCACCCGATGTCTCGGTGTTCCCCACCTCGACTACATAGCCGCTTAGCACGTCCATGTTCCGCTGAATCTCGTCGGGTGTGTCGCCGCTGGGTTGCGGCACCACCGTGCCGGATATCGTGTCGCCCGCGGCGGCGTCGTCCGGCAGGTTCACAACCACCGTGCCGTAGGCCGTTACAAACGTTGCGGTGTCAAGACCCCAAGATGAGCCTGTGCTGGCCATAGTCGGGTTGCCGGTATGTGCTCTGCCTACTTGCTTCCCGTCCTCGGTCCACCACCACTTCTTCACTTTCGGGTCGCTGCCGTCCCACGTAACCGTGACCGATGCGGTTGCGCCTGCGGCGACGGCGCCTTTCGAGTGATCCGTTTTGTTCGTCCCGCTGCCGCTCGTCTTCACGAACGGCGTGTCAGACTTCACCTTAACGGCCCTTGACCAATCTATGTGCAGGTCATTGACCGCCTGGCCCGTGTTGTTGGTGAAGGTGAACGTGTCTTCGCCGTCCAGCAGCGTGTTCGACGCGATCGGTCCAACGGAAAGTATCGTGAGCCCTGCGAGGATCGCCAAATACCTCATTCTTTTTTTCCTCCTGTTCCGGCGCTCGGTCCATGGGCCCTCGTGTGCCTGCTGCTGTCGCCCTCGGCCACCCAAAGCCCCTGCCCGATGCCGTGAGATTACCGCAACCAGAGACTGCACATGGCGTCCTTTTGTTCCCCCTCTTCGCGACAGCCGCATGCGGCGTACCTGGCGCGCGGCCTACATGGCACGCTTCGAACGCCAATGGGCCGCTGCCGGCCCCACGCCGATCCAGCTGCCGCCAGACCCTTAGGACGATGCGTTCGTGGGCGCACGCCGCCAGAGAGTGAACAGCAGCCACACGCCCAGCGCCAGCCACGGAAAAACGTACCTTAGCCGGAACGGGCGGGAAGGGGCCAGGGTGACTTCGGCCCGGACCGCCGTCGTCTCGCCGACCGCCGCCTCTGCAAGTATCCGCCCGCGCTCGTCCACAATCAGGCTCGGCCCGAGCGGCGCGCTGCGAACGACGGGCAGGCGGTTCTCCACCGCGCGCAAGACCGCCGCCGCCTTCAGCATCTCGATAGCGCCCGTCCGCTGGTACCAGTCGTCAAGGCTCATCACCGCTAAGAGTTCGGCGCCGTTTGCGGCGTGCTCCCGCGCAACCTCCTCAAAAAGCGCCTCGAAACAGAGCAGGCTGCCCACGCGAATGCCGCCCACCTCGAGAGTTGTGACCTCGCTGCCGGGTTGAAGATCGCCTGCGGGCAGGTTGAACCCACCCAGGAAACCGAGCCGGTCACGGAACGGCACGTACTCGCCGAAGATCACCAGGCGCGTTTTGTCGGCGTACTGCCATTTA
>JADFGT010000136.1 GCA_022567555.1 Armatimonadota bacterium | reverse complement strand
TTCGTATAGGGTCGAACCCCAAACTACAAACCAGAAACTACAAGCTTCAAACGTTAAAACGGCAGGGCCCGGGTTTCCCGGGCCCTGCGCCATCCGCTGGTCTGGAGGAATCCCTCGTTAGAGGAGTCCCAAAACTGCCGACGGTGCCGAGTTCGCCTGAGCGAGCACCGCGAGACCGGTCTGCATCAAGATCTGCAGTCTGGTGAAGTTGGTGATCTCGGCGGCCACGTCCAGGTCGCGAATCGTGCTCTGCGTTGCGCTCATGTTTTCTAAGGCGACGCCCAGCGAACGGACGTTGCTCTCCAGCGTGTTGCGCTGAAAGCTCCCGATGTCGCCACGCAGGTCTGCCAGCCGGCTGATCGCAGAGTCAACGATCCGAAGGGCGTTTTCCGCGCCGGACGCACTTGTCACGTTGATCGTCGCCAGACTCTCGCCGGCAATGACGTCGGTGCCCAACTGGCTGCTCATCATGTTGCTGAGCGAGAGGCTAACCGTTTGGCCAGCGTTCGCCCCAATCTGGAACTGAGCCGATCCGGCGTCAATCCGGCCGACTGTCGCCGCCGCCCCGGTCACGTTGCCTGATTCGGTCAGCAGGATCGTGTTCCCGTAGGTGTCCGTGAGCCGTAGGCCGCTGTCGCCGCTCCTGCCGCCAGTGAACGTTGCGGAGGTGGCGCCATTCGAGGTCGTAACGGTAACCGTTGCAATCGCGTCCGTGCCCGCGGCGGTAGTGTTGCCTGCCGCGTTGAGCCGGCCCGCCGTGTCGGTGAACGAGATTGTGGCGTTGCTTCCGTAGTCGTTGGTTGTGAGCGTGACGAAAGAGCCGGCGAAACCGAAAGTCACGCCGGTCTGACCGGAAACGTTGTTGAACCGGTTGAGCAATCCCTGCAGCGTCTCCGTCCCGTCGGTGGTGAAGGCCACGCCGTTGACCACGAAGTTGCCCTGCTGGATGATCGTGTTGAGTCCGCTCGCTCCGAGGTCTACCGAGCCGGTGATGGCGGCGCGCGCGGCCTCCATGGTCACCTGAACCGTGATATCTCCACTTGTGTTCACGGAGAACCCGGCGAAGGTGCCGCCTATGATAATGGCGGCGTAGTCGCTGGCGTTGGTCACGGAGGACACGATGCCGGCGGAGCCGTCAAGCAACTTCTTGTTGCCGAACTGGGTCTGCGTCGCGATCCTGTCAATCGAGGCGAGGATGGACTGGATCTGGTTCTGGTTGGCCTGGATTGCGTTTGTGTCCAGGGTGCCGGTGTTGCCGCTGGCGACCGCCAGTTTTCGGATCTCGTTCAGCAGCCCGCTGACTTCGTCGAGCGCGCCCTCGGCGGTCTTGGCGTAGTTGATAGCGTCCAGGTTGTTCCGAATCGCCTGCTGGATACCTGTGATCTGGGCGCGGAAGTTCTCGGACATGATAAGGCCGGCCGGGTCGTCGGCGGCCGTGGTTATTCGGAGGCCTGAGGACAGGCGGCTGACGGATTTGGTGAATTCAGACATCGTCCTGTCCAGGTATCTGAGAGCGCTCAGTGCGCCCAAGTTTGTGTTCACGCGAAACGCCATTAACGTCTCCTCCTTGATTTTTTCTCGTCCGTACGCACCGCCGACATCCGTATGGCGGGCCATTGGCGGTCCGGGGCGGCGCCAGTCAAGGTCGTCCTGCCCCCTGCTGCCTCTGTTCAAGAGGCATCGGCCGCCACAATTCCTGCCTTTCCACCGGATGGCGAATAGATGCCAGGCAGAATTACTAGGATCAGCCCGAACCTTTGCCGGGGCGAATGGCGGTGGTGTGGGCTGGCGCACCGATCAGACCCACGGCACGGAGTACTGACCGGTGCTGCGCCCAAGGAGTGATCCGGGCTTGGCAGTGCCCGCACAGTCTCGCGGGCGCGACGGGTTGGCTGGGCGTCGGGGCGCTGCGTGGCAAATGGGACTGTCGGCTTTCGCTCGGGAGTGAGCGTTCATGCTCAGGAAACGCGGGGTCCCGCCGGACAACAGGGCGTTTACGGAGGGCATTTGCGTGCCCCCTCGGCGCCTCAACGGCGGCAGGGCTGCCGACTGATAGGACAGCGTAAGCGCAACCCTCGGCAATGCTAAAGAATAATACTAAAGAAATCGTGCCTTGCAGCCGACGCTTATACTGGTCCCAGGACGGACGCGACGGTTACCATTCGATCCCTGGAGGCGACAATGGACATCAGGAGTCCGGAACGGCAGCGCGCCGTTATCGCGCGGCTGCAAAGTATCGATCAGCTGGATCCAGCCTGGTGCGGCTTTACGGAGCTCATTCGACTGACGAAGGACCCTAACGTGCCATTCCGGGAGATCGAGAGCCGCATAGGGCAGTCCCCAGGCTTCGGTTCCCATGTCGTCAGCTTAGCGAGCAGCGTCGCGTACGCCGGTGGGAACGTAAAGAATATCAGGCAAGCGATCGCCGTCTTGGGCTTGAATGGTGTGCGATCCATCCTGGCGTCTTTGGCGCTCCGCAATCTGACGATGCGCCAAGCTCCTGGAGGCAGATTCGACGGGGGGACGTTCATGCGAAGATGCCTCGCGCTTGCGTTTGTCCACAAAACGCTTGCGGAACGTCAGATGATGACGGATCCCGAATGCGCCTATCTTGCCGGCCTAGTTCAAGAAATCGGGTACTTGGCGCTCTCCCAGTGCATTCCCGACGTGTTGGATGAAACTATTACTATCGCGCAGAGGCAAAGTGGGGAGCCGTTAATCTCTGTTGAGCGAAGACACTTAGGATTCGACCACGCCTGGGTCGGCGCCGTTCTGGCCGAAAAGTGGGGTTTCGACCCCATTGTGCTGTCTGCCATACGATTCCACCACGATCCGTCCGATGCGCCGTCGGACCACAAGCCCGTAGTGGATCTGGGCCATGTCGCCAGTTGGATCTGCCACGAGTTTGCCATTCCTCCGCTTCCTGGTGCGCAAGGGCATATGGTGGACCCTTACTCCTTGATGCGCGTCGGCTTGAATGCGCGAGATCTGGAACACCTTCGGAACGCCCTGCCCGCCCACATACATTCAGTGCTGGACTCGTTTCTGTCTGCTGCGTGATGGAATGCGCCTCTTGCGAGTGCGCTGTCGCTGAAACGGCGGCTCAAGATGCGGTATGGATCCGGACAGGCTCTTGAGGCGCTCCAAGCGCCCGCCGCACGGCGAAATCTCCTCTCTCTGCCGGGCGCGCATGTCTGATCCACGGATTGAACGTGGCAAGGAAGCGGCCGCTCCGGTTCGCCGCCAGGCGAACGCAGGCAGCCTCATTGGAAAGGTGCCCAGCCCGATGGGTTCGGGCCTGGGAAGGAACGCACGCCCGGGACACCGAACCCCGGAAAGCGATGCGAGAGATAATCGAGCCGTTTAGGATTAAGGTCGTGGAGCCGATCCGGTTCACAAGCAGAGAAGAGCGGGAGCGGATCCTCCGGGAGGCACACTACAACCCATTCCTGATTCGAGCGGAAGACATCTTGATTGACCTCCTCACCGACAGCGGCACCAGCGCCATGTCGGCCGAACAGTGGGGGGCCATGATGGTCGGCGACGAGAGTTACGCGGGCAGCCGAAGTTTCTTCCGGTTCGAGGAGAAGGTTCAGGAAATCACCGGACTGAAGCACATCATCCCGGTTCACCAGGGCCGGGCCGCTGAGCGGCTGCTTTTCAGCCTCATCGGCGGCCCCGGAAAGCACATCCCGAACAACAATCACTTCGATACGACCCGCGCGAACATTGAATACAGCGGCGCCTGCGCCGACGACCTGGTTATCGAAGAGGCCAAGGACCTGGACTCGCCCGTTCCGTTCAAGGGAAACATGGACCCGGGGCGGCTGAGCGAATACATACGGCAGAGGCGTCCGGAAAACGTCCCGGCGGTCATGCTAACCGTCACGAACAACGCCGGAGGTGGGCAGCCCGTGAGCATGGCGAACATACGCGAAGTGTCCGAGATCGCGCATGAGCACGGGATTCCGTTCATCCTGGACGCCTGCCGTTTCGCAGAAAACGCCTACTTTATCAAATTGCGCGAGCCGGGCTATGCCGATAAGACCCCGAAGGAGATCGCCCGGGAGATGTTCTCCTATTGCGACGGCTCAACGATGTCGGCCAAGAAGGACGCCTTCGGCAACATCGGCGGGTTCCTGGCGCTCAACGAAGACGCCCTGGCCGAACGGGCCCGGACCCTGCTGATTCTCACGGAGGGTTTCGTAACCTATGGCGGGCTGGCCGGACGAGACCTGGAGGCGCTGGCTATCGGTTTTGACGAGGTCTTGGACGAGCGCTACCTGGAATACCGCCTGGCCTGTTCGCGGTACATGGCGAACAAGGTGACCGAGGGGGGCGTGAAGGTTGTGCAGCCGCCGGGCGGGCACGCTGTGTACATTGACGCCAAGCGGTTCTATCCGCAGATCGCGCCCCTCGAATTCCCGGCGCAGCGCCTCGTCTGCGACCTGTACCTGGCCGGCGGGGTCCGCGGCGTCGAGATCGGCAGCGTGATGTTCGCCACGCGCGACTCCGAGACGGGCCGGGAGACCCCTGCGCAAAACGAACTGGTGCGGCTCGCCCTGCCGCGCCGGGTCTACACGCAGTCTCATGTGAACTATGTGGCGGAGGTCATCCTGGAGGTTTTCGAGCGGCGGGACGAGGCCACAGGGCTCCGCATCACGTACGAGGCTGAGATGCTTCGACATTTCACGGCGCACTTCGAGCCGGCCAGATAGGGAAGACCGCAGGTTGGGAAGTAGCTCTCCCTGCATCGGCCGCAGCCCGTGAGGCGTATAATCACCCGGTTCTGGAGACCCTATTGATCCTTTGGCAAATCGTCGCAGTCCTTCTCATGTTCACCGTCGTGGTGGCCATACACGAACTTGGACACTTTCTTTTCGCCCGGTGGCGCGGCATGGAGGTGGAGGAGTTCGCCATCGGCTTCGGCAAGAAACTGCTCTCTCGAACTGCCCGATCCGGAACCGAATTCACCATTCGCATTGTGCCGCTCGGAGGCTTCGTTCGCATCAAGGGCATGATCCCCCAGCCGGACGCCAGCGAGGAGAAGATCAGCGGAGGCTTCTATGCCCAAGGGCTGGGTTCTCAAGCGCTGGTGCTGTTTGCCGGGCCGCTGTTCAGCGTGCTGGGCGGCTTCTTCCTCTTCTTCTCCAATTATGCGGCGTTTGGCGAGCCGGTTGCGTCGGAAGAGCCGCTCATCGGGGGGC
>JADFGT010000135.1 GCA_022567555.1 Armatimonadota bacterium | reverse complement strand
AGGCGATCAAACAGAAACTCGCGCAGTTTGAAGAGATCGAACGCGCTCGCGGGGGCAACCCACCGCCCTGACGCCCGCCAGGGTCAGCGCTTCAAAAGGCCCACCTTCAGATGCGAAGGGTAGCGCGCCGAACAATAAACCCGGTGGGTCGCTTTCCGGAAGTCCTCTTCGGTGCAACTATATATATCAACGAACGTCTGCGGGTTGCGGTCCACAAGCGGGAACCAACTGCTCTGCACCTGCACCATGATTCGGTGCCCCTTCTTGAACGTGTGGCAGACGTCGCGCAATTCGAACGATACGGGCGTGACCCGGTTCGGGATCAGCGGCTCCGGCCTTTCGAAACTGTTGCGAAACTTCGCCCGCATCACCTCCGCCCTGACCATCATCTGATATCCGCCCATGCGCACGCCGTTCGGATTCGGACTTGGGTCGGGCGTATCGTCCGGAAAAACGTCAATCAGTTTCACGACGAAGTCCGCGTCGGTGCCCGTGGTCGAAATGAACAGATTGGGAATAACCGGGCCGGCGAGGGTGACGTCTTCGGTCAGCGGGTCCGTTTGATAGACCAATACATCGGGCCGCCGCGCAGCGAAGCGCTGATCTTCGATCATGTACTCGCGGCTGCGCGAAATGCGGGTCTCGGCAACGTACGGGACCGGCTTCGCCGGGTCGCTCAGGTACTCGTCGTGCGCATCCGGCGACGCTCCCGCCGGAAGCTCGAAAGACAGCCGCCCGTCGGCGTGGAAATATAGCGACCGCTCCTGGAGATCAGGGGGGGGCCACTCGTCGAACGACATCCATTCGTTCGCTCCCGTTCTGAACACGATTGCCTCGGCAAGATCAAGCGTTCCCTCGCCCTTCAGAAAGTGGTAGAAGAACGGAACTTGGATATTGTCACGGTAATACAAGGACGTCTTCGAACCGAAGTCAATATCGCCGAACATATCACCGTCCGAGCGACCCCATCCGCCGTGGGGCCACGGCCCCAGAACCAAGATGTTGTATGCGCCCGGGTTCTGTTTTTCTACGGATTCATAGATCCGGCGCGGCCCATACAGGTCCTCCGCGTCGAACAGGCCACCTACCGTCATCACAGCGGCCCGCACGTTCTTCAGATGGGGGATGATGTTGCGCGCCTGCCAAAACGCGTCATAGTTTCCGTGCTCCATCATGTCGTTCCAGAACGCGACGTCATCCTTGAAATACTTCTCGTTCGCATTCCGAAGAGGGCCGAGTTCAAGGAAGAACTTGTATGCATCCGGCATGCCGAATTGAAATCGCGGCGCGCCCCGCGTCGTGGGTTCCGGCCTGGGACGGCCGAACGAGGACATAAACCGGAACGCGTCAATCAGAAAGAACGCGCCGTTGTGATGGAAATCGTCACCGATGTACCAATCGGCAATGGGCGCCTGCGGAGAGACCGCCTTGAGCGCGGGGTGTGAGTCAGGGATTCCGGCCGCGGCGTAAAACCCTGGGTATGAGATTCCCCACATTCCTACGCGGCCGTTGTTGTCTGGAATATTGTTTATCAGCCATTCGATCGTGTCGTACGTGTCCGTGCTCTCATCAATGTCCTGCGGACCGCTTTTCACCGGCCTGTGCGGCCGCATGTTCTCGAATTCGCCCTCCGACATGTACTTGCCGCGCACGTCCTGGTACGCAAAGATAAAACCGTCTTCAGCGAATTTGTTTGAGGGCCCCAGCGATCCCCGGTAGGCGTCTTCGCCGTACGGCCGAACGCTGTAAGGCGTTCGGTAGAGCATTATCGGATAGGATTCCGACGTTTCCTTCGGGACGTAGACAGCGGTGAACAGCTTCACGCCGTCGCGCATCGGGATACTGTATTCATGCTTTGTGTAGTTGTCCCTGACGCTGAACCTGGTCTGCGCGAGGGCCGAACCGGCCGCCGCGGCGAGCACAAGGCAGAGTGCGATCGCGGTTCGCACGGGAGGCCTTCGGAACGGAATAGGGCGATGGATATCCATGATTCGTTTCTCCGGTGAGAGTTTAGCCACCCAAAATGCCGGATCGCTTCCATGTAGGATTCTGCGTCGAGCGTGAATTACCTGCCTGGACATACAACCATGCTGTGCCATACTTTCAACGAGTGCGCCCGTAGCTCAGCGGATAGAGCGCCTCCCTCCGGAGGAGGAAGTCGTGGGTTCGAATCCCTCCGGGCGTACCAATCTCTCCTCGGCCCCGAGACCGGAAGGCTCCGAACGGGAGCGGGTGCCCGCATACGCCCCAGTCTTCCGGCTGCGGGCAACCTTTGTCGGCTAAACTTCGTACTCTGCTGAGGCTATGAAAACCTGGCTTATTGTCTTGGGGCTGATCATCATCGTTGCGCTGGTTGGGTTCCAGTGCGTGAGGATGCGGGCGCAGTTCGCGGCCGCCGCTAACCGCCCTCTCACCGCGACCGTCGAAAAAGGCGACGTGACGGTGGAAGTCGTCGAGTCCGGGTTCATCGAGCCGGTGCAGAAGATCGAAGTCAAGAGCAGAGTTTCGGGCCGCATCTCAGAACTGTATGTTGAGGAAGGCGACCGCGTGACGAAAGGGGACCTTCTCGCGATCATAGACCCGCAGGAACTGAAACTGCAGCTGGAGCAGACGTCGGCCCAACTCCGAAGCGCAGAAAGTTCCGTCGCCCGAAGCGCCGAGTCGCTCCTACTTACCGGAGACCAGGTGAGGACGGCCCTGGAGCAGGCGACCGCTCGATTCATCCGCGCCAAGCGCGAGTGGGAGGCGCAGCCGGAACTGACGCGTGCCGCGACTGAACAGGCCCGGCTGAGTCACGACACCGCCGTGCGCAACCGAGACCTGCTGCTGAACACTACGCACCCCCAAGAGAGCGTGCGACTGGAAACCGACCTCCAGCGGGCGCGGGTCACCTATGACAATGACAAGCGCAACTATGAGCGCATGGTGAGTCTGCTGGAACAAGGGTTCGTGCCTAAGCGGCAGATGGACGATGCAAGAACGCAGATGGACTTGTCGGCGTCGGCTCTGACCCGCGCAGATGACGAACACAACCGCATGGCAGCGCGCCACGAAACCGAGGCCGCGAACGCGGAGGAGCAAGTGCGGCAGGCGAAGGCGGGCCTGGACCAGGCCCTTGCCCGCGCCGAAGTGGACAAAAACAAAGAGCAAACATATCTGGAGGCAAAGTCGGCCCTGGATCAAGCGCAAGCCGACATGCGCCGGGTCGAGATTGACCGCAGAAGCCACGAGCAGGCGCAGGCGCAGGCCGACCAGATTCGGAGCGCAGTCGCTGACGGCCTGCGGAAACTGGGGGAAACGGAGATTCGCGCCCCGCGCGACGGTGTCATCACGAGGCGGATGGTCGAGGAAGGCGAACTGGTCACGGCGCTCAGCAGTTTTAGCGGCGGAACGCCGATCGTGGAACTGGCCGACCTCTCAGGACTCCAAGTGCGGCTCGAAGTGAACGAGATTGACGTCGCGGAGCTTCGCGTGGACATGGCGGCCGAAATAGAAGTGGACGCCTTCCCCGAAGAGGAACTGACGGGAAGAATCACCAAGATCGCGCCCGCAAGCCAGCCGGCGGCCGGCGGCCAGGGCGCGGTGGTGAAGTATGAAGTGGAGGTCCTGCTGGACAACCCGAACGCCCGCATCAAGCCGGGGATGTCGGCAAAGTGCACGATGCGCGTCACGGATAGGACAGACGTTCTCCGCCTTCCAATCGAGTTCGTCGGCAAAGACGACGAGGGTCGCTTCGTTATGCTGGCGCCCCCTAAGGGCAAACCCGGGAAGAAAGCGAAGCCGGAGCGCCGCGCAATCGAGGTAGGCGAAACCAGCGCCTCGCACATCGAGCTTATCTCCGGTGTCGAAGAGGGCGACGAAGTCGTCAAGCCGGAGTTCACAGGACCGAAGAGGCGAGGCGCCATGCAATTTGGAGATGAGGATTGAACCTCTGGCAGTCGTTATTCATCGCTGTGGATATGTTGCGCCTGCACAAACTGCGGGCGTTCCTTACGATGTTGGGCGTGATCATCGGCGTTATGGCCGTAACGCTGATTGTCATGCTGTCTGAAGGGTTCCGGAGTTACATCAACACAGAGTTCAAGCGCCTTGGCGCAGACACCCTGTTTGTGTTTTATGATCCCGGCCGGCTGCACCGAGGAGAATCCACGGGCGGCATAGACGGACTGCGCATGGCCGATATCGCCTACATCAAGAACCGCACGCAACTGATAGACATTGTGTCCGGATTCTCGGAACTCGGAGGCCGGTCGGTTCGCTACGGCCAGAATGAGATTCCGGACGCGCGCGTGCGAGCGATAGACGAATACTTCCTCGAACTCAATCGCTTCGAAGTGACGGACGGCCGGAAGATAGTTGCCCGCGACCTGAGATCCCGGGCCAACGTCTGCCTGATCGGCGCCGATGTCCGGGACCGCCTCTTCGGCGATGCGCCGCCGCTCGGAAAGCGGATTTCGCTCGGCGGAATCACACTGGAAGTGATCGGCGTTCTGGAAACGATCGAGTTTATGGGCAGCAGTACCGATGACCAGATGATGGTGCCGCTGACTACCGTGCAGGACAAATGGGTGGGCGACGACCGCCTCGCGGTCATCATGATGCGCCCCAAACCCGGAGTCTCAGTTGAAGCGGCGATGCAAGAAGTTTGGGAAGTCATGATGCAGAAGTCCGGCAACCGCACGATCTACCGGGTGGATTCCCGCGAGTCCATTCTGAATGTGTTCGCCGGAATCGTCGGCGCCGCCGGCGTGATACTGGGCGGAATAGCCGCCCTGTCGCTTCTTGTCGGCGGCATCGGCATCATGAACATCATGCTGGTCTCGGTCACGGAGCGAACGCGCGAGATCGGCCTGCGCAAGGCTGTGGGCGCCAAACGGGGCGCAATTCTCGCCCAGTTCCTTGTGGAGGCAGCCGTGCTATCGCTGGCCGGCGGACTTATCGGCATGGGTTTCGGCTGGCTATTGGGCCAAGGCGTGTCCGCCATCACCAGAGCGATGGATTGGCTGGGCGGCGCCGGCCTCATGGTGACCTTTCCGCTTTGGGCCGCCATCGGCGCGGCGATCTTCTCGGCGGTCGTGGGCATTGTGTTCGGTATTTACCCGGCGTGGAGCGCCTCCCGTCTCGACCCGATCGTCGCCCTCAGAACGGAGTAAGACTCAGGCCCCGGCCGCCCTGCGGGCCGCCGACAATGCGGCTTCGTAATCCGGCGCCTGAGTAAGTTCGGACGCAT
>JADFGT010000065.1 GCA_022567555.1 Armatimonadota bacterium | reverse complement strand
GAGAGCCAGGGCAGTAGTATCCGCAGTCGAAACAAGAACGCGGGCGAAAGCGCTTCCTTAAGAGGAAGATTCCCGCCCGCGCCCGACGGTGAGCGGTACAGGTTCAACTGGTCCTCCCCCATCGTGATGAGCCCGCATAACCCGAGAATCATCTGGTTTGCCGGCAACTGCCTGTTCAAGACCGTTGACGGCGGCGACACTTGGCAGCGCGTGAGCCCCGACATGTCTACCAATGACCCGGAGAAGCAGAAAGGGATGGTAGGCATCACCGCCGAGCGAACCGGAGCGGAGACGCACTGCACGATCATTACCATCAGCGAGTCGCCCCTGAAGCCGGACGTTGTATGGATCGGCACGGACGACGGCCTGGTCCACCTGACGCAGAATGGCGGGAACGATTGGACGAACTTGACCGCCAAGGTCTCGGGCGTGCCCGAAAACACCTGGTGCAGCCGGGTCATCGCCAGCAAGTACGAGCAGGAGCGCGCCTACGCGACCTTCGACGGGCACCGCTCAAACGACATGAATCCGTACGTCTTCGTGACAGAGGACTTCGGCGAGACCTGGACCAACATCACGTCAGACCTTCCGGAAGGCTCGGTCTACGTGATAAAAGAGGACCCCGTGAACGAGAATCTCCTGTACGTCGGTACCGAGTTCGGACTGTTCGTGTCTTTTGACCGCGGCCGGCGCTGGGTGCAGTGGAGGAACAACCTGCCGGCGGTGGCCGTTCACGACCTTGTGATACACCCCCGCGAACATGAGATCGTGCTGGGCACGCACGGCCGGGGCATCTGGATCGCGCCGGTCGAGGGCCTGCAAGGGATGACCGACGAAGTGCGCGACCAGGGGTTCGCACTGTTCGACCCCGCGCCCGCCTACCAATGGCTCAGCGACGGCAGCATGGGCTATGGCGACGGCCAGGGCCATTTCTTCGGCCAAAACCCGCCCTTCGGCGCCCGGATCAGTTACTACCTGAAGGAGGACGTTGAGGACCTCGCTCTCGAAATCTTGGGGGTGGACGGTGAGACAATCCACGCATTCACCAACGCTCCGAATACGGCCGGACTGCATGTCGTCTACTGGAACTTTAGGAAGGATACGCCCCCGGCCGCCGAGGGCGGCGCGGGTGGCGGACGTCGCGGCCAGTCCAGGGGACGATTCAGGCGGCCGGTCGAGCCCGGCACGTACGCTCTCCGTCTCCAAGTGGGCGCCGAGACCGCGAAGGCGCTCCTGGTGGTGAAACCGGACCCACGCGTAGGCGGGTAAGCCACGGCCCGGGCGCGTCGCCCTGCGGGGCCGGTTTAGCAAAAAAAGTCCGTTGATCCGGCGAGAATCGGTGTACACTACATAAAGATTAACCTCGCGCCCAGGTGGGCGTCAGATTGAAAGGAGGAGAGCGATGATTACCTCGACTCTGGTTAGGAGATGCAGGATCGGAGGCCTCGCAGCGGGCCTGTGGCTGGCCGCGCTGCCCGTTTTCGGCCAGATCGGCTACAACGTCGACTTCAACCATCCGAACGCGCCGCCGGAAGCGGGAGGCGGTGTGCCGAGTTCGGCCTTTGGAGCCGCTGGAGACCAGGTCGGCTTCTGGAACGGGATCCCAATTATCAGGTCGGGCGAGTTCCCGTTATATGACCTGAATGGGATGCTGACGAGTGCTCGTCTGACCGTCACCGGCGTGTCCACGGGCATCGCATTCCGCAATCCGAGCAACACGGGAGACCATGCCAAGCTCCTCAATGATGGGAACGAGATAACAGATTTAGATACTTACACCTTCACGGGTCTCCTGCCAGGCCCTTATCGCGTGTTCACGTACGCGGTGCCGCCGCAGGGATATGAGGCGCCCGCAACGATCACGGTTGTCAATTCCACCAGTCCGAATCCGCAAGTGGTCACGGGACCGATGCCCGGCAATCGGTTTGAACTATTAATCACACATGCCGATCACCGTGCGACGGTAGGGCAAGACGGGGTCCTGACGGTGATCGCGGAGTACTACGAAGCGTTCCCGGATACGTACGTGAACGGCATCCAGGTAGTCGTTGTGCCGGAACCGGGAACGCTCGCGGGCTTGGGGTTCGGCGCGGTTCTGGCTTGGCTGGCCCGGCGAAGACGCAGATGACTCAACGGTTTAGGCGGCGTGACCCGTGCCGCCTAATGTAAAACAACAACGGACAAAAGAGGAGGGAGTAGGATGAAAAAGAGAACTGCAGCCGCCGCGTTGATAAGCGCGGCTTTCGTCGTTTGCGCGGTGCCCGAATCAACCTCTCTGCAACTCTCCTCCCTCAGTGCCATCCGAACGGGGAAGAGGGAGGACAGGCCCGGATACCGGCTCCGGGATCGGCACGAAAGCCAATTCAACATAATATTTATTATCAGACACATACTTTCATGCATGCGCAGACGCACGGGTCCTCCCTGTCCGGTGATTGAGGGCTTCCCTCCTGGGCGCCAAGCGACGGAATGCCAGGCAGACGAGAGGGGCTGCCGGTCCGCGGAGGGACGGGCTCTTTAAGACGCGGCCTGCGCGTCGGTGACGAGGGATTCCAATTCGGCGGCCTTGTCCCGGCAGAAGTCGAGGGCGTCATCTATCAGACCCTCCACGTCCTGCGCCCTGGCGCGCATCTTCTGGACGTAAACTACGGCCGCCGCTCCCACGCCGAGGGTCGCAGCAGCGAGCGCCAGGAGCATCTTCCAGTTGGGACGCCGAGGTTCAGAGGCCATCATTACATCACTTAATTCGGCAGATCGGAGGAAAAGGTTCAGATGTCGTATCGTTTGTCCCCGCCGTCGTCCGACCCGCTCTGCAGGATCCGCTTGACGAAAGTGACCAATTCCATCGGGTTGAACGGCTTTGTGAGATACACGTCGGCTCCATAGTGATAGCCTTCGAACACATCCTTGTCCTGGGCCTTCGCGGTCAGCATCACCACCGGGATGTTCTGGAGGCCCGGGTCTCGGCGCAGCGTCTTCAGCACCTCGAAGCCGTCCATGTACGGCATCATCACGTCCAGAATCACGACGTCCGGCTTCTCGGACCTGATCTTTTCGAGGCCCTCCTTGCCGTCGTAGGCTGTCACCACCTGCCAGCCCTGGCGTTCCAGGTTCACTTGAATCAGGCGGACAATGCTGCGTTCGTCATCGCAGACCAGAATCTTGACAGGCATGCCTTCGAACTCCTCCGGGCGAATAGAATGCCTGAACATCCTACCCCATTGCCGGGCCCCAGTCAACGCGGGGAGGGCCCCGGCCGTGCCTAACCCTCTTCGTTCGAGGCGTTCATAATCGAGTCCAGTACGTAGATTCTGACGCCCAGCCGGAGGCCCATCGCGACGGCGTCGCTGGGCCGGCAGTCAATCTCGATATCCTCTGAGCCGTGGCGGATGTGCAGTTTGGCGTAGTAGGTGGCGTTCCACAGGTCATCTATGACCACGCGATCCAGCACTCCGTCCAATCTCTGCAACAGCGTGCAGGCGAGGTCGTGGGTCATCGGACGCGGAACCTCGGTCCCCTCCATTGCGAAGTGGATGGCCATCGCCTCAAACGGCCCTATTGCGATGGGCAGCGTGCGGCCCATGTCGTCCTGGAGCTGGACGAAGCGATGGACGGTGCCGCCCTCCTCGGCGCTGTAAACGCCTTCGACGCGAACCTGCACCGGGACTCCGGAATACCCTCCTCGACTTAAGTCCTTCGGGAAGAACGCGGGTGGTTCGTCCAGGTCATCGTTATCGAATTCTTCCGGTTCTTCGGGCATCTCGTCGTAGCCTATCCTATCCCGCGCGTCTTCTGTACGACACCTTCCAGGAACTCCGCGTTGGAGCCGGTCCTTTTCAGCAGTTTGATGAGCTGATCCGTAGCCTCGACGTTGTCCTTCTGGTTCGCCAGCAGCCGGTGCAGTTGGTAGACCGCCTCCAGTTCGTCCGGGTTGAACAGTTTCTCTTCGGCCCTGGTCGAGCTGCGCTTCACGTTTATCGCCGGCCAGATGCGGCGCTCGGCCAGGTCGCGGTCCAGCACCAGTTCCATGTTGCCGGTACCCTTGAACTCTTCGAAAATCTGGTCATCCATTTTGCTGCCGGTGTCAACGAGGGCGGTCGCGATAATCGTGAGGCTGCCGCCCTCCTCGATATTCCGGGCGGACCCGAAGAACCGGCGAGGCCGATACATGGCCGCCGGGTCAAGACCGCCGCTCAAGGTGCGGCCGCTTGGGTTGACGGTCAGGTTGCTGGCGCGGGCCATTCGGGTGATGCTGTCCAGCAGAATCACCACGTCGTTCCCTACTTCCACACTCCGCCGTGCCTGTTGCAGGCACAGTTCCGATACGCGCATGTGGTTCTCGGGGGGTTCGTCGAACGTGCTGCTGATCACCTGCCCCTTCACCGACCGCCGCATGTCGGTCACCTCTTCGGGCCTCTCGTCCACCAACAGCACCATGATGATGATCTCGGGGTGGTTGATTTCGATGCTGTGGGCGATGGTTTTCAGAAGAATGGTCTTCCCCGCCTTCGGCGGCGAAACGATCAGGCCTCGCTGGCCCTTGCCTATCGGGCAGATGAGGTCAATGATGCGCGCGGCGACATCCCCGGGGCCCATCTCCATCCTGATGCGCTCGTCGGGGAAGATCGGCGTGAGCCGGTCAAATTCCGTGCGGTTGACAATAGGGTCCGACTCCGTGGCGAGGCCGTTGACCGACTCCACCCGCAGCATCCCGTAATACTTCTCGCCCTCTTTGGGCGGCCGGGCCTGGCCGAAGACCAGGTCGCCGGTGCGTAGGTTGAAGCGGCGTATCTGAGACTGACTGATGTAGATGTCGTCCGTGGAGGGCGTGTAATTTTTCTGGCGGAGGAACCCCCATCCCTCGGCCAGCGTCTCGAGCACGCCCGAACGGTACTCTGCTCCGCTCTCCTTGTTCGTTTCGATGAGAAGTGCTTCGAGGACCGCCGAGCGGTTCGCGCCGTCAACCGAAACTTTCAGCCGCTTCGTTTCCTTGACCAGGTCCTTGGCGGTCATTGAGTCGAAGTGGGCGTAGTTGATGTCGGGAAGCTGAGCCAGGTCTTCCTGCGTCAGCGGGTGGTCGCGTTGCCGTTCGCTGCGGCGACCGCCTCTCGGGCCCCGCCTGCGATTGCGGGCGCCGCCCTCGGAATCAGAACCGGAAGGTCTGCGGAAATGCATAGGTCACCAGTTTGAGGTTTGAGACTGGAATCTGGAAGGGGAATGTAGCCACCCAATATCAGGGGGCCGGGCCTTACGCGCACAGTATATCACGATTCTCGGTTCAGGAACACTAAGACTTGACGAAACCCACGAAAGGCAGGTTTCGCCACTCCTCGTTTAGGTCCAATCCGTACCCGACGACGAACCGGCTGGGGATCCGGAAGCCGACGAAATCTATCTCGACCGACCCCTCGTACGCTTCCTGCTTGAGCAGCAGCGCGGCGACGCGCAGGCCGCTCGGGCCGCGTGCGGACAGCATCTCGTAGAGGTAAGTGAGGGTCATCCCCGAATCCACGATATCCTCGACGAGCAGCACCTGCCGGCCCCTGATGTCGGTGGCGAGGTCCAGGCGAATCTGCACCGCCCCCGACGGCCGCTCCCCGTCGTAGGCCTTGATTGAAAGGAAGTCTATCGGGAAGCCCGGGCCCAATGCGCGGCACAGGTCGGCCAAGAAGAACACGGCGCCCTTCAGGACGGCGACCAGGAGCGGCTTGTCGCCCGGGTACGCGGCCCTGATTTCCTCGGCCATCTCCTTCACACGCTGCCGGATCTGCGCCTCCGTGACGATAGGTTCGATTTCGGTCATTCCCATTCAATGGTCGCCGGCGGTTTGCTCGTCAAGTCGTATAGGACCCGGTTCACGCCGGACACCTCGTTAACGATCCGCGTGGCTGTCCGCGCCAGCACGTCGAACGGAATGTCCACCGCGTCCGCGGTCATCGCGTCCTCGCTTGCCACCGCCCGCAGTACGATAGGGTGCTCATAGGTCCGTTCGTCTCCCATCACGCCGACGCTTCGGACGTCCAATAGGGCCGCATACGACTGCCAGATGAGCCTGGTCAGCCCGGCGCGGTCCAGTTCATCCCGAAAGATCCAGTCCGCCTCCTGCACGATCCGGACCCGCTCCGGCGTCACCTCACCCAGGATGCGAACCGCCAGGCCGGGGCCCGGGAACGGCTGTCGCTCGATCATCTCCTCCGGGAGGCCCAATTCGCCGCCAACTCTTCGGACCTCGTCCTTGAACAGCAACCGAAGAGGTTCCACCAGTTCCATTCGCATCCAATCGGGGAGCGCGCCCACGTTGTGATGGGTCTTGATGCGGGCTGCGGTGCGGGAGCCGCTCTCGATCACGTCCGGATAGAGGGTGCCCTGGGCGAGGAAATCGAACCCTTCCAGTTCGGCTGCGTGCGCCTCGAACACGCGGATGAACTCCTCGCCGATCCGCCGCCGTTTTTCTTCGGGGTCGGTCACCCCTTTCAGCGCGCTGAAGAACTGCTCGGAGGCGTCAATCGCCACCAGGTCAGCGGCGATGTTCGCTCGAAACGTCTCCACGACCTGCTCGGCCTCGCCCTTCCGCATCAGGCCGTGGTCCACGAAGACGCACCGCAGCCGTCCCCCGACGGCCCGCGCCAGCAGTGCCGCCGCAACCGAACTGTCCACGCCCCCCGACACGGCGCAAAGCACGCTTCCATTCCCCACCTGCTCCTGGATCGCCTCCACTGCCTCCTCAATGAAGTTCCGCGCGGTCCAGTCCCCGCTGAAGCCGGCCTGCTCGAATAGGAAACGGCGCAGGATCTCGCGCCCGCCCTCGGTGTGGCTGACCTCCGGATGGAATTGAACACCGAACAGCCGCCTCTCGGGGTCCTCCATTGCGGCGACGAGCGACCTCTGGGTTTCGCCCGCCGCGCGGAATCCGGGGGGCAGCGTTTCAACGGTATCGCCGTGGCTCATCCAGACGCCGCCACCCTCACGGATCAGTTTCGCGCCCTCCGCGGGTCGTAAGCGCTGGCGGCCGTACTCCCTATGCTCCACCGGCTTCAGGCCGCCTCCCAGCAGTTTCGCCATCAGTTGCTGGCCATAGCAGATGCCCAGCACAGGCTTACCGGAAGTCAGGAGGTCCCGGTCTATCGTGGGGCTGCCGTCCTCCAAAACGCTGCGCGGCCCGCCGCTTAGGATCACTGCCTTCGCCCTTCCCCACTGCGCCGTTAGATCTTCCGAGTCCCACGGTACAATCGCCGCGAACACGTTTTGCTCGCGCACTCTGCGCGCGATGAGGTGCGTGTACTGGCCGCCGAAGTCTACGACGAGCAATGTTTCGTGGGAGCCGAGGCGGGCCACATCAAAGTTTCGCACATCGGGGCGGCGCGCGGTCAAGGCTTGGCAGGAGGAGAAATGCCCCATCGGTTTCGGGCCATCGGATTTCGCGGCATCTCCGACGAGGGCGGCATGCGTGATGCACTCGCCCTGGCGGCGGAGCGCGCGTCGGCCGGCCCGGACAACACGCTCGTTTGCACGCCTTTCGACGGCTGCGTCATCCGAATCGGCCTGGAGCCGTACGGCGAGCCGAAAGACGTCGTCGTGTCGCTTCGGCCGCTCGTGCAGCCGGTCATGTTCGGTGAGACGAAAGAACTTGGCAATGGAGAAACAGTCGTTACCGGCTTCACATGTCTGGACGGCCTGCCGGTGTCGCCGATCCAATTTCGCTGCTCAGGCGCGCCCGAGGACTTGCAGCCCGGCCGGCCATGGTTCGTCGAATTGAGCGGGTTCGCCGAGGGCCTGAAGGAGACCGAAGGCGGGCCGGACGACGTCGGTTTTGGCCGCCCGGACGGCGAGCGGCGGCTTCCTGTCAAGGGTTTCATAGTGCGGGCGGCACGGGAACGAAACTGTGTGACTGATGCGCCGGTGACGCTGGCGACCGTCTGGGTCCCCGGCCTTCTCTTGCCTATCAGCCTGCCGGGAGACCATGAGTTTGCGCCGGGGACGAAGGTCGAGGGGCAGGTGCGAATCTACGGCGAGGTGGCTGGAGGAGGCGATTGACGGTTATTGTCGGTGCCGCCGCCCAGTGTTGGCGCAAACGTTCATAATCGACACGGACCCATGGGAGCCTCAGCGACAAGCGCAAGAACGATAGACCGCGTTGCCGACGCCGTCTTCGCCGGTGATCGAATCACATCGGGGGACGCGCTCGCGCTATTTCGCCATCCGAACCTGAATGACCTCGCCGCTCTGGCGAACCGACGCCGCCGGCAGAAGGTCCCGGGAGACGTGGTGACCTACGTCGTCGGGCGCATCCTGAACTACACGAACGTTTGCTGGGTGCGTTGCAAGTTCTGCGCGTTTTATCGCGTTCCAACCCATGACGAAGGGTATCTCCTCCCGGATGAGACGATCCTTGAGAAGGTGTGCGACACGGTCGAGAGAGGCGGTGTCGAGATACTCTTTCAGGGCGGCCTGAACCCGCGATTGAAGGTTGACTACTTCGAGCGCATCTTCAGAAAGATAATGGACGCCTACCCGCAGGTCATCCTACACGCGCTCAGCCCGGCCGAAATCATATACGTGGCCAACCGCAGCAAGTTGACGCTCCGCGAGTGCATGAAGCGGCTCCACGCGGCCGGCCTGCACAGCATCCCCGGCGCCGGCGGTGAGATCCTTGTGGACCGAGTCCGAAAGATCATCTCCCCGTACAAAGACACCACCGAAGAGTGGCTGGACTGCATGCGAACGGCAGCCCAACTCGGCATCCGTTCCACCGCAAGCATGATGTTCGGTCACTTGGAAACCGACGAAGACCGGGTCGAGCACCTCCAGAGACTGCGCGACCTGCAGGACGAGTGTGAGCCGTTCCGCGCATTTATTACGTGGAGTTTCCAGCCGGAGGACACGCAGTTGCAGATCGAGCGAAAGGCTTCCGGTTTCGATTATCTGCGCACTCTGGCCGTCTCGCGAATCTTCTTGGACAATTTCGACCACTTCCAGGTGTCGTTTCTCACGCAGGGACCGAAGATCGCCCAGGTCGCGCTCGGTTACGGCGCCAACGATTTCGGCTCGGTGATGATAGAGGAGAACGTCGTGTCGGCGAAGGGGAACAAGTTCATCGTGGACGCACAGGAGTATGAGCGTCTCATCATGGACGCAGGCTACACACCCCGCAAGCGGAACACGCGGTATGAGGTCTTGCAGGCGTCCGAGGCTGCCGGATCCTAAGCGACGCCCGCTATCGGCGAGCCAAGCCTCATCGTTTCCATAAGTTTCTCCAGTTCATTGCGGAGTTCTTCCGCCTGGATGAAATGGGAGGACGCCGTGAACCGGACGCGCCACAGCACGGTCCGCGCCCTCCCATCGAAAACGACCTCGATTAGGTCTTCACTCTCCGAAACCGTCCATACCCCGAGAAGCAACCCCACCTCTTCGAGGTCGGGTTCGCCGTCCCCCGGTTCTGATCCAACGGCTTCGTCCTCTTCCTCTTCAAGCGGCGGCAGGGCCTCGATGAGGATGGTCGCGTTCATGGACGGATCCGCTGAAAGCAGCGTCGCAGGCAGCCAGTGGCCCCGCCGCCCGGGCTCGGCCTCCGACCGCCACGGGTGGCCGAGGGTCAGCGTGAACCGCGCTCCTACGTCCCGGTCCCCAAACGAATGGTAGCCGTTCGCGGCCGTCGAAGGAACGGATGCGGTCTGCTCGGCCTCGTCCACCGGCCGCTCGCCGCAACCCGTCCCGGCCAAGACCGAGAGCAATAGAAAGCCGATAGCCTTGTTCGCCATGTCGCTGGCCCATTAGTATATCCAACAGTCGCCACCCGGGCCAGCGGCCGCCGCCGCACGCGTGCGCCATAATCACCCGCTGTGGCACGCAAGCGACTCTTGAGCGGGATGCAGCCCACGCAGCCGATGCTCCATCTCGGCAATCTGGAGGGCGCCCTGAGGAACTGGGTGCGCCTCCAGGAGCAATACGATATGCATTGCTGCATTGTTGATTGGCATTCGCTCACCACGATGATTGACCGCACCAAGGAGATTGACGAGAACTCCGTCGGGATCGCAATGGACTATCTGGCGGCCGGGATTGACCCTGAGCGCACGGTTGTGTTTCGGCAGTCCGAGGTGAAGGAGCATGCCGAACTCTACTTGCTGTTAAGCATGGTCACGCCGCTCGGCTGGCTCGAACGCGTGCCGACATACAAGGAGAAGAAGCAAGACTTGAAGGGCGAGTATGTCAGCCACGGACTGCTCGGTTATCCGGTGCTCCAGGCAGCGGACATTCTTCTGTACAAGCCGTACGGCGTGCCGGTCGGAAAGGACCAGGTTCCGCATCTCGAAGTGACCAGGGAGATCGCGCGCCGCTTCAACTTCCTCTATGGCGATGTGTTTCCGCAGATAGCGAACCTGCTCAGCGACGTCCCGCTCATGTTGGGCACCGACGGCCGGAAGATGAGCAAGAGTTATGAAAACGCCATATACATCGGCGACGACGCCGAGGCAACCGCCGTCAAGGTAAGGAGCGCGTTCACCGACCCGAAGAAGATCCGCAAAAACGATCCCGGCCACCCGGAAGGTTGTTCGGTATTCAGCCTGCACTCCGTTTACAACAAGCCTTGCGTGGCCGTCGTAGAAAAGGAGTGCCGCGCCGGAGAGCGCGGATGCGTTGACTGCAAGAATGAGTGCATTGAAGCCCTGAATGGATCGCTGGCAAAGATAAGGGACCGCCGCCGTGAATTGGAAGGGGACCGCGGTTATGTATTGCGCGTACTGCAGGAGGGCGCTGAGAAAGCGCGCGCCGTCGCATCGGAAACGATGAAAGAGGTTCGCCGCGTTATGCACCTGCCATGAAGCAAAACATAAAAGCCGTCTGCTTCGATCTGGATGACACCCTATGCGCATATTGGGACGCTTCCCGAAAAGCGCTTTGGCAGGCGTTGGATGAAGCGGAACTCGGAGTGGACCCGCAGCGCGCGTTCGACGCATGGAAGTCGGTGTTTCAAACCTTCTCTAAAGAAGTCAAGACCGACCGCTGGTATGAGCGCTACTTGGTGAGCGGCGAACCGACGCGAACCGAGCACCTGCGGCGAACACTAAGACTCCTCGACCGGGAAGATGAGCGACTGGCGAAGAGCATCGCTGCGCGGTACGCCGAACTCAGAAACGAGTACCTCGAACTGTTTCCCGAAGCAAAACAGACCTTGCAGCAGCTCAAAGGGCGTTACTGCATGTGCCTAATCACAAACGGACCGGCGGATATCCAGCGGCAAGAGGTCGAAACACTCGGCATCAAGGGTTTCTTCGACCACATTTTGATCGAGGGCGAAATGAAGTTGGGCAAGCCGGACGCGGCCATCTTTGAGGCCGCACGGACAGGATGCGGCTACGAGGCACACGAAATGCTCTTTGTCGGCAACGCTTTCGAACAAGATGTTCAGGGTGCTAAGAACGCGGGATGGCATGCGCTCTGGCTGAACCGGGTGGACACGCAAAACCCCGGCACGTACCCGCAGCCGGACGCCGAGATCACGCATCTATTTGAGGTCTGCGACTGGCTGGGCATCGAGCGACCGCCCGGCCCCGAGCCGCCGCTGCCGCCGAAACATGCGGCCGACAACTGGAGGCGGTAGGCCGGTCTCCATGAAGATTAGGGCGCACATCCTCCAGTCCCCAGAGCCCGAGTCGCTGGCGGCGCTTGAGAAATGCCTTCAGCCGAACGTTGCGGTTACCCACGGCGCAGCCGTACCGCAGCCGCCCGAATATGAAATCCTGGTCGGCGGGCGCCCTGAGCGGAAACAGTTGGCGGCCAGCCCGAACATTCGCTCTCTGATCGTCCCGTTCACCGGTATACCGCAACGCACTCGCAGCCTCCTTCACGAATTTCCGGAGATTGCAGTGCATAACCTGCACCACAATTCGGCCGCCGTGGCGGAGATGGCGATGGCTCTTATGTTGGCTGCGGCCAAGAGCCTCGTCCGCTCTGACGGCGAGTTTCGCCGCCGCAATTGGGCTGTTCGACGCGCCGAAATACCTTCCTTACTGTTGGATGGGAAGAGCGCCCTCATTCTCGGTTTCGGACACATCGGCAGGCGGATCGCACGCGGGTGCCTGGCGCTCGGAATGCGTGTGAGGGCCGTCAGCCGCTGCCCGAAGAAAGGGCGGGCGGAAGGCGTGAACGTGTATCCGCCGTCCGATCTGCGCGAATTGCTGCCCGGGACGAGTGCACTTCTGATTGCGCTTCCGATCACGGCCGAGACAATGGGGTTGATTGGGCCGGAAGAACTTGCATTGCTGCCCGCGGATGTCGTTCTTGTGAACGTGGGACGTGGGGAAACGGTAGACGAGGAGCACTTGTTCTTGGCTCTGCGCGACGGCAGACTGGGCGCTGCCGGTCTCGACGTCTGGTATCGCTACCCGAGCGACGACCCGATAGACCGGACGCCGGCTGAAGAAACGGCCCCCTCCGCCTTTCCTTTTCACGAACTCCCAAACGTCGTAATGAGCCCGCATCGGAGTTCTAAGTCCGACCAAAACGAGCGCCTTCGCATGGAGCACTTGGCCGTCTTGCTGAACGCCGCCGCTAAAGGCGAGACGATGCCGAACCGTGTGAGTATTTCTCGCGGCTATTAGAACGTAGAGCATGGGCCATTGACGCAGAGGCCCGAAAAGATCGGGGCGGCGCTATTGGGCGCTAACTGATTGTGCAGGGGCTGGGGGGCAAAGAGAAACGAACCTCCTGCCCTTTCGGGCGGGAGGTTCGCATTGACTTGTTATGTTATGCCGAAGAGCAGGCTATGCCTTGCGTCGCAGTCGGCGCGCCAGAAGCATCAGGCCTCCTCCCAACAGAGCAATCATGCTCGTGGGCTCAGGAACGATCCACATCTCAATGTTGTCTCCACCCTCAGCGCCGCCTATGTCAGCGGGATCGAAGATGTTGATCCGGCCGATCGCCACATCGGACCACACTCCTGCGAAGTTGGAACCGGCCGGGTCGGCGGCGAAGTTCATGCTCCCAAGGGAGTTTCCGGCGAGGTCGAAGACTTCCACGTCTACGGTGGGCCCGCCGATGAAGCCCAGAGTGTCGAATCCGACACCGGACTTGAGCTCGTCGAGGAAGATGAGGTCGAGGCTGTCCACGAAGAAGTTAGCCAGGACGACATCGCTCGCGGCTCCCGCGAAGCCTACGCTGGCCGCTGCCAAGCCACCCGCTCCGCGCGGAGTCCCATCAACCTGCCTGGACTGGACCACCAGGTTTTCTACGCTGAGCCCATCCGGATACGGCCCATTGGGGATCCCGAAGACCAGCGGGTCATCCATCCCTACGACGCTGTTCGGAGGAAGGGTCGACCCTTCAAAGTCCTCAATCCCCTTCAGGATCTTGCCGTGGTTCCGGTTGTCATCTCTGAACGCCTGCCTGTCGGTGTACCAGGTGAGTTGGCCCATCGCCAAGGACGGGGCAACCACTGCTGCGCTCAGCGCAAGGCTGAACACCAGCATTCTTGATTTTCTCATTTCGATTCTCCTTCTCCTACAGTTAGATCTGACTGCAATGACTGCGGTCGAGGGTCATTGTAGCACGTCATGGGCAGATTTCCAATAGCCCGGACAAAAACCCGGCAACTTTGCCTGCGCCCGGCTGGGCGGCAAATTCTGGTCCAGCGGCCCCTGAACCGGTCCTCCATGGTCAGGTGGGGCTGCCCAAAGGGGTCGCGGCATCCGAATGCGGGGGTGTCGCCCACACCCTCACCGTCTAATCGCTGATTTCGCGATATAGGGCCGGCCGGCGCTCGCCGAACAGGTCCAGTTCATACTCGCCCGCCTTCTGAACGACGCGCTTCTCACGGGCCGACGCCAGGTCGAGGTCCGCTGAGATAACGTCCTCCTTTGTGTGGTCGGCTGCCGCGAGGACTGTTCCGTCCGGTCCGATTATCTTGCTGCGCCCCACGAATTGAAACTCATTCTCTTCGCCGACCCGGTTGGCCGCGGCGAAGAAGATATGGTTCTCCATCGCCCGCGTCGCGCATATGAAGTCGCTGTTCCTTTCCGCGCTCTCCGGCCAGTTTGTCGGCAGGCAGATCAACTCCGCGCCCCGCAATGACAGGACGCGGGCCGGCTCCGGAAACCGGTTGTCGAAGCAGATCAGGACCCCGATCTTTCCTATCGCGGTATCGAACACCTTGAGCGCATCGCCCCTTTTTACGAACCTGTCCAGTCCCAAGCACGGCAGGTGCGTTTTGCGATAAACGCCGATCAGCCCGCGCGGGCCGAAGAACGCGGCCGAATTGAACAGCGCGTCTCCTGTGCGTTCCGCATAGCCGACGATCGCGTGCACCTTCGCCCCTTCGCACGCCTTTCGGATGCGGTCCACCGGCCCGGACGACGTCTCCACCGAGGCCGCCCGCGCTTCGTCAGCGGACTGAAAGCAGTAACCTGTGATGGCCGCTTCCGGATAGACAACCAGGTCGGCGCCCTGCGCGGCGGCCTCCAATATTCCCTGCTCTATGCGGGCGGAGTTCGCGCCGGCGTCCGCGAAATCCGGCCGGAACTGCACGACTGTTAGGCGCATTGTTCGGTTCCTCGTCTCACGATTGTCGCTTACGATTGGCCACTGACCTCTGGCCTCTCGCCTTTCGCCTCTGCCCTCGCCCCTCCGGCCTGTCGCCAGTCGTCAGTCGGGCCTCACGTCCGCACCACGAGCAGCGGATCGCCCTCCTGCACGACGGCGCCGTCCTCGGCCAGGAACTGCGTGACCACGCCGCCGACGGGCGACTCGACCTCGTTGAACACCTTCATCGCCTCGATGACCCCAATCACCTCGCCGACCGAGACCGTGTCGCCCTCCTCGATGAACGGCGGCTCGGCCGGCACCGGCCGCCGATAGAAAACTCCGGTCATTGGGCTTGGCACGACGTCGCCGTCAAACTCCGGCGTCTCGTCCGGCTCGAGTTTCGCCGCCGTCTGGGACGGCGCGCCCGCGTCGCGTCGAACCTCTACGGTCGTCTCGCCCTCGCTCCAGCGCAAGGCGGTGAGGCCATGGCGGTTCAGCAGTTCGGCGAGTTCCTCTATCTTGGCGATCAGATCGGACACGGCGGGGATTATGGCAAAGGGGAGGGTACAGGTTACAGGGGACAGCGCGCCGTGTCCTGAAAAGCGGTGGGCGGTTGCTTCATCCGGGCGACTGATTACCGAAAAATGGCGCGGACGAAGGGATTCGAACCCCCGACCCTCAGATCCGAAGTCTGATGCTCTATCCGCTGAGCTACGTCCGCGCGCGGCACCCGCATTCTACCGGCTCGCCGCGTGGCCGGGCATGGCGCGAGCGGCCCGCCGGTATACTCATGGGACTCGGGGCGTGGCGCAGCCTGGATAGCGCGCTTGCATGGGGTGCAAGAGGTCGCCGGTTCGAATCCGGCCGCCCCGACCATTTCCCGGTTCTCAGTTTTCGGTCGTCGGCCCGCAAAGGGCCGAGTCGCTTGATTCGAGTCGCATGAATCGGCCATAATCCACGTTCGCGACCGTCGCTTCGAGGGCATTAGACGATGAAAC
Source organism: Armatimonadota bacterium (assembly GCA_022567555.1). Classification (GTDB taxonomy): domain Bacteria; phylum Armatimonadota; class Fimbriimonadia; order Fimbriimonadales; family ATM1; genus JADFGT01. The sequence continues at coordinate 2,950 of JADFGT010000065.1, read as the reverse complement.
CGGGAATCCATCCGAAATACATGCCGTGCAAGGTCTATTGCGCCTGCACGCCGGGCACGCCGGTCACCGAGATAATGTCAACCGAGCCGGAACTGCACCTGGACATCTGCTCCAACTGCCACCCGTTTTACACCGGCAAGCAGAAACTGGTGGACTCCGCCGGGCGCGTCGAGAAGTTCTTGCGGCGCTACGGCCGCACCGGGCAAATTAAGTAGTGGCCAAGAAGGGCGACCACCGGGAGATCATCCGCCTCATTTGCACCGAGGACCACCGGAGCGTTTACACAACCACCAAGAACCGGCTGAACACCAAAGAACGGCTGGAATTGAAGAAGTACAACCGGTACCTCCGCAAGCACACGCTCCACCGCGAGAAGAAGTAATGGCGAACCCGAAACGCAAACACTCGCACGCGCGAACCGCGAAGCGGCGCGGCACTTGGACGACCAAGATGCCGGAGATTACGCCTTCGAAGCAGCAGAGCGGAGACGCGTTCGTTCTGCCCCATAACGCCTCGCCCGACGGCTACTACAAAGGCCGCCGCCTTCCTGGGTTTAAAGACAAGGAGGAGTAGGCTAAATCCCTCGGCAAAGGGATTTGCCGAGGGATGGAAGGAGGAGCAGCCCCGCGCGAGACGGCGGGTGGCCCGGACATTTAGATGCTAGGCCTCACGCTATTCGCTTTAGGCCTTTCTGCGGCGGCGAGCGGTCAGAGCGGCAAGACCCGCGCCGAGAGCCAGCAGCGATGCGGGCTCGGGAACGGGGTTTACCCCTCGGAGGTCAATCCGATAGTCACCGGCACTGAAACCGGCACCCGCCCAAGAGGTGAGGGGTCCTGGTGCTCCGGGCCCATCCGGCGCGCGCTCCGAGCGAAACGGGGTGTTCTGCCAGATCAGGTCGACCGGGCTAAAGGGGTCACCGTTGTAGGCGGAGATCCCTATGTAGTACAGACCGTTGTGGGTCAGGAACTGTGCGGTGAGCGTTGACTGGAGGCCGATCCCTGGGACGACGTTGTCGTCGTTGTGCGTTACACCGTTGCCGGCCGCGTCGAATAGGAACAGCTGTGTATCTATATCCGTACCGTTGCCCTCGGTGGAAGCCCGGAAATTGTCAAAGTCTTTGATCTCAATCGCGAACAGGTCACGATCCATAGAGTCACCAATCGTGCCGAAGATGGCAAGCAATGGGGCGCCGAAGGGAGGGCCTGTGTTCTGCCCCGGTAACAGTTCAGGTGCGTCGCCGGCTTCGTTCCAGAAACCGCCCGTCGCAGACGACACACTGCAAATCGACAGAAGGGTTGCGCCAAAAAGAAGCTTCTTCATCCTTTATCTCCTCAATCGAATTAGATTGGCGCAGGAGACATTGCTTCCGGCGCCGGCGACAGCATATCACTAATTGCCGGGGCGTGGCTCGTCCACTCGAAGATACTGTCAAGAATACCGGGCCTGCGCAGGGGGGAGGTTTGGACGGGCTGTGGAACGGCTCCACAGGTCATCGCCTGTGTTGCAATCACGACTCTCGTTGCGGGATCTAAATGACGACGGCCTGAGCTCGGAAGCGGGCGTGGAGGAACTGCCTCCACATCCCCGCGCAGCGTGATGTGGAGGCTTGCACCCGCATACCAGTACCGAAACCCTCAACATCAGGCTACGCCGGGATGTTGAGGGAGTTAAATCATTGCAATCGGCTCCCGGCATTTCATTTCATCCCCCAACCCGCCTTTCGGGTTGGGGGTCAGGGCCACCCCGAAGGAAAACCCACGACCCGAGGGCGGGTCGCGGGATAAAAGAATAGGCTCGCGCAATACGCGACCGCCGGCCTAAACGTCCACACCTCCGACTGCACTTACGACCTTAACGAGGATCGCCTGAGCTCGGAAGCGGGCGTGGAGGATCTGGTCGCGGAGATGGACAACCCCCGCCTGCCGCCGCTGGAGAGCACAGAACTCTGCCGGAAGAACCTGAAGAAAGCGCTGGCTGAAGGTTTACCCACTGCACGCCCACAGGGGAGGGATGACGCTCCTTCGAGAATGAGATTGTTGAAGGATGGAAAGGGATGTCCTGGCACAGAGTGGATCTGATGTCTTTAAACCTTACACCGCGTGCTAAGGGAGTTACAGAGTCTTCAGGAGTTTATATATTTCTTTGCGATCACCGGCCAACGGCAGAAACATCGTCCCGTGCTCTACCCTGAATACGATTCTGTGGTTACCGACTCGTAATCGCAGCCAGGGCCGAAATCCCTGAAGAGCTTCAACATTGCCTTGGCGAGATGTCTGATACGTACGAATCGTCTCGCCGATTGCCTTCCTCTCTTCCTTAGATCGGCTGCGAATGTATTCGATCGCCTGCTTGCCGAAGCTAATGTTGAGGGGAGATCCAGCTTTCGAGGAGTTCTTCGCTTTCTGCCTCGCCAACGTAGCCCACCGTCTCGAATTTCAGTGCGAGAAGGGCGAGCACTGCGTCAGGGACCTCCACCTCTGCCGGCTTTAAAGTGAACTCAACTTGAGGAGAGCCGGGCGACCCGGTGGTGACTCCAGCGCTTCTTGGCTCGAAAGCCACTCCTGGTTCGTTGGCCATCTCAATCGGCATTATCGGTTGTCTCCTGGGATTGCTCCACAGTTATCGGTACGCCCATCTTTTGTTCGTTGTTCACCAGGATGTCTACTCGGTATCGTCCAGCCTTGGGGAACGGCATCACCGGAAAGTCAACTATGAGGTCCAAGTGCGCGTCGAGCGCTGCTCTAACCGGTTGAAACCTCAAGGTTCCTCGGGTAGCCGCTAGTTCCCGCCCATCCTCGTCGAGCAGTATGAACGCGATATCATGTTCTTTGCCCGCCTCGGTTGCTGCACATGACAAACGCACGACAACCTTCGCTCCGAGATGCGCAGCTGGAAACTCCTTGATGGAGATGCGGTCGAAGGCGCCGAGCAGGTTCAGTTTCCCATTCTC
>JADFGT010000064.1 GCA_022567555.1 Armatimonadota bacterium | reverse complement strand
GAGAACGCCGTCCTCGGCAGAGAACGGCAAACTCCTTCCCCCCTCTGCGGGGGAGGGCTGGGGTGGGGGGGGGGTCCCAACGCCTGTTTCCCCCTCCCCCTGCCCCCTCCCGCCAGGGGAGGGGGCAATGACCCTCGGAATTTCCAGACCGTACTTTTTAGCAAACTCGAAATCCCGCTCGTCATGCCCAGGAACCGCCATGATCGCGCCGGTCCCGTATCCCATGAGCACGTAATCCGCAACCCAGACCGGAACCTGTTCGCCGCTGAACGGGTGCTCGGCGTAAGCGCCCGTGAATACGCCTTCTTTCTCGCGACCTGCGGCCAAGCGGTCCTGTTCGCTAAGCCTTGCGGAAGCCCGGACGTACGCCGCTACTTCCTCTCGGCGATCGGGCGCCGTGACCCTGAGAGTAAGTGGATGCTCCGGCGAAAGGACGCAGAACGTGGACCCGAAGACTGTGTCAATCCTCGTTGTGAAAACGCGGATAGCGCTCGGTAAGAGTATCTGCCGTGCGCGATTGATTGCGTTTCGGACAGACTGTTGCGTCTGACCAAGACGGGCACCAACCTGAGCGGCCGAATCGCCGATCGCGTAGCTTTCAATCACATTCCGCACAAAAGTAGATAGGCCCGTCGCCTCGTCGGAGTCTTTCCGATCCAGAATTTCTCGGAAGTACTCGGCCAACCCGCTGTACCGCAAGCGCCACTCAAACTCCACGCCTTCAGACCGGCCGATCCAGTTGCGCTGCATGGACTTGATGCCCTCCGGCCAGTCAAGGTCGTCGAGGTCGTCCAACAGCCGCTGCGCGTACTCTGTGATCTTGAAGAACCACTGCTTCAGCATCTTCTTCTCAACCGGCGTATCGCATCGCCAGCAGAGACCGCCCGGAACCTCCTCATTTGCCAGCACGCTGCGGCAGTTCGGACACCAGTTCGCCGGATACTCAGCGTGATACGCAAGCCCGCGCTTGAAGAGCACCGAGAAGATCCACTGCGTCCAATGATAAAAGTCGGGTGTGGAGCTGTTGACCTCACGCGACCAGTCGAACGCCAGGCCGACCAGATTCATCTGGCGCTTGTAGTTGGCCGCGTACTCCCGAACCATCGGCGCGGGGCGCACCTTCTGCGCGATCGCCTCGTTCTCGGCGGGCAGGCCGAACGCGTCCCAGCCCATCGGATGCAGCACGTTGCACCCCTGCATATATTTCATGCGGCAGAGCACGTCGGTGGGGATGTAGTTGCGCAGGTGGCCGACGCTCAGCCCTGCTCCGCTCGGATAGGGGAAAAAGTCCAGACCGTAGAACTTGGGCCGGTCCGGGTCCTCGCGGGTTCGGAAGAGGTCCGCCTCCGCCCATCGCTTTCGCCACTTGGGTTCTATCTCTGCCGGATCGTATCGGGAAGGCATGCGAGTCAAGGATTATACAGAACCAGAGCACGGGCCGCCAACGGCCACCTTGGGCCCATTGGCCTAGGCCGCCCTTCCCACGGCGGTAGACTTGCCTGGAGGCGACAATGCAAATGAAGCCGCAGGAAGAGATCGAAATCCTCGTGAGGGCCAAGTACCCGATCCTCTACATCGTCACATGGGAGGAGGAGCGCGTAGGGCAGGTCCTGGAGGACATCGCCCGCCGCCTAAAACGCAAGTTCCACTCCTGGTCGCTCACCGACGGCCTGAAGCCCGCCGTCTCCAGGCGCGAGGGCACGCCCCCGGCCGCGCCCAGACTGTCGCCCGAACTGGAGCCACTGACCCACATACACAGCGCCTCGGGCGCAGCCCTATTCCACCTGAAAGACTTCCACCCTTACATGAAGGACACGCGCGTAATCCGGCTTTTCCGCGACCTCGCGCACCGCTTGCGCGGGAAGTCGCAGTGCATAGTCGTCACGTCCCCAGTCCTCCGCCTGCCCGTGGAACTTGAGAAGGCCGTGACCGTCGTGGACTTCGGCCTGCCGTCGGCCGAGGAGGTGGAAGAGGTTCTGGACACCGCGCTCAAGGCGATGGAAGGAAACCCGAAAGTTGACACCGAACTGAACGCCGAAGAAAAAGAGCGCGTTATCAAGGCCTGCCTCGGACTCACGGTGGACGAAGTGGAGGCCGTGCTGGCCCGCAGTCTGGTCGAGAAGAAATGCCTGGACGTGGACGTCATCCTGCAAGAGAAGAAGCAGATCGTCCGCAAGTCCGGGATCTTAGAGTATTACCCTGCCACGCAGAGCCTCACAGGCGTCGGCGGCATGGAAATACTGAAGGAGTGGCTGAAGAAACGCACCAGTTCATTCACCGACAGGGCCCGCGAGTTCGGTCTGCCCCCCCCTAAGGGCGTTCTTCTGCTCGGCATTCAGGGCTGCGGGAAGTCGTTAGTGGCGAAGGCCATTGCAAGTTTGTGGAACCTTCCGATGCTGCGCATGGACGTCGGCCGCATCTTCGGAAGTCTGGTCGGACAGAGCGAAGAGAACATACGCCGGGCGATCCGGGTGGCCGAAAGCGTCGCGCCCTGCGTCCTCTGGGCGGACGAGCTGGAAAAAGGGTTTTCGGGACTGCAGAGCAGCGGCTATAGCGACAGTGGAACCACCGCGCGCGTGTTCGCCACCTTTCTAACGTGGATGCAGGAGAAAACGAAGCCGGTGTTCGTCGTTGCCACCGCGAACGACGTGAACCAATTGCCGCCCGAAATGCTTCGCAAAGGCAGGTTCGACGAAATCTTCTTCATAGACCTTCCCGACACCGAAGAACGGGAAGAGATCTTCCGCATTCACGTGGAATTGCGCAACCGCGACCCGGGGTGCTTTGATCTGGCGTCGCTGGCGAAGGCGACGCGCGGATTCAGCGGCGCGGAGATAGAACAGATCGTCATCGGCGCGCTGCACACCGCCTTCGACGCCGACCGCAAACTCTCCCAGGACGACCTGATGAAAGAGGCCAAAACCGTCGTCCCCCTTAGCGTGATGATGAAAGAGGAAATTGACGCCATGCGCGACTGGGCCCGCCTGCGGGCGAGACCTGCGGGGAGGGATGACGATTAGGGACGGGCGCGGTGCAGCGTGGTAGCATAGGAACCGGTAGGGACATCAGGGCACAGAATGAAAACAACCCACAAGATCCTCAGCGGCGACTCTCGGTCCATGCGGGACGTATCGGACGAATCCGTTCACCTGGTCGTCACCTCGCCGCCCTACTGGCAACTCAAGGACTACGGCAATCCAAGACAGATCGGCTTCCACGATACCTACGAGGAATACATAAACAACCTCAATCTCGTGTGGAGTGAATGCCACCGTGTCCTCCACAAGGGCTGCCGCCTCTGCGTAAACATTGGCGACCAATTCGCACGATCTGTCTACTACGGCAGATACAAAGTCATCCCTATCAGAACGGAAATCATCAAGTTCTGCGAGAGCGCCGGTTTCGATTATATGGGAGCGATTATTTGGCGCAAGGTAACGACGTGCAACACAACCGGCGGCGCCACGGTGATGGGTTCCTTCCCATACCCCCGCAACGGGATACTCAAACTCGATTACGAGTTCATCCTGATATTGAAGAAACACGGCAGGGCGCCGAAAGTCAGCGCCGCGACCAAGGAGCGCTCGAAACTCACGCAAGAAGAGTGGAACCGGTTCTTTTCCGGTCATTGGCAGTTCCCCGGCGAGCGGCAGGATAAGCACTTGGCAATGTTCCCTGAGGAGCTGCCGCGACGACTCATTCGCATGTTCACCTTCATCGGCGATTCCGTCCTAGACCCATTCTTGGGATCGGGAACGACGTGTCTGGCAGCGGGGAACCTGGACCGGAACTCCATCGGATACGAGATAAACGAGGAGTTCCTAGCCGTCATAAAAGAGAAACTGGGAGTGCTCCGGCCCCGGCTAATGGACGAGGCGCTGCATGAGTTCGTACGTCAGGAAACCCTCTCAATTGACTTCAAAGATAGAATAGCCGAACTCCCCTACGTCTTCACGGATCCGCTGACTCTAGACAAGAAGGCCGATCCCAAGAAACTGCAGTTCGGCTCGCGAATTGACGGTACGAGTGCGAAGAGGGAAGATTACTTCACTGTGAAGGATGTCATTTCGCCGCACATGGTCCTGCTAAGCAACGGGCTCAAGGTTAGGCTGCTCGGTGTGAAGCCCAGGCAAGAGAAGTGGGAGGAAGCCGTGGAGTATCTGCGCGAAACCACTCGCGGCCAGAAAGTATTCCTCAAGTTTGACGACGTCAAATACGACGCCGACAACACTTTGGTCTGCTATCTCTACCTACGAAATCGAACGTTCTTGAACGCCCAGTTGGTAAGAAGGGGTCTGGTTGACGCCGACGAAGCGACGGAATACAGCCAAAAGCGACGATTCCTTGCCGTGACTGGAAAACGCTGATGCCCAAGGAGTGGATACTCAACCAAGCCAACATGCGTTGGGGGTTGACCAAGAAGAATCGAGTCGGCCCGGTAGCGGAGCATATACGGAAATTGTCGCCGAAGGTCCTTGAGGAATGGGAGCGCTACTACTACGAGAAAGTCTATCCCCCGAAGCACCTTGAGGAACTCGGTAGCCGCCTGTACGTGAAGATCACTGAGGTATGCCAGGCCGAAATCGAAAACATAACGGAAGGCGATTGCATCGAGTTCATCAAACAGCTCGTGATTCAACGAACCTTTGACGGCTACCAGTCGGAGATTCAAACGATCTACGGCCAATTGCAGGAGGCTCTCGGTGTTCCGGTGGAGCCCGCGCCCGACGAGTGGGATCGTGGCTTCAACGTGGATTTCTTCATCCGGGTCAGGGACAAGTACATCGGGCTGCAGATCAAGCCGGCAGGATACGCCTACATCCCGCAAATCATCAATGAGTTCGAGTTTCAGAAAGCCAGCCACAAGAAGTTCACGGAACGCTTCGGCGGCAACGTCTTCTACGTGATCTCCGTGACGGAAGGAAAACGGAAATTGATCCACAACCCAGAAGTGATCGAGGAAATCCGGGACGAAATCGCCCGTCTTGAGCGGTAGGCGTAACCGAGCAGCGGGCAACAACCACGACGAAGCGCCCATTCCTGATGGAGAGAAGGCGCCAGAAAGAGGACATCACTGAAGGAATGTACTTCAAGGCACTTGGCAGCAACGTTGACACCGTCGTCGTCCTTGGTGCTGGTGCGTCCCGGGGAGACAGGATGTTCGAGGCGAGCGCCGCCCCGTCTCCTCCGCCAGTCGACGCCGACTTCCTCCAGCACATACATCTGCAAGGTCCTACGGTTTCGAACGTCACTGCCGGCTTGCTGGCGATCGCTGCCAGCGAGTTTGGTCACATTCGGGGAGTGGGCCTTGAGGAACTCCTTACGAGAATCGAATCTCGGTTGTGGTTCGCTTCTAAGCGCCACTATGCGGGGCTGCATTCGGATCCCTCCTCGGCCTCTTCAACCTTTCGTGCAGAGGATGAACAAAGGCTAAGGGACGCCAGAGAAGTCGCGGTCAGTGTGCTCGCCAATTCCTTGAGACCCTGGGCTGACATCGGCGGTGAGTTCCTTGCCCAATCAGATCACCGGGACCTCGTCCTCGCCTTGGCGCCACGTGACTGCATAATCACCTTCAACTACGACACGATTGTTGATCGGGTTCTCCACGATTATCGCAATAACCTATGGGCGCCCCATCTGCATATGTATCTTGGACAGGTGCCATCCGTGCCGAGGTTTTGGGCCAACACCAGTCCCGAGCGTCCCGAGTCCGACGAAGGATATGATTTCCGGTTGCTCAAGATGCATGGCTCTGTGCATTTTGAACGCGAGTTGGCACCTGACGCCCCCGAACTCGGTTCAGACAGTCATTGGCCTGGTGTGATCTTGTCGGACGGCCCGGTCGCAAATGAGCCGGTTATCGTTCCTCCCCTGCTGAATAAACGATTGGAGGCTTCAGCCCTTTTTTCCGGCATCTGGTCGTGCGCCCACAACTACCTTCTTGATGCACAGGCGATTCTCATTGTCGGTTACTCAGCACCAACAACCGATTTTCTCGCAAGGGCACTGCTGTCGGCCCGCCGTAAGGACGCAAAACAGATTCATATCGTGGCAATTGTGAACAGCAACAGACAGCACGCTGATACAGCGCTCAATCTCATACCGAAAGACCGGTTTCATTTGGCAACCCGGATCGCTGTCTTCGACCGATTCAGCGATCTGCATTCCATGACCACACCTTTCGACGAGGCACCGATCAAATAGCCGTGGACATAAAATGACGTCTTATATGCTGCAGCCCTCCCACCGGCTGCCCGCGCAGTTCACCGAATCCGCCGATACCGCAAGAACACCTCTTCCCCAACGCAGTGCTCCTCAATCAGCCGGTAGTTCTGCATCTCCCCTCTCGGCAGCGCCTCGGCCCCCGCGTAGGTGGGCGTCGAGGAGCCGAGTTTGACCTTCGGCGCGATGGTTAGGAACAGTTCGTTCACCAGGTCCAGGCCCAGCAGTTGTCCGTTCACATCGCTCCCGCCTTCCACCAGCAGCCGCCGGACGCCCAGTTCTTCGCGGATCTTTCGCAGAGCGAGCGGCCAGTCAATCGAGTCGGTTCCGGCGCGGAGGACGCGCACACCGGGGGGGGCGTTCAGGAGTTGGGTGGTGGAAGGGCAAAGGACGACTACCTTTGACGGATCGTCGTTGAAGAACCGGCTGCCCCACAGCAAACGCCCCGACCGGGTCGCCACGATCCGAATAAGATGCGGCGGATAAGTTATCTTCGGCGAACTCCGCTGAGACCCGGCCCCAATCAGCACCGCATCCGCCGCGTCCTCGATCCGCCGCATTACGACCTTGTCAAAGTCGCTCCCGAGGTCCTCCACCGGCTCTCCCCGCGCGCTGCTTATGGTTTTCCCGTCAATCGTCGCAACCATGTTGATGAACACATACGGCCGGTCATCCGGCGCATTCTGCACGGGAAGCTCCAGATCGGAATAGATCTCGTCACGCGGCATAGCCGAACGGCATTGTGCCCGACCGCCGTGTCCGCCTGCCCGGTCCTAAAGGGTCGTCCCGATAGGCTGCGACTTCATCCGCGCCCAGCGCCGGGGGAAGCCGGCCGGCGTCCGCCCTTGCTTTCGGATAACCGGCAGCAGGCGAACGACGCCGCCCGCGACTCGCACCGGCTTGAGATCCACAAGCCTGAGGCCTAACCCTTTACAATTGAACTTCTGAATCTCATCCCGCTCCTTCGGCGTTCGCATCGGAACGAACAGCCCCCCTACACGGGCGAACGCGGCGCTCAACTCGCACTGAACGGGAAACGGGGCGATAGCGCGTCCCGTCACGAAGTCGAAACTCTCCCGCAGCGCCGCGTCGTGCGCCGCGTCCTCCGCGCGCCCCTGCACGATGTGAAAAAGCACCGGCAGCGTACCGCCCGGACCAAACAGCCGAAGCATAAAGTCAACCGCCTTGGCCGCCGAATCGAGGCATGTAACGGTTAAGTCAGATCGCGCGATCGCAAGGCACGCGCCCGGAAACCCCGGCCCGCTGCCGATGTCGAGAACGGTGGCGTTTTTCGGAATCAACGGCGCCAGAATGAGTGAGTCAAGAAAGTGCCGTGACCAACATTCATTTTGCGGCACCTTCGTCAGGTTCGCCACCCGGTTCGCTTCATACAGCCGCTTCTCGAAAAGAGTAAACGCCTCCAGTTGTGTCCGGCGCAGTTGCACACCGTAAGCCCTCGCCGCCTGCGCGAGCGCCTTTCCGTCCATCAGGGCTGCTCCTTGGGCAAGTTGATACGGTTCATGGCGAAATCCACGCCGGACCCGGCAATCAGTTCGCAGCCGTCCGCGGCTCTTTGTATCGCTTCTCTAATCGGCTCAATCTCATCCCGGTGGAACCGGCTCAGAACGTGGTCGGTACCGGATGCGTCCGGGCCGCCGATGCCGATCCGCACCCTCGGAAACTCCGTTGTTCTCAGCGAGGCGATCACGCTCTCCATTCCGTTGTGCGCTCCAGGCCCGCCCTTCGGCTTGATTCGCACCCGGCCCACCTCCAGGTCCATGTCGTCATAAACCACCACTATCCGCGCAGGCTCCACACCAAAGTGGGAACTCAACGCCCTCACCGCCCGACCGCTCCGGTTCATAAACGTCATCGGCCGAACGAGCGCGACCGCCGGCCCATCGGCCGAGAGCCTTCCCATGCCGAAGTTCGCTTGCAGGCGGCGGTGCTTCAGCGGAATGCGGTGCCGGCGCCCCAGTTCTCGCACGACATCGAACCCGACGTTGTGCCTGGTGTCTTCATGTTCGCCGCCGGGATTGCCGAGGCCGACAATCAGCCACTCCGGCTGTGGAGGCGGCTTCCGCCGGAAGATACGCACGGCGGCATTATGGCGTCACCGGTCAGGGTTGAAATCTTCCATTTTCCGGCGGCCGGGCCATGTGCGAATCTGCCCGTTCGCCAACAGAACCAGCGCGTTCCCTGTGGCGTTCCTGTTCCGGTCCTGTTCCCAAAATTCGTTGAACTTCGTGGCCCAGTGCCAATGACACGCGGAAACAGGAGTGACTTCGCCCCACTTGCCGGCACCCCGGGCGGGCCAATACCCCCACCATCCCATTTCAAGGGCCTTCTTCCAGTTGGGGATCCACGTGTAACTGACGCCGGACGCGAGGTAGAGCGTGCCCTCCATGCGGTCGGACCCGTCATGCTGCCCCTGCTTCGGGTCCAGCGGCGCATGTAAAATGTCCGGGTTCGTTATGTAGGCGGGAACCAGGTGGCTCAGGCGCTCCGGCATCTTCATGTCGTAATCATCGCGGTAGAGATTCAGCGCCACGCCTATCTGCAAAAGGTTGTTCGAACAGACCGTCTCCTTCGCCTTCTTCTTGGCGGTAGCCATTATCGGAAAGAGGAGCGCTACCAAAACGCCGATGATTGAGATCACCACCAGAAGTTCGATGAGTGTAAACCCGCGTCTTTTCATAATCCTTCGTCACTTTGGACGCTCACTGGCGGCGTCCGGTTTCATCCATCGGGCGGGGACAGGCCTCCCGCCGAAGACCCATTGTACTCCTTCACCTCGCTAAGCCACCGCCGGGCCGCTTCCCTGACCTCCGACGGGGACACCCCGGCCACCAGTTCAGGGAACCGCTCGTCCATCCGAAAGCCCGTGCCGCTCAACTCCCACCAGGCCAGCCAATAGGCCCGCTCAGACGCCCGGGAGTGACCCTGAGAAAAGGCCGCCGGCCGCCCGTCGCCGCTCCCCCTGCCGACCGCATACTGCCCAATCAGGAATGCCTTGGCCCTCTCGATCTGCTCGTCAGTCAGGCGCTCCCCGGCCCCGCGAAGGACTTGGGCCAGCACGCGCCGCCTGTCCGCTATCTCCTTTGCTTCAAGACCGGAGGCCTGAAACAGCGCGTAGGCTATCGCAGTCGTCCCATCTCTGCGGAATGAGAAGGTGATGCCGGTCACGTAGGCCCAGCCCAACTCCTCTCTAAAGCGCCCGTTGACGAGCGCCCCCTTGCCCCGGCCGACCGCGTATGCCAGCGTCAGCCAGGCGGGGAACCGGGGGTCGCTGAGCTTCGGTCCCCGAAAAGCCGCCATCGCCGCCTCCATCTTTCCTGATAAACGGACAGGCGCAGGCCGCAACCTGAGCGCGGTTCGGGAGGCGGGCTCCGGCATCCACGACCCGAGAGAGCCGGAGAGACGGCGGGCGGCCGCTTCAGGCTCGACGTCCCCAACCACGCCGATGGCAACCCGCTCAGGCCGAAACACCCGTTTGTGAAGCGCAGCGGCGGACTCGGCGCCGAACCCCTCCACCGGCCTCGGACCCGTCCCCAGTTCGGCACGGAACTGCCGCAGCGGGTGAGACAGAGGATTGCGAACGGCGCGCGAGCGCGTATCCGCAATCCGCACAGCGGCTGCGGCAAGGCCCTCTGGCGTGAATCGGGGGCGCGTGAGGACGGATGAGAGCAGGGTCACCGCGGGACCGAAATGGCTTGTCTCCGTCGTTATCTCGATGCAGACAACGCCGCCCACAAGAGTCACGTCCACGAGGCCGCCCACGTACCAAGCCAGCCGGCGCAGCCGCCGGACGGAAAACTGCTCCGTCTCGACCAGAAGTGACTCGACGACCAGTTCGAGAGCGCCGAGTTCCTCTGCGTTCAGGTCGTCGGCTCGAATCAGCGCCTGAATGGCCACGAGCCCGTTGCCCAAGTCCGGATCAACGATTACCGGTATCCCGTTGTCCAGCCGGATCAGCTGGGGCGCCGCCAGCGCAAGAAGCAGCGTCAGCGCCGTCACCGGGCCCTCCACACGACCACCATCGCGTTTTCCGGACTCATCGTTCGTGCGGCCACGTTTACCTCTTCAAGGGTGACCCCGGCGATCCGCGCCTCGATGCTCTTCAGGTCGTCTGTCGTGGCGAACAACGTGTAAAGGCTTAACAGAAACGCTCGATGGCTCGCGTCCCGGCGGCGAGCCCCGTAGAGCGCCGCCACCCTCCGCTTCGCGTCCTCCGCCTCTTGGCTGGTGACCCCGGCCTCGGCGAGGCTGCGAAGAAGCCTCAGAGAAGCGGCCTCCAGACCTTCGGCCTCCGGGGTGCCGCTGAAGATCACCGTGAACAGCGAACCGGCCTCGGTTGGACCGTAGAACGAGTCCGCCTCAAGACCTGCGGCGGACGCCCTGCCGTACTGCCCGGCCAAAACCTGCGCCAAGACCTCCCAGGCGGCGTAATCCGCCGGTCTGCCGAGACCGGGCGCCGGAAAAGCGAATGCCGCATACGACTCGCGAAAAGGTGAGTCCTCTGCCCGCCGCCCCGGCCGGAACTTCGGAAACCTCCGCGGCGACCCGGCCTCGCCTCGCGGCAACGAGCCGAGGCGTTCGGCAGCCAATTCCAACGCAGCCGAAGGGTCGAAGTCCCCGACGACAGCGACGACCATGTTTTCGCCGCCGTAATGCCTGCGATAAAGGTCCAGGAGCGCCTGTGACGAGAGGCCGTGCAGCGCCGACGGCTCCCCCTCAGTCGGAAGCGCCAAAGGGTCGCCGGTGAGAGCCCGGGACCAGAGCGAGCGATTCAATAGGCGCGCTGGGTCGCTCCTCAAATAGGCGATCTCCTCTTCCACGACACCCTTCTCCACCCGCACGTGTTCCGGCTTGAGCGCCGGCTCCGCCACCAAAAGCGACACCACATCAAGCCCCGTCTTCCACGCCTCGTTTGGGCCGTCGCAGACGAACCGCACGACCTCGCGGTAAGTGGTAGCGTTCAGCGTGGCGCCGGCCGCTTCGGCTCGGCGGTCGGCCTCACCCGAAGCGAGGCCGGAGGACCCTCGGAACAACATGTGTTCCAGCAGGTGGTTCAGTCCGTTCGTTTCGGGGGTTTCATACACCGAGCCCGCGCGCACCAGGACCTGCGCGGAGAACCTTGTGCTCCCCGGGAGCCGCTCCGCGACCACCCGAACTCCGTTGTCGAGCGTGCGCGACAGTATGACCGGCGGCGGCGGACTAAGTGAGGCGGCGATGAGCAGCGAAGCGAGCATCAGGCGCCGATTGTACGACACTCAAGCGGCTGTTAGCGAGAAACGACGAAATACTCCCCGCCTTTGCTCTTCGCAGTTTCACTAAGCGTCGCTTGGGCGAACGCTTCGAGAGCCTCGATATCCGCGTCGAGTCCCTCTTTCCCCGCAGGCGTCACGATGAATCGGTAGAACTGCGTGTCAACCTCTTCCTTCATGGCGAGTTTTGCAATGGCGATAGCGAACGGCACATAGAACGAGTCGTGATACAGGCCGAGAGCCGTCTTATAGAAGTACATAGTCGTTCCGCGCTGGGCCGTTCCCTTCAACCCTATGACGGTGGCCGGCACTTCGCCCCCCATCGCCGGAATGTCCACCATCACGAGGCTTGGATCCTCCAACTCCCAATTCTGCGCGCTGAAGCAGATTTGCGGATCGTGGAACGACTTGCGGCTGTTGCCGGCGATGACCGTTATTTCATACGCGCGACCGTCACGTCCGATGTATCGGCGGCCGACGATCCCGAACGGCTGCAACACCTGGTACGCAATATCGCCCATCTTCACGTCTGCGAGATACGTGAATCCGGGGACATCGCGGGCGATAACACTTTCCATCCAGGCCTCTTCCTTTGCCTCATAGTGCGTCACCGGCAGGAAGATGCCGCCGAAGCCCACGACCACGAAAACGGCCAATACGATCCTAAGACGCTTCTGCATTTCCCCTACCTTTTTCGAGCGCACGCACGATGAAGTGCAGGACTACGAAACAGACGACGAGTGTGACGTATCCGCTGTAATTGTGAAAAACAATCCCGGGATCGGGGCCGTACCGGTGCATCCAATTGACCATCGGACTGTACGCGTTCTCGCCCACAACACCGATCAACATAATGCGCAACCCATTAATGACTAAGGCCAGCGGAAACATTATTGCGAACAGCACAATGTTGCGCGTCCAACCAAGATTAGAAATCATCACAAAAAAGGTAGTGAATGCCGCGAGCGATAGTATTAACTTGAAACCACTGCAGGGTCCCCCCACGAGCAGTTCGTAATGGTCCATAAAGATAAGCGTTGGATATGCGGGAGGGATTATCGTATCAAATCCCGCAATATTCAGCATCTTCTCGGCGATGCGGGTAGACATGATTTGCAAAGGGTTTGTGAAGTTGTCTATGAACCAGCCGAGAACAGGCATCATGAAGCCGAGGAACAGCAACGGGCCCAGCGTATGGCGGGCGATCCGCCGGCCGAACACGTAATAAACGCCGCCGATGATCGCCATAATGAACCCGGCCGCCGAAATTGAAAGGTTGTTGTCAATGCGCCGCCCTGCAAGAAGCAGCAGCAGGCCGAGCGCCATTATTATCAGGCCGATTGTGGAACTGCCGACAGGCTCGGAACGGATCCTGGTGCGGCGCATGTAGATCACCGCCAGCGCCATGAATGGAATCAAGATACCGTGTGAATAGTAGCCCTCCTCGTCGAACCAGACCGTGGGCAGGTGGCGGAGGAAAGGCCAGCCGAGCGCCATGACGGCCACGAGGCCGACGACGAGCCACGGCACGATCCGGCGCGGCAACACAACGCCGATCAGCGGGATCTCGACGGTATCTTCCTTCCGTTCCGGCTCTATCTCACCGGACGACTCAGGCGGCTTCTCAGTGTTTTGCTCGTTCACGCTGCTCCCTTCGCGCGGGGCGCTCTATGGCGTGCGCCTCGATGAAGCATAGCAAATGGTGTGCCTTTCAGCGCTCAGTATGCGCCCTCTCCCCGCAAAACGGCCGTGGGGGTCTTCAGCAAGATCTTCAGGTCCAGCCAGAACGACATGTGCTCCACATAGAAGGTGTCCAGCGCCAGCCACTCCTCGAAGGTCGTCTCGCTCCGCCCACATATCTGCCACAGGCATGTTATGCCGGGAGGGACGCTCAGCCTAAAAAGCGCCGACTCGTCGTATTGCTCCACCTCTCTGGGCAGCGGTGGCCGGGGCCCGACCAAACTCATGTCTCCCTTGAACACGTCGAACAGCTGCGGCAGTTCGTCAAGGCTGTATTTGCGCAGAAGCCGCCCCACGGTGGTGACACGAGGGTCATTCTTCATCTTGAAGATCGGACCCGCCTTCTCGTTGCTGCCTTCTAAGAGTTCGGCCAACCGCTGGTCGGCGTCCTGGTACATGGACCGGAACTTATAGAACTGAAACGGGATTCCCGAACGGCCGATGCGCGTCTGCATATAGATGACCGCACCGGGACTGGACAGTTTCACCAGCACGGCGATGACCAGGAGAACCGGCGAAAGGACTGCAATGAGGACAGCGCTGCCGACCACGTCCAGAATCCGCTTCCAGAACGCGTAGGCGACCCGCACACGAGGAACTCTCCCCGCGTAGGCCGGTTCAGGCGCATGCACGGTTTTCATTATCTGTGCGGCCCCGGGCCGCCCCCGGTTAATCTACTCTTCTTCTTCCTCTTCAGGAGCCCCGTACTGTTGCGGTTTTTCCTTCGCGGCCTTCTGGCCGGGTGCCAGAGCGGCGCGTTCCGCCCCCGCGTGGTATCGCCTGATGGCGGCTGCGTAACTGCGCCGGTACTGCTGATACGCCGGGCAATCCTGCGGCCGCGTCTTGTTCAGAACCATACCTACCACGTTGATCCCCAAGCGCTCCAGCGCTTTGTGGAACTCGAATTCGGCCTCACTGGGCGCTTTCCCGGCCTCATGAATCAGGACCACGTTCTGAACGTTCTCGGCCAGCACCAGCGGGTCGCCGAACGTTGCTCCGGACGGGCTGTCGAACACGATATAATCCGCGCCCTTGCCGATCTGCTCCACGAACTCGCGCATTGTCTCGCTGCGGAACAGGCGTACCGGGTTCAGGGGCGGCTGGCCGGCGGCGATGAACAGCAGACCTTCCACGCCGGTCGGCTGCACAACGTCCTCTATCGTGGCCTCGCCCGTCAGAATCTCCGCGAGCCCCGCCCGGTTCTCCAGGCCGAAGTGTCCGTGCAGGCTCGGAGACCGCAGGTCTGCGTCCACCAGCAGCACGCGGGCGCCGTCGCGCGAGAGGCTCATCGCCAGGTTGGCGGCGACCGTGGTGCGGCCGGTGTCCGGCTCCGCACTCGCCACCAAGATGCCCGGGCCGGCGAGCCGTTCCTTCACGGACATGATCTGGGTAGAAAGTATCTGGTAGGCGGCGGCCAGCGGCGTCGGCTCCTCCACATCCGGGTTCAGACGCTGTTGCCCGCTCCTCGGCAGTGTCGCGATAACCGGGAAGCCGAGGCTGTTTTCGGCCTCCATGGCCGTGTATGTAGCCTGGTCAAATTGTCCGAGGCTCGCAATCAGCGAAATAGCGACCACGAGTGAGAGGAAGAAGGCGACCAGGGTCTTGAGGACAATCCCCTTGTCCAGTATGCGCACCTGCGGATCGTCGAGCAGATACACCGGCCGAGTGTCAGTCTGTCCCTGCCTAATTCTCGCCTCTTCCAACTTCCCCCGAAGGTTCGTCGTCGAGGTCTGCAATGCAATCAACTCCGTATCGAAGAGCGCAAGGGTCTTTTCAACAACGGGAAGCCGGTCTAATTTCACCTGCAGCCGCGCCAGTTCAGCGTTCGCATTCCGTTTTTCGGCGCCTGCCGCCGCAAATTGGCGCTCGGCCGCGAGCACGGCAAGACGGCGCTCCATTTCCGGTTGCGTGGCCATCGGCCCGCCGCCGAGGGTGAAATACGGTTTGATCCCTTCGAGCAGCTCTTCGTCTCGATTCATGCTCTCCTGCAACTGAATCATCACCGGGTGGTTTTCGCCATACCTCTTTCTCAAGGATTCCATCTGGGTCCGGTTGCCCTCGAGGCGGCGTTGCACCTCTGCATAAAGCGGATTAGCGGGCGCAGTCCTCGCGCCCAGCGTCTCCGGGCTATCCTTTTGCAACTCGGCTATGCGCTTGGCCTCCGCCGCAATGACCTCGCTGCGCTCAGCTGCCGAATGACGCCCCGTTGCCATGTTGAACAGACTTACCAATCCAGAGGTGCTTGTCTGATAGGCCGTCGCCTCAGGGGTCGCCTCCTTGTATTCCCGAAGTTCTTGGAGTTTCGCGTCCAGCAGGTTCTGCTGGTCCGCCACCTGATCTCTGAGGAAATCAATCTGGGCTTTCAACTGCTGGTCGTTCAGGCTCTTGAACCGCGCAATGAACTTGGTTAAGAGGACCTTGATGACCTCCTCGGCCCGCACCGGCTCGTCCGCAACGTAGGTGACCTGCAAGAACTCCGAGCCCCGCATCGGCCTTATCTCGACGTCTTTGTAAAACTCCCTCTTGGCAGCCGACACGTCTGGGCCTCTTTCCAGGTACCGGCCCTGCAGCAGTTGATCGAACGCCTGTGTCAGCACGGTGTCCGAGCCGAGAGTGGTTGCCAGGTTAGTCAACCGGATCTCCTGCTCGTTTACGGCGCCGCCCAGCATTTGATCGGGGAACAAGGGCGCCCTATTGACGTCTCGGTCCCGGCGGTCCGCAAGCGTCATGAAGCCCTCGTACTGCGTGGGGCTGTAAATAATGTAAACAAGGGTCCCCAGCGTCACGGGGACAACAAGAAGAAAAAGCAGCCACCATCTCTGGCTGAGCGATCTTAGAAACTTACCTCTACCCATGATGACCTCCTCAGTCGTCGAATTGCCCTACCGCCCAAATCCCGGGAAGAACGAGAAGTTGCTGGACAACAAGCTCTGAATCGTGAACGCAATACCCGCGATCTGCGAAGCGCGTCTCAAATCAAGGTTGTTATTGCTCGGCACATATACGACGTCGCCCGGCAGGATTTCGATGTTTTGGGTGGAGTCTTTCCCGTTCAAATACCGGGTGAAGTCCACTGTAAGGCGCCTCCATTCATGGGGACGGCCCTCAACTAGCCGCTGAACTTGTATCCCCGACATCCTGCCCCGGTATGGAACCTCTCCTCCCGCCATCGCGAGGACGTCCGCCATCGTCATGCCTCTGCGCCAGACGATCTGGCGCGGCTGCATCACGTAGCCGAGGATGTTGACGCGGTTCTCCGCGGTCTCCGGGATGTTGATGACGTCGCCGTCCTCCAACTCGTAGTTCTGCGACAGGTCGCCCCGCTCCAACATCGCCTCCAGGTCGAGCGGTATCTGCTCCACGCTCCCTCGCCTAACGAGGGTCGAAGCCTTCAGATTGGCGCGGTTCGAGCCGTCGAGCAGCGCCCCGCCGGCCTGCGCCAGCAGGTCCAAGAGGCGGTCACCGGGCCTGAACATATACTGTCCCGGCTGCCGCGCCATGCCTATCACTTTGGCCTGCAACGGCTTGAACCGAATGATGTTCACCGTGATCTTCGGGTCCACTAAGTAGCCCCGGTTTATCAACTCGACCCGTATGTAGTTCTCGAGTTCGGCCATTGTCAGCCCGGCTGCCTTTACGAAGCCGAGCAATGGTACGCTGATCTTGCCGTCCAGACCGACGGGCACCCCGTCCACCAGCATCTCAGGTTCGCCGAACACACGGATCGAGATGACGTCCTCGGGCACGAGCCGATACTCCACACGTATGACTTGCCCCCATGCCGCCACCAACATCCCTGTCATAGCCAGCATGAGCGCCAATGAGATCTTTCGCATCTGCACTCTCCTGTGCGATGTCATAACCCGGCGGGGGCCCTCGGAGCCGCATTTCGCGACCTTCCGGCCGGACCGCCAGGCGCATCTATTACCGTATTGTAGCAAATTTACACCCAAACCTCAATCGCCGCGCCGCAGCCCCTCTATCACGAGGGTGATCTCGCCCTTGAGTACGAGGTCACGCCCCGCCAGTTCGGACAGGCGGCCCCGCACCACCTCTTGGTGGAGTTTCGTCATCTCCCGGCACAAAGCGGCGCGCCGGTCGCCCAGCGCCTCGTGGGCGGCGAACAGGGTCTTTTGAACCCGGCTGGGGGCCTCGAACAGGACTATCGTGAGCGGCGAATCCCCATACGGCGCCAACTCCTTCTTGATCGCCCCGGCCCGCCTTGGCAGGTAGCCCAGGAACAGGAAGCGTTGCGCGAAGAAGCCGCTCAGGGCAAGGGCGTTCGCCACAGCCGAAGGCCCCGGAACGGCGTCTACGCGCAGTCCGCGCTCATACGCGAGGTCGGTCAGCAGCGCGCCGGGGTCGCTCAGCCCGGGGGTGCCGGCGTCCGTGACCAGCGCCACGGTCTCGCCCGCCGCGACCCGCTCCAGGAGCGCCTCCAGGCGGCCCTCGGGGGTGTGCTCGTCCACGCGCGTCTTTCGTTTCTTCAGGCCCAGGTGGGAGAGCAGCTTGGCGGCGACGCGCGTGTCTTCCGCGGCGATGAGGTCGGCCTCTGCCAGCGTACGGCCGGCGCGCGGCGACAGGTCCTCCAGATTGCCGATGGGAGTGGCGACCAGTATCAGCCGTCCGGAGATGCGTTCTCCTCCGTCTGCTCCGCGCCGTTCCCGCCGTCCGGAGAGCCCGCCTCTGCGGGGGGCGCCGGCTCGCCGCCCTCGTCCTCCTCCCGGTCCGCTTGAAACTCGGCCAGTCCCTTGCGCCATCTGTCAATCTCCTCGCGAACCTCATCGGCCACCGTGGACCCCTCGCTCGCGTGACGCTCGGCCTCGGGCAACATCGCTTCCAATCGATCGATCATCGCCTCGTTCTCTTCGAATTCCAACAGGGAGTACGGGATCTCTTTAAGCTGCTCCAGGGCCTCGTCCCCGTCCCCGGCCGCTATCAACAGTTCGGCATACTCAAAAACAAACGGAAGATAGCGGATGTTGAACTCGATTTCGCGATAGACGCGAAGGCGTTCCTCGTCAAGGGCCTCTTTCTCAGGCCCGGGCGGAGTGTCCGCGGCAATCTGGCCGATGGCCACATAACTCAGCAGCGCCAGGATCCTGGCGTCCCCGACAGCCTCCTTTGCCTCTTCGAGAATCTCACGATAGGCCTCGATCCGCTCCTGCTTGTTCTCGCCGCGCCGGAGTTCCTCTGCCCGCTCGCCGCTCCGCAGGTCGCCATAAGTGCGAACCAGGCGGTACGATTCGTCCGGCCACTCAATCCGGGCTGCTTTGACTCGCTCTTCGAGCGCCTCCCCCAACAGCCTGTCGCCGAGCGCCTGACGCATCCCGAGGGCACGGGACTCCTTCTGGGCATCAAAGTCCTCCGGCGCCCCGGGCTCAATCTGGATCACACGATAGATCGCCGCGCCTGCTACCAGTTCAATAACGTCGGACACTTCTCCCGGGTCCATCTCCTCGAGGAAACTAAAACCC
>JADFGT010000134.1 GCA_022567555.1 Armatimonadota bacterium | reverse complement strand
GCGCGGCAGCCACCCCAGCTACGGCACCGCCAACGTCCTCTATCGCATCGACAACGGCTACCTGGAGCTGCTTGCGCCGCTGGCGGACGCAGCGGACGCAGCAGACGGCGCGGGCTGGGCGCGCGGGCTGCGCGAACGGCTCGATAGCGCGGGTGAGGGGCTCTACGCGCTCGCGCTCGCCACTGCCGACATCGACGCCACCGTCGCCGCGCTCCGCGAGAAGGAGCTGGACGCGCGCGATCCCGCCCCCGGAGCAGGCGTCGACGAGACGACGGGGGCCCGCCGCGAGTGGCGCAATGCCCGCATCGACTCCTCGAGTACCCGTGGCGTCAACGCCTTCGTGATCCAGATCACCGCGCCGCTTCCTTGTATGCCGGAGTTGCCGCCCAGCGCCTTCCATTCTCCGCTGGTGCCCGTGCCCATGCCCGTGATCCTCAGAACGTAGGTCTCAAGACTCCATACTGATTCCGGCGGCTGTGTGGCAGTGGCCGGACCCGCGAAGAACAGGCTTTGACCGTCCGGGTAGTTCGGGTGTGCCGTGTCGTCGAACGTGAACATGAACGGGTAGGTGTGGGGCAGAACGGATTCGCCACCGCCACCGGTATCGGGAGTGAAGAGCGTCCAACTCTGGCTGGAAGGATCGTAGACATCAATCTCCCGCACAAACAGACCGCTTCCTTCTCCTGAACCTGTGTTCCCCGTGTCGTCCAGTCCCGAAATCGCGGCGGCACGTCCGTCTGAGAGGGTTACGACGCTTGGATACCAGCGCGGCCGGCCCATGGCGCCCACGGGCACACGGGCACCCATGACAGCGCCACCGGATCGAATGTTTCAGCGTTTATTATGCCGTACGCCCCGTGCGTCAGAACCTCCCCTCCGGCGATGAGAACCTTCCCGTCGTCCAGGATGGAATGACCGGAGCAGAACAGGTGCAGCTCGTCGAAGAACCACGGGTTTGCAAATGGCTCATTCATGAAGGTGCCGTTGTACGCGTCAAACACATAGGACTGTGTGCCGGAGGGATCGACGCTCAGAAGGCCCCACATGAGGATTTTGCCTCCTTGCATGTGGATCATGTTTATGGCCTCAAGGTCGGAGGGCCAGGCTCCATCGTCGGGGTCCAATAGCGGCCCCCAACTGCCCGTGCCCTGCGAAGAGGCGGGACCGACGGCGCAAAGACCTATGAGCACCGCAGAGAAATAGGATAGTGCGGTTCTGATTTTCATGGCGTCCTCCTCAGGTATGTGGCCGCAAGCGCGGCGGTCGGGTCTTCCGCCTGCTGTCGCGGCTCCCTTTCCCTGTTGTTTCTGCTCCGGCGAGGGGAATCCTTCCTCTCTCTGCAGAAATGCGCCGCGCACGCGGCCCGGCCCTGTCCGAGCGCTGAGGAGAGCCCTGCCGCCGGAGCCCGATGCGGTCTATGTTGCGGTGCGCCCTTCAGCGCCTTCGTCTTCGGCTGAGGAGCACGACGAGCCCGGCGGCAACAACCAGCCCGGTTGCGGGCTCCGGCACCACCCGCCACAGGACCGCTCGTGGCCTGCCGCCCAGAGTGAGGTCATCTGCAAAGCCGATGATGTTGCCTTCGGCGTCTATCCCACTGGCCCATGAATACTCTCCTTGACCCTGGTATTCGGGTGGCAGAAACTGGTGCAGGTCAAGGAAACTCTCCGGGGTGCCTGACCAGAGGGCGGCATGGTTGGGTCCGTCGGTGCGGGCGGCGACTCCTGCCTGCTGCAGACCGTTGGTACCGAAAGCCTGCGAACCCCATTCCGGTCCCGGGTTGAGATCCACGAAGTTTGTTGCGCTCCCAAACCAGACCACGGCGTGGAACCGGCCCTCGAAGCCTGCGTTGCCCGCTTGTTGACCTCCTGCGACTATATAGGCCGTGCTCTAAGAGGCACCCGGGGGATTCAGATCCACGAAACTCTCAGCAGTGCCCGACCAGAGGGCCGCGTGGTAGTCAACGCCGCCCTCTGGAGTCGCCCGACCGACTTGCTGAACCCCGTCGGTTCCCAATGCCTCGCTTCCGGAAAACCCGCTCGGGTTGAGGTTTACAGCGCTGGCTGCATTGCCGCGCCAGAGCAGCGCGTGCGGCCAGAACCCGTTAAGGCCTGCCCCCACCTGCTGATTGCCGCCGATGCCGAAGGCTCTCGTGTGGCGGAACGAGGGCACGTGCAGGTCCACCCAACCGGAAGCCGAGCCGGACCACATGGTCGCGTAATTCCGCAACTCGGGCTGCCAGACCTCGCGGAACCCCACCTGACGACCGCCCGAGACACCTAAGGCGTGGGAGGCGTCGAAGCCCTCCGGGTGAAGGTCCACGAAACTCTCGGCGCTTCCCGACCAGAGAAGGGCGTGGCCGGGCCCCGACCGAAAGACGGTGCTGGTGCCCACCTGCTGGCCGTCGCCTATGCCCCAACCGAAAGATCGCACGAACGGTATTCGGTCCGAGTGCAGGATGACCGCCTCGTATATAGCAACCTGCCCGAAGCACGGGACCGTCAATGCCGCCGCGGCGATCACGGCGCCTGCCCCCGCGTACGCACGGATGTATGTCGCTCCTTTCATGCCGCATTCATTGTACAGCAGAACTCTCCGTTTGGAGCGAAGAATCTCGGACCTGCCTGCCCCGACCCGTCAACAACCGTCCCCACGACCTCCGCCTCGGCGCGGACCGTGATCGGCGCGGCCAGGCGGGGATCGGACGCCAGGTCGGCCTGGCCCGAACCTAAAACAAGCGCCGCAAGCAAGGCTGTGTGCATGATCTCCGCCCAGAACGCGCCGGGTCCGCTAACCGCGGCCCCGCCCGCCCTGCACTATTATGGACGTGCCGTGCCCGCAGCAAGGGTCGGTGGGCCGCCTGACCCGACGCCGCGGGCCCGGACAAGGCCGCTGCGCAAGTCTCCGCTCATCTGGAGGACGGCGAGCGACCATGTCCGGGCACCCACGCGCGGACGCGACCGGCTGGAACGGTCGCGGCAGCAGAAAAAAACGTGCCAGGGGCACACCTGTGTTCCGGCCGAAGACCGAAAACCTACTTCACCGCACCCCGCATCACGTAGCCCGCGTGGATATGGTCTATCGCCTGCACAGTGCCCGCCACTGCCGTTTCAATCAACTGCCGCCCCGTCTCCGCGTCCGCGTAGGTTGCGTAGCCCCAACTGCCTTCGTCCGTGACCTCGTCGAAGTGCTGGATGTAGTTCAGGGCCTCCGGCGCAGGCGGCTCCATCTCCAGGCCGTCGTCCCGCAAGAGGTCCTTCCTGACGCGGTCCGGATACAGGTGCAGCATCATCGAGGCCTCGGCTTCGCACGCGTGGCGGATGCCTTTCAGCGGCCCTTTGAGCACAGAATCCAGTTCCGCCTGCGTAATGAATTGGAAATATCCGCAGTGTGAGAAAACGTGGTCCTCGTATGCAGCCTTCAGTTCGCGCAGCGCGACGCCGTTCGGCTCGGTGTTGCCGCCGTGCCCGTTCAGAACGAAGAACTTTCGAAAGCCGTGGTGGATTCCGGCTTCGATCACCTCAGACAAGACCGCGACATAGGTGCCAACAGTCGCGGTCGCCGTTCCGGGCATCGCCATGTGGTGGGTGCTGCAGCCCAACCAGATTCCGGGATACAGAACTGTTTTCTCCGGCCGGTGCTCCTCCGCCAACCGCGCGACACCGGTCGAAAGCAGCGTGTCGGTGAAAAGGGGCAGGTGCGGCCCATGCTGCTCCAAACTGCCCGTCGGGATCAGGCACACCGCCTCGCGGTCGAAGTCCCGCACGTCCTGCCAAGTCGAGCGCTCAAGGACCATCGTCAGTTCTCAAGGTTCAGGTCGTCCATCAGCCTTCTCACGTCCCGAAGCAGTTCCGGATCCTCTTTCAAAAGGCCGCGAATCTTCCTGTGCCCGTGCATTATCGAAGTGTGGTCGCGATTGCCGAACCGCTCTCCGAGGCGCTTCCAACTCTCGCCGGCGTATTCCCGGCAAAGATAGACGGCGATGTGCCTGGGCCGCGTGAGCCCCGCTTTCCGGCTGGGTCCTCGGATCTCTTCGTCAGTTAGATGAAAGTAAGACGCGGTTCTTGCGATTATCTGGTCGGCATGCGGGCGGCACGGTTCCGGTGTTCCGAAGTGCGCCTGAATAATCTCGTCCACAAGTTCCAGCGACGGATCCCGGCGGCCCAGGCTGACGTGCGCCAACAGAGTCGTAAGGATCCCCTCCAGCGTGCGCACATTGTCCGGGACCGACGCAGCCAGGCTCTCGCAAACCTCGGCCGGCAGTTCGACGCCCTCCTTCGCCGCCTTCATACTCACGATCTCGGCCCGCGTTTCCGTGTCCGGCGGCTGGATGTCGGCCACGAGCCCCGATTCGAGCCTCGACCTTAGACGCATCGGCATGCCCGCCAGTTCGCGCGGCGGCCGGTCGCAGCTGAAGACGAGCTGTTTCCCGCTCTCATATAAGTGGTTGAACAGGTGGAACAGCTCCTCCTGGGTCTTCCTCTTCTCCTCCAAGAAATCAATGTCATCCACAAGCCAGACGGAAACCGACTCCACCGATCTCCGGAACCGCCGGATTGAACCTGATCTGAGGGCGGTTACGAACTCCTCGACGAACTGCTGCGCGGTCATGCACCTGATCGCGCGCCTCTGCTTCGCCGCCCTCAGACGGTTGGCGATTGCCCACAGCAGATGGGTCTTGCCGAGCCCGGTCTTGCCGTAGATAAAGAGCGGATTGCAGTATCCCCCCGGTCGATCGGCCACGGCCTTCGCGCCGTCGTGCGCAATGCGGTTGGACGGCCCGACCACGAAGTTATCGAACGTGTACCGGGCGATCGCCGACATGTCGGACGACGGCGGCTGGAGTTGAACGGGGAGGCGCCTGTCGGCCGGCGGCTCGTGCAGCCGGGCCTCCAAGCAGATCTGCACAGGCTCACCTAACTCCTCCGACAGCGCCGATTCCAGTTGCGTCAAGTATTTGTCCCGCACCCAAGTCGCGACGAACTCTCCGGGCGCCGTCACGTAACAGATGTGCGATTCCCTGCCTCTCAGTTCCAGCGGCTTAAGAAACCTTGCCAATTGCGCCTCAGGCATTGTATCACCGACGGCCTCGACAGCCTTTTCGAGGGCCTTCCTAAATCGGAAACATTCGGGGTCCTGTTCGAAAGTCAACTGATCATCCATGGTCGTTCCCGTCTCAGGGTAGGCCCGTCGCCACAGTATGGTGACACCGCCTGCTTCCTCCCTTGGCGCGTAAGAAACCTCCTGCGTGATGATTCGTCATTAAGGCGCATTTATCCCTGCATCTTTTTGACTTTAAGCAAT
>JADFGT010000133.1 GCA_022567555.1 Armatimonadota bacterium | reverse complement strand
GGAGATCGGGTGGCCGCTCCGCTCGGCGAGCGCGCCCGCCAGGCGTAGCGCCTCCGCTTCGGAAAGACCCTCGTAAGTGGATATTTCGGCCACCTCGAGCCGGGAGTGGGTCAGCGTGCCGGTCTTGTCGAAAATCCAGTGGCGGACTTCGGCGAGCGCCTCAAGATGCCGGCCCCCTTTGACGAGGGCGCCGAACCGGCTGGCGGATCCGATGGCGGTCACGACCGCCACCGGGATGGAGATCACCAGGGCGCACGGGCATGAGACCATCAGCAGCCAGAACGCTTGGTGGAGGGCCACGTCCCACGGACGAAGGTTGAGCAGCGGCACGGCGACCGCATACAGCGCCGCCGCCGAGATGACAAGCGGCGTGTACCATGCAGAGAATCTCTCAATCAGTTCTTGGTGGGGAGACCGCGCGGTCTGGCCCTGTTCGATCAGTTCCAGCGTTTTCGCGTAGGTCGTGTCGGCGAACGCGCGGTCTGCCCGGATGACGATGAACCCGGCCTCGTTCATCCCTCCGGCCAGCACCTTCGTTCCGGCGGTGGCGAACAACGGTTCGCTCTCGCCGGTTAAAATGGAATTGTTCACCGTCGTCTGGCCCTCGACGACGGTGCCGTCCACGGGCACCGGGGAGTGGGGCATCACTTCGATCAGGTCTCCGGAACGAATGAGTAGGACGTCAACGTCCTCGGTCGCGCCGTCCTTGCGGCGGCGGGCGATATTCGGCGCGGCGTCCATCAGCGACTTCACTGCGGAACGCGTGCGGCGGTTCGCGCGCGACTGCAGCGTGTTGCCGAGAGCGAACAGCCAGGCCACCGCCGACGCTTCCAGCAACTCGCCTATCGCCGCCGCGCCTACGATGGCGACGGTCATAAGCGCGTTCGTGGTGAAGTTCGCGCGCAGCAGGCTGTTCAGGCCCGCCCAGACCATCCGCCGGCCGCTGACGAAACCCGCTGCGGCAAAGAGCGCAGCCTGAACGTAGGGCCACTCTCCAATGAACAGCGCGCCGATCCAAAGCAGGGCACCGATGGCCAGCGTCCACGTTTCCCCCGAGGCCGTTTCGATCTCGACGCTGTACACGGGCTGCGCCGAAAAACCCAGCCGGCGGACCTCGCGCTGAATCTGGGCTGTGTCCATGCGGCTGCGGTCAAACTCAACCGTCATCCGGGCAGTTGGGAAGTCCACCCGGCATGACAGCACACCTTCCGCGTTGCTCAAGCCCCGCTCGATCGTGTTCGCGCAATCGGGGCAGTCCATCCCGCCAACGCGTAGGGACTCGTGCCCGAATCCCGACGCGATGTCGGACATGATGTCGCGGGCCCTCCGCTCGATTCTCTCGGCGTCCGCGCTCTCCGCCAGGTCGAGCCTGACCTTGCGCCGGTCGCGCATCACTTCCACCGCTCTTACGCCGCCGACCAACCGCAACCGGTCCTGCACGCGTTCGAGGCAGGCGTCGCAGGCCGCGGCCTCGGTGGGCAGGTGCTCGAAGTCCAGAGTGAGAGCAGATGAGCGGTTCATAGCGGCCGGCGGGTCTTCACCCGGCATAAGAATACGCTAACCCGGCCCAATTAGATACTCGTACCAGCCGATCACCTTCTGAATGTAGTTCTGGGTTTCCTTGTATGGCGGCACGCCGCCATACCGCTTGACCGACCCGCTGCCCGCGTTGTAGGCCGCCAGGGCGGTCACCAGGTCCGGATAGGCCTGGCCGTCCGGTGTGGTCAGTTCGTATTTGTCCAGATGGCCCCGAATGAGGCGAACGGTCGCCGAGAGGTTCTGCGAAATGTCGTATGAGTCGCGCACACCCATGCCGCGCGCCGTGCCGGGCATCAGCTGGCCCAGGCCCTGCGCGCCTTTGGGCGAAGTCGCCTTCGGGTTGAAGCCGCTCTCCACCAAAACCATCGCCGTTATCAGCCGGGCGTCCACTCCGTATTGCACGCTGAAGCCGACGATGCCCTCGGCGATCTCTGTCGCCTGCTCGGGGCTAAGCCTCGTGTTGTAGCGCAGGATAAAGTCGGCGTAATGAGGGATCGCCTGCCGGGGCGGCAGGTTCCATTCTCCGCTCTCTGTCGCACCGGCGCCCCGCGTCACGGCGGGCGGCGTCTTCTGCGCGGCCGCTCGCTTGGCCGCCTG
Organism: Armatimonadota bacterium; assembly: GCA_022567555.1. GTDB lineage: Bacteria > Armatimonadota > Fimbriimonadia > Fimbriimonadales > ATM1 > JADFGT01. The sequence continues at coordinate 3,172 of JADFGT010000133.1, read as the reverse complement.
CTCCGCCTTTCTCGCTTGTTCGCGCTCCCATGCCGCGATGGGCGCTTCGGGCAGGGCCGCCACGATTTCTGCTTTCAGCGGCCGTCCCGGGCCCTCACGTTCCGCGCGAATGATAAGCCTGGCGCGCGTGTTCGGGACCGTCAGCCAGGGCTCTTCCTCCGGCGCTTGGATCCAAACGCCCGAACCGCCCGGCCCCTCCAACAAGACCCTTGTGGCGTCGTTCATGCGCATGGTCCCCTTGACGACGCACTGCACCTCGAGGACGGCGGACCCGGCCAGCGTTTGGAGGGCGGCGCTGGTGGTGGCGCGCGTGATGCCGTGCCGCTCGCGGACCTTCAGGTAATCGTCGAGCGAAGACGCTTGGGCGGCTACAATCAGCCCGCCCAGCGCAAGTAAGCCAGCCATCCTCCCGTTCATTTCTCTTCCGGTTCCCGGCACGCTCGCCGGGCCGGGTGTAAGCATTATGGCGGAGAGACCGGGATTCGAACCCGGGAAGCCGGGTTTGGCCCGACTTACCCGCTTAGCAGGCGGGCGCTTTCGACCGCTCAGCCATCTCTCCGCGCGTTTCTATTTTACAACATCGGCATTGACGGGCCCGACATCCACTGCGCGCACGGACACCCGGCGTCGGTCAAGTTCGTGTGCATGGGCGTGGGCGCCGGTCTGGGGCTGGGTTCCCCTTGCGCCACGGGGGCTTTCCTCGCAGCAGAGGGACCAAAGGAGCTGCTCAAGTCGTCGAAAAGGTTGGAGAAGCGTAGACTGCATGCTCCGCGAGGCCGGAACCGTGCGGAGGAAGTCGAGTGTAGGGAAGGATGTCTTGAAACCGAACAGGAGTTTGTTGAGGGATACAACAAGCCGGTCGTCCCCAGAGTTCAGCGCCGGCGGACCATGCAGACACACGAGATCTCGATGCAGCGTCGCGGACAGCGGGGCGTAAATAGAGGGTGAAGAGAAAACGCATCATTCGATGGATGTCCGCCCTCGGGGCGACGTTCGCGTTGATCGTTGTGATGCTGTACGTGTACTCGCTTCCTCAACCTAGCAAGTATGGGTTCCTTGAAGGCAGACGGCCTGGAAGAGTAGGATCCCAGTCGGTCCCCTTGCCTGTGGTTGCGAAGGGATACAAATTCCGAGCCCCCGTTGAGCGTGTGGTCGAGGCGGCGCGCCGAGAGTTGACGGCAGACGCGGGATGGACAGAGCAGGAAGGAGGAAGCAGAACGTCTTCTGAGGACTCTTTCCAAGTTTTCCGGGGCAACACGTCGAACACGATTGGACCCTACGTCCCGGGCGCGACTGTGGAGACAAGGATGCGAGAAGACTGGCAAGACCTACTTGATGATTCAGACTGGGTGGTGGTGTTTATTATGGAGATTCGCGAACCGACACTTGCCGAGCGAATCAGATCGTGGTACGACGCCCACCGACCGCCGGATTCGCGATACCCGGGGTGAGTAGTAAGTCGGTTGGCATCAGTTAGCACGGACCGATACGTGAATCCTCTCTGCGGTAACCTCGGCCCTACGGCCCCTCAGTTTCAGCACGCCCGCGGCCTCAAGACCGGACCGCCATGCCTCAGCGCCGCCGCCGGCCGCCGCGCCCTGGCGGGAGCGGCTGGGCCCGGCCGTAATCTCGCGCCGCGCTCAACCCCTAAGGCGGCGGAAAACCCGGCAACGGAAACGGGCCGGATGGGAACTCCGGCCGGCCCCCGGGTGTTGGACTAACCGGAAAGGTACACTCGGCCGTCCATGCTCTGGCTCAGCCGCGGCAAGCGGGATCGTTTCGAGCGGGCGGCGCGGGCGATCTTTTCGTCGGTCTACAGCACGGCCCTCCGATTGACTCGGAGCCGGGAAGAGGCTGAGGATCTTACGCAGGAGGCGATGGTTCGGGCCTTCGAGGCGTATGAACGCTTTGACGGCCGGAACTTCAAGGCATGGATGCTCAGGATCCTGACGAACCTGTACATCAACCGGTACAGGAAGTCGAAGCGCCAGCCCGACGTCGGCTCGTTGGAAGCCGAGGAAGGCCTTGAGGTTGCCGACAAGACCTTGGGTCCGGAACAGGAGCTGTTTGACCGGTTGCTGAGCGATCAGGTCGAGGAGGCGTTGGCCTCCCTGCCGGACGAATACCGGATGGCAGTTGTGCTCTCGGACATAGAAGGAATGAGTTACGACGAGATTGCCAAGGCTGCGGACGTCCCCATCGGGACGGTCCGGTCACGGCTCGCCAGGGGCCGCGCGATGCTTCGCAAGAGGCTGCTCGAGTACGCGGTTAAGGAAGGCTACCTGGAGAGGACACCATTAGAATGAACGACCGGCACGAAGAGATTCACGCGTATCTGGACAACGAATTGGACGACGACGGCCGCCGCTCGGTTGAGCGCAGTCTTGCGCAGTCTGAGGAACTGAGGGCCTACTATCTGGCCGCACAACGCGTTAAATCGGCCCTGGCCGAAAAGGCGAAGCGGTTCGAGTGCGATGACGTTTGGGAACGGTGCCGGACCCGGCTGAGGGAAGTGGACCGGGCGAACCGCACGGAGTCGCTCGTATTCAGATTCCGGTTCGCCGCAACCGCCATGGTGGCCCTCGCCATACTAAGCGGGGCGATTCTGAATCGCATCAACCCGGGGCCGGACATAGATGCGAACAGCCTGGCCCGCATTGCCAGCGCATCCCCCGGAAGTCTTCTCGGCTTCAACTCGCGGAGCGAGAGCCTTGCGGCGGACTGGCTCGGAGAGCAGTTAGGCAGGCCGGTGCAGACCCCCTCCGTGAGATCGGCCGACCTTTACCTGATTTGCGCGGACATTGTGCAGAGCCCCGAATGCACGGTGGGACGGTTCATCTACACCGACGGCGAGACCGATTACCTGCTGCTGTTCGTGCCCGACAACGTCGGCGTGTGCGGAACGCCGATTCCCGGGGAGCGACAGTTTTTCGAGGCCCAGGTCGGCGGGTTGAACGCCATCTGGTGGAGGCACGACGGACGCATCTGGGTGTTCCTGGCACCGAAGCCCGTGAGCACCCTCCTGCGTATCGTAGAACGGTAAGCGTAACGCTGCTCCCAATCCTTCCCCACCGCCCCCGGCACCCACCCGCCGGGGGCGGCTTCTCTTTAGGCTCTACACCGGGTCCGAGGGGGGGGGCCTCGGATAGAACAAATAGAACAACTGGTCGGG
>JADFGT010000132.1 GCA_022567555.1 Armatimonadota bacterium | reverse complement strand
TGGGTCGGCCATGACGTTCAACGGGCCGACAGTCTCCTGGCGCACTCGGAGCTCGATGAAGTCACCTGCCACGAACTCCCGGAAGACGGCCAAGCCCTGGTCCACCTGCTCTGGTCCAGGGTCATTGATCTGGTCCCGCCCGATGACCTCGGTGCCGTTCAACAAGACGTCGGCGCGCCGGATGCCTCCCGTGGCGCCCTGCCAGCCAACGCTGGCCACAACCGCGTACCTGCCGTCGGCGCGTACGGTCAGGCGGCTGTTATTTACCGCCACGTCATGCATGAGGCCTCTGTCGTTGTACTCCTCGGTGTCGAAACTGAGGATGGTATCGACGGACGCAGCGATGCTCTGACCGACGCCGTGCTTGACCTTGGCGCCGCGGGTCGAGGCCGCAGCATTCCCGGGGCTTGGCGCATGCGCAGCCACAACACCGTCCAGGCTGGCCTTTTCCGGGGCCGTAAGAGGGTCGACCAAGATCGTGATGGTGTCCGCGGGCAACAGGCGCAGGTTCTTCTGTACGCCCGCGAAGTTGGGCAGCGCCAGCGGGACTATCTCCTGGCCCAACTGCCGAACATTCACCGGCTGGTCTGGATAGGTTTCCGCCATTAGCTGTACCTCAACCGTAGACCGACAATCCGCTCATTGGCCGTGTTGGAGGCGAAGATGATGCCCGCATAGTCCCCGGCTACGAGGCCGGAGAAGACGGACGAGATATCTACCTCGGTGATCTCCTCCAGAAACACTGCCTGGCTGCCGGCCACGATAGCATTGGTCACGGTCTCGAAGTCGTCTCCAGCAGCTCCGCTGGCCAGGTTTACATCAAAGCCTATGGTCTCCGTCGCATCGGGGATCATGACCACGACCAGGTCCGTCAGCGACGTAAAGTCGTTGGGGACGTGCAGCAGGAAGTTGGCTTCCTGGTTCGCATTGAGTTGAGAGACGGGCCACTCATCATTGGCCCCAACCAGCAGGTTGTAGGGCTGGGCCGTCCCCCTCGATGCTATGTTGAAGAACACCTCTTTGGTGGCGGCCGCTGCTACGGGCCCACCCTGGTCCTGAGTAGTGTGGTCGTGCTGGTCTGTTACCCGTGAACCGTAACGCTTCGGGTTGGTGGCTCCCATACATCACTCCGGACAACAGGTGAGGAGCAACTCCAGGGCCACCATATACCCGCTCAAGCGCTGGGATGCGACGTCGGGCTGGCTGGCGTCCAGGGCCCTCTGGTGGGCGGCCAGGGCGTCACTAGCCTGCGAGAACCCCTCAGCAGCCGCCTCAAGCCGGTCTGAGGCGGCCTTCAGGACCTCCTTGTTCGCGCCGGTGGCCCGCTCCTCAGAGTTGAGGACTCGGTCGAACCAGTCCAGCATGTCGACCTCGAGCTGAGCCAGCTCCTCGAGATCCATGGTCTGACGCAGGGCTCTGATCCTGTCCCTGAATTCTTTCCCCTCGTCCAGCAGTCGCTCAGTGGCGGTCCGACGACGTCGTGGGGGTGGGGCTGGAGGAGGCGGAGCCTCTCATCGCGATTGCCGGGGAATTGCAATCGAAGCTCCAGCGGCTGGGATTCCCCGAAGAACGACGGAAGTTCGAGCCGCACCTCACGCTGGCCAGAATCAAAAACAAACCGCCGGAAGAACTGGCGCTGATCTTCGAGGAGTACGAGAAAACCGAGTTCGGCAGCGCGGCAGTCCGTTCCGTCGCCTTTTCGCCGGACGGCGCGTTGCTGGCGATCGGCGGCCTGGACCGCGTCGTCAGCCTGTGGCACGTGGAGGTCGGCGAAGCTCCCGAACCGAAGGGCGGTCGCGCCGGATCTCAGTACTGAGCGGCCGGATGCCTCCAGCGACCGGCTCGCAATCCGTATAATCAGACTGCCCATGAGCAAGCCCGCGCCCGAACAACGACCCGTCACCTTGAAGCAGGTGAAGGCTAACCGCAAGGTCCATAAACTCATAGAGGGGGCAAACGAGGTGCTGGACCGTATGGGCTATACGGAGCACGGCCACCGCCACGCCGGTATTGTCAGCAGCATCACGCGCTACATCCTGAACACGCTCGACTCGCCGGAGCGCGACCAGGAGTTAGGCGCAATAGCGGCCTACCTTCACGATATGGGCAACGTAGTCAACCGTTTGAACCACCCGATGATCGGCGCGGTGATGTCGCAGCAAATCCTGACCGACATGGGAATGCCCATCGAGGAGATCATCCCGATAATGGGAGCGATCGGCAACCACGAGGAGCACAAAGGACAGCCGATCAGCAGGATTTGCGCGGCCCTGATCATCGCTGACAAGAGCGACGTCCACTTCAGTAGAGTCCAGAACTCCGAGTACGAGACGTTCGACATTCACGACCGCGTGAACTTCGCCGTTCAGAAGAGTCGAGTAGAGGTGCGCTCCGATCCGCCGGAAATCGAACTGACGCTGCAAGTCGACACAGAAGTGGCGTCGGTTATGGAGTACTTCGAGATTTTCCTGTCCCGCATGGTGATGTGCCGCCGCAGCGCCCAAGTCCTCGGGCATCAGTTCAAACTGTCGGTGAACGGACGCCACCTGGCATGATCCTCCTGCTGGCCGCGGCACAGGTTCTGGGCGCCGCGCAGTTCGAACCGCCCTTCGTGTTCGCCGGCGAACGGTTCCACGTCCGATTTCAGGTACCCGGCCCGCTCCGCGTGGAGAGCGCCGCAAACCTCGCTCTGAAAGTTGTGGAGGGCGGTCTTGAAGGCCGTGTCCTCCGTCCCGCTTCCGCCCACTTCTGGACAACGTTGGAGGGCGGCGGCCCTTTAAGGCCGATTGACGCCTCCCGCGTCGAGGTTCCGGTCGCCGTTGTGCCCAAATGGCGACGATGGCCCGGCCGGAGCGGTCTGAGAGAGGGCACTGCGTTTCTTATCGGCCCGAACAGAAGCCTTGCGCTCGTTCCTCTGGCAGATAACTACGGTCTCATGATTCTCGCCGACGGTCGCGAGCGGCGCCTCGCTCCGCTGCTCAGATTGGACGTCGCCGCGCGGTTCGGCCCGCGACGGCCCCGGCCGTTCCGCGCCGATTACCTCTATGCAGGCCGCACGGGCATCACGCTCCTCGCCGGACCCGGAGAGATCATGCGCATTTCCCTGCGCCTGACCGAAGACCGCGCCGAACTGACTATCGCCGCGAGGTATGACCTTGCGGGCGAGATCCTTCTGCTCGGAGTGGCGCGAGACCTGGACCTGCGCTCCGGCAAGACGCTTCGGATGGCTGTGGACCTGAGCGCCCTGCCGCCCTCTTAGCCGTCGGTTGCCTTGTGCCAGTCGCCAGTCGCCCATCGGGTATGACTCCTGCCGATGGCTGACCGTCTTCCCTGTTTCAAGGTGTACGACGTTCGCGGCATAGTGCCGTCAGAACTGAACGCCGGTATCGCCCGGGACATAGGCCGCGCCCTCGCCGACGAGACCGGCGCCGAAAAAGCGGTCGTCGGATTTGATGTTCGTCTCAGCAGCCGCGAAATCACCGACGCGCTAATCGTCGGCCTTCGGGAAGCGGGCGTGGACACGACCGACATCGGCCTGTGCGGAACCGAAATGGTCTATTTCGCTACCGCGCAGTACGGCTTCGGCGCTGGGGTCATGATCACCGCCAGCCACAACCCGCCGGAATATAACGGCATGAAGTTCGTGCGCCAGGAGAGCCGGCCGATCAGCGGAGACTCCGGACTTTGGGAGGTGGAGCGGCGGGCACGCGAACGGCGATTTGACAGAACCGGCTCAGGCTCTCTCGAACAAAAGGACGTGTACAAGGACTTTGCCGACCACTTGCTGAACGTCGTCCCGCCCGATTCGATCAAGCCGCTCAAAGTGCTCGCGAATGCGGGCAACGGCTGCGCCGGACTCGCTGTGCAATCTGTGCAAGACAGGCTTCCGTTGAGAATCACGCCTATGCAGTTTGAACCCGACGGGAGTTTTCCAAACGGCGTTCCGAATCCGATGTTGGAGGAGAGCCGCCGACCGACTATCGAACGAATGCAAGATAGTGACTTCGACTTCGGAGTCGCCTGGGACGCCGATTTCGATCGCTGCTTCTTCTTTGACGAGGACGGCAACTTTATCGATGGGTACTACATCGTCGGGCTTCTCGCCCACGACACGCTTCGCCAGAAACCCGGGGCCACAATCGTCCATGACCCGCGCCTCATCTGGAACACAACCGAAATCATAGCAAAGATGGGCGGAAGGGCCGTCGCCTCCAAGACCGGCCACGCGTTCATTAAGGAGCGCATGCGCGCCGAAGACGCCGAGTACGGCGGCGAAATGAGCGCCCACCATTATTTCAAGGCCCATTGGTTCTGCGACAGCGGCATGATTCCATTCCTTCAGATTGCCCGCATTGTCAGCCAAAGCGGGCGCACGCTCGGCGGACTCGTCGGCGAGATGCAGAAGAAATATCCGTGCAGCGGGGAGATCAACAGCGAGGTCCCCGAGCCGGACGCCGCCGTCGAGCGTGTGGCGCAGAGGTTCTCCAACGGACGAGTGGATCGCACCGACGGCCTTTCCGTGGAATTCGATAACTGGCGCTTCAACTTGCGGCCGAGCAACACAGAGCCGGTTGTGCGGTTGAACGTCGAAAGCCGTGGCGACCAGCGGTTAGTTCAAGAGAAGGTCGAGGAGATACTGAAGGTTCTGCGGGCGTAATCGGGGTCCGCAATTTGACGTTCGTCGTCTGTAATATGTCGTTCGGTCCCGTCCGAACGCCGGCGAGAGCGTTCGGGACGCGTGGCACTGGGTGCGTTCGACGCGTCTGATGCCGTTTCTTGGACTTCTCACAGACAGGCCACCCGGCTCTTGACTGCAGATCGTCACTATTCACGATAAACCGCCAGCTGTCCCTTATGACCTGTCCCCACTGCGACGGTTGTTAGCGGCCGCGGACCTTGAACGGGGTGAGGCTGTCCTCCACCTCGGGCCCGGGCGGCGCTCGGTCCTGCAAGGAGTCCTCTGTGCCACTTGGCGCCTCTCCCATGGCGCTCAGCGGCGGCTGTGTCGTGACCCAAAGTGCAACGCCGAACGCCAGCGCGGCCGCCGCGATGGCCACAACGCCCAGAGTCAGCCAGAGGCGCCAGGTTCGGAACGGGTTTATTGGCTTAGATCCCATCGGTAATCCTCGAGCGACGTTATCAGCCCCTCCCAGCCGGGGCGAAAGTCACAGCCTTCCAGCAGTTGGCCCAAACTGATGTTCTTGGCGCTGCCGTCGAAATACAAGACGTTGAAGCGGCCGCGGTGCCAGGGCCAGGCGCCGCCATACACAAGCCACGAATGGCTGCTCTCCGGCTGCCAGCCTTCCGGCTCAAAACCGAAGTAGAACCGGGCGCCGCTCGCGAACTGGAACGTGTCAACCGTTTCTCCGTTTTCTTGAGTGTAA
>JADFGT010000063.1 GCA_022567555.1 Armatimonadota bacterium | reverse complement strand
CGCCTATCGGCGGCGGGCGGTCGCCTCGCGGCGGCTGGGGCCGGTCGTCGCGTCTCGGCCCGAACGGCAGTTCCGCCTGGTCGGTAACGGACATCGTCGCTTTGTCCACTTTGAACAGGCGGTTGCCCATCAAGATGAAAACGCTCTTATCGTCCATCCGCATCTGTGGACCGCCGCCGCCACCCATCATCATCTGCCCAGGACCCATGCCCATGCGCTGTCCGGGCCCCCTCTGGAGAGGCGGTTGCTGCCCCGGCTGGCCGAGCCCCGGGCGTTGCGCGCTGTCCGGTCCCGGCCGTTGGCCTCCTGCGAATGCCAGGGTCAGGGGCAGCGCCAGCGCAGCCGCCGCCACGATTGAAAAACCGATCGTTCTTTTTCTGCTCATTCGTTCCTCTCTTTGCCCCGAGTGGGCGTTTCTATGGCGTAGGGACGCCGTGAAGGCCGGCAGGTTCGCCTGCGTTTCCGGGGTGCGCAATCGCCGGGGACAGGGCGCAGGCCGCAGGGGCTACGGAGTGATCTTCCAGATCGTCTGGTCAATCCCGACGTTCCAGCCTGTGAAGAAGCTGAATGCCGCGGCCTTCCAGGTCATCAGCGACTTCACTTGTCTTGTGCCCGGCTCGACGAACCGGGAAACGTTGGAGGTAACGACGATCTCTACAACCTCGTCCGATGTCGCCGCAAATGCGACGTGCAACTCCTCGTAGCTTTGTGTTACGTAGTTGTACAGCGAGATTCGCCGCTGGATGAGATCCCTGCTCGCCATCCCTTCGAACCGGAACCTCAGCTCGCTCGGGCTCTCTGTCGGCGACGTGCCCACGACCTCTATCTGCACGGGCGGTTCAACGCTCGGAGCGAACACCGCCGTGCGCACAACCAGGCGCGAGTCGTCGCTAAAGAACAGGTCGGGTAACCCGCCGGAGAGCAGCAGGCCGCGCAGGATCGTGAAACTCTTGGGTAGGACGACCACGGGCACCGGTTCAAACTTTATGGTCACGAAGTCCGTCCCGAAGCCTTCCGAAAAGCCGGTCACGTAAACGGTCCCCCCGCCACCGAGAGCAAGACGAAAGCCCACATCTCTGCCGCCGGCCGGCCCATCATACAAAACCAGCCAGACCAGGTTGCCGGCGGCGTCGTACTTCCAGGCGGCCAGGTTATGACCCGGTCCCCCCAAGTCCACGGCACCGGTTAGGTAAACGTTCCCCAGCGCGTCCGCGCCCAGGCCCAACGCGATGTCGTCTGTAGACCCCCCGGCTCCGGTGAAGCGGCGTTCCCACATCAGGTTTCCGTCCGCATCATATTTCACTATCGCCCCGTCCTGGTTCGTGACGGGGTCCCACGACGACCCGGACACGACCACGTTGCCGGCGCCGTCGAGCACGATGCGCCTGCCGAAGTCGATACCGCTGGCCGGCCCGTCGAACCGCCGTTCCCACAAAGGGGTGCCGTCCGGGGCGAACTTCAGGGTGACGTAGTCGAAGTCGGTGCCGCCGCCGTGGGACACGCCCACCACGTACAGATTCCCCAGCGCGTCAGCCGCTATGTCTTGGCCGAAGTCTATGCGGTTGCCCGGTCCGTTGAAAATACTGTCCCAGAGTAGATTGCCCGCTGGGTCGTATTTGAGAACGAGCACGTCCCGGTTGGGCGCCCGGGCCTCTCCCACCACGCAGATGTTGCCCGCAACGTCAACGGTCAGACCCCATCCCGCGTCCCCGCGGCCGGCCGGGCCATCGTAAATTCTTTCCCAGAGCACAGTTCCGTCGGGAGCGTACTTGACGGTTATCACGTCATTACCGGAGGCGCCCCCCCACGTCCGGCCGGTCACATACACATTGCCGGTACCGTCCAGTGCTTGTCCGCCCGCCCATTCGTCTCCGTTCTCCGCGCCGTTGTAGCGTCGCACCCAGAGCTCGACGCCGTCCGTGTCATATTTGATAGTTGCGATATCAAGACCGGTGTTATCGCCGAGAGACGTTCCGGTGACGTAAACGTTGCCGGCACCGTCCACGTCGATATTCCAGGCGTTATTAAACCGGGCATTGACCGTTCCAGAGTAGCGCCGGGACCAGAGTTCGTTGCCGGCCGGATCATACTTGACCGTCGCATAGTCGGTACCGCCAAGCCACCAATGCCACACGCTTTGCCCGGTCACGTACACGTTCCCCGCTGCGTCAACAGTTACCGCGAATGCAACATCATCCCGATCCGCCGTCCAATTGTAGCGCGAGACCCACGACTGTCCTATCTGTGCCATAGACGACGTGGTCAAGGCGAGCCACAAGATCACACACGTAGAGTGAATCCACAACCTCATTCTCTTACCCTTCCTCCACAAATTCAATTCCCAGACGAAGCGCGGGCTGCTGCCACGGCAGCGGCCGCCCTTTCCCTGTATATTAGCACTCTTGCGGGGGGATTACGCCTCGTATTATTGCCGGGCAGACTGAGTACCCTGTGCATCAGCACCGCCGGTCTCGTGGCGGTTCGACATTCTCAGGGAACGCCATGCTGAGGGGCCGGTCACCGCGCTGTCCCCGGGGGGTAGCGGATGAGATCTCTGTGCCTCGGAACCGACTCTTCTTCAGCGCGATAGCGGCAAACCTAATGGTGCGCCTGTTTCTTGGCCTCTTCGCGCAGGAGTGAGGCCGCCGCTTCCTTGTCGCCGGCTTGGATTTCGCCTTCCAGCACGGCCTCGGTAAGGCGCGTCTTCCAGCGCCCGACCTCCGGCCCCTCCGGGACGCCCAACAGGTCCATGATATCTTGTCCGGTCAGCGGGGATTCCAGTTTCGACCGCTCCTTCACCTCGCCCGCCCGCCGAACTTTCTCCCGAACGTCCGCAAAGTCAACCCCTGTGTCCCCAGTGCGGCCGATGGCTTGGGCGTCCGCTTCACAAAGCGTTATCAGCGGCTCGGTCAGACCTTCCAGGTCGCGGACGAGGCGGCGCGCGGCAGCCGGAGTGAAGGGCACCGCCGAGCCGAGGCGCATATGATTCGCGACAAGCGCGCCCACGTCGTCCACTACGGCGCCTGGGAACCTGAGCCGCTTTAGAATTCGCCGAGTCATCTCCCCCCCCCTTCTCTCATGTTCGAAGAAGCGAACCCGCCCGCTTTCCTCCACGCTTCGGGTGCGCGGTTTGGCAACGTCGTGCAGCAGGGCGCCAAGAACGACGCGAAGGCGCGTTTCGTCGTCGGGATACTCCAGCGCAGCGGCGATCTCAACCACGTCGAGCGTGTGCTCCCAAACGTCCTTGCTATGAAATGAGCCCTGCTCGACGCCGATGCCTTCTTCCAGTTCGGGTGCGAAGAGCGGCAGCAGGCCGAGGTCCATCAGGTCGCGCAAACTGTCGGCTGCCGAGCGGTGCAGCAGCATTTTCGACAACTCGTCGCGGATTCGCTCTTTGCTGATTATATTCAGCCGCTCACGTTCGCCTCTGATCGCTTCCCACAGACCGGGTGCCGGAGTCAAGTCAAACCGGTTCTTGAACCTGACGGCCCGCAGCGTCCGCAACGGGTCGTCCGAAAAAGTGGCGGCCGGGTCCAGCGGCGTGCGGAGGACCCGCTTCCGGAGGTCGTCTAAGCCCGTGCCGAGCAGGTCCACGAGTTCGCCGGTGTGGAGGTTGCGCATCGGCGTGTTGATAGTGAAGTCGCGGCGGAGCGCGTCCTGTTTCAACGTGGCAGACCTCACCTCCGGCTTACGGCTTTCCGGGTCGTAACTTTCGCTGCGGGCCGTCGCGAGTTCCACGTTCGACCCTTCCACCATCACGAGCGCGGTGCCGAAACGCGGGTAAGTGACAGGCTCGATTGCCGAGACGTTCGCTTCCCTCAAGAAGCGGGCGAGTTCCAGCGCGTCGCCTTCCAGCACGATGTCAACGTCCGGCGGCGAGGGCAGACCGAAGAGCGGGTCGCGCACGGCGCCGCCCACCAAGAAGAGGCGGTTCTCCCACTTGGTTCCCTGGGTTGCCCCGGCGATTCGCTGGTCCGCAGTCACGGCGGCATTATGGGCCGGGCATGGGGGACAGGAAACGGCGGAACCGGCGAAGGGCATGTGTCCACGCCGCCGTTCTCTCGTCCACGGCCGTCTCCCGGCAGGAGGCGGGGGTTGCCGAAAACTGAAATGCGTGTCTCTGCTAACATCTACGCCTCATGCTCCCCGAGTCGCTGCGCCGCTTGATGGCGGGTGTCATTGATTACGCCGGACTGTTTCCACCGGCGAAACTGCCTCTGGACGAGGCCCTTCGCAACTACACGGAGTATGTCAACGGTCCCGAAGCCTGGCTTGTCAGCCGGTTCGTGATCCCTGTGGCCCGGCTGCGCGACGTGGAGGCGCACAAGGAAGAGTTCGCCGCCAATGACCGGACGATGCGGTTCTCCGTTATCGGGCGCGGCGGAGAGACGGAGGCGGAGTTTCGGCGGAATCTGGAACAGGACGCGGGAGAGATTCGCGAGTTTCATACGACGCATGCGGGGCGGTGCGTGGCCGATGCGTTTGAAGTGAAGGCGCCGGCCGCGACCGTGGAGAGCGGGGGTCTGGACCGTTTGCTTCCGGAGTTTGGACGCTTGTTCGGACAACAGATGTCGGTGTTCATTGAACTTCACTTCGGCGGCGATTGGAGGCAAAGCCTGCCCCGTGCGGTCGCGGAGATTCGCGCGGCGGGCGGCGCGGCGCTGAAAGTGCGAACGGGCGGGGTCACGGCTGAGGCGTTTCCGACGGTAGAGCAACTTGCACTCTTGATGGGAGAGTGCGTCCGGCTCGACTTGCCATTCAAAGCGACCGCCGGCCTGCATCATCCGGTGCGTTGGAAAGACGATGAAATAGGCGTGTGGCAGCACGGCTTCATAAACCTGCTCGTGTCGGCAGTCCTTGCCCGCGTTCACAAACTCCCCTCCGAACGGATAGAGGACGTGTTGGGCGAGACGGACGCGGCCGCGTTCCGGTTCGACGACGATGCGGTCGAGTGGAGCGGGCAGCGGGCAAGCCTGCGGCAGATAGAAGACGGCCGCCGGTTTGTGGTGTCATTCGGCTCATGCTCGGCGGAGGAGCCTATCGAAGACCTCGCGAAATTGGGATACGCTCTTGTTTAGGTTACAGGTTACAGGTTACAGGGAAAAGGGGAAACGACGGACGACGGACGATAGACGACAGACGACAGACGACATGCGACGGACGCTAAACTGCAAACTATAAACTATGAACCCCACAAATGACCCCGCCTTGAAATCCTGGATAGATGTGGACACCGATTGCCACTTCCCGATTCAGAATCTGCCGTATGGCGTTTTTTCGCGCGGACAGGAACCGCCGCGAGTAGGCGTCGCAATCGGTGAACATGTCCTGGACCTTTCGGCGCTTCACGGCGCTGGCCTGTTGCGGCACCTGGACATGGATGTCTTTCTGGCGCCTTTCTTGAACGACTTCGTTGCGCTTGGCCGTCCGGTTTGGCGTGAGACACGCGACCGCATTTCAGACCTTTTGAGCGAGGGTAATCCGACGGTACGAGATAATCAGGAACTTCGCTTGACCGCGCTCCTTCCGATGGGCGAAGTGAGGCTGCACCTCCCGATGCGCATCGGCGATTATGTTGACTTTTACTCTTCCATGTATCACGCGACAAACGTCGGCAGCATGTTTCGGCCCGACAATCCGCTGATGCCGAACTATAAACACCTTCCCGTCGGATACAACGGTCGCGCGTCGAGCGTGGTGGTTTCCGGGACTCCCGTGGGCCGTCCGCTCGGGCAAACGAAACCCAAAGATGACGAAGCCCCCGCTTACGGCCCGAGCCGGCGGCTCGATTTCGAATTGGAGGTCGGATTCTTCACCGGCAAAGAGAACCCGATGGGCAGACAGGTTTCCATGGATGAGGCGGAGGAGTTCATCTTCGGTTTGGTGATCGTGAACGATTGGTCAGCGCGCGACATTCAAAGATGGGAGTATCAGCCCTTAGGGCCGTTCCTTTCAAAGTCGTTCGCCACATCGATCAGCCCATGGGTGGTGACGCTCGATGCGCTCGAGCCGTTCCGCGTTGCGGGCGAACCGCAAGACCCGCCGATTCTTCCGTACTTGCTTACAGAGCGGGACTGGCATATTGACCTCAATCTGGAAGTTGCCCTCAAAACCGAACGAACCGCACGACCCCAAACGATCACTCGAACGAACTTTCGCCACATGTACTGGAGCATGGCGCAGCAGTTGGCGCACCAGACGGTAAACGGTACAAACATCCAAGTCGGCGACCTATACGCGTCGGGGACGGTATCCAGCAGGTTTTGGGACGGGAAGGGAACACCGCCGAAGCCGGACGAACTCGGCTCCATGCTGGAACTGGCGTGGGCCGGAACACATCCGATCACACTGGATGAGACCGAAGAAGAGCGAAAGTTCTTGGAGGACGGCGATACGGTCGTCATGACGGGTTGGTGCGAAGGTGATGGATACAGAGTCGGGTTCGGCGAGGTGTCCGGGCAGATCGTGCCGCCGCAGTACTGATTCAGGCCGCGATTTCGTTGCTCGTCTCCGGCATCAATCTTTCGAGGCTATTGCCCTCGTCACCGCGTCCGCCACACGCCGTATGAACTCTGCGTCCGTACTTGTGAGGGCTTCATCCCTTATGTCTCCCAACCGCACGATCAGCACATGTTTGGGCGCCGATGATGCATAGGCGATGTAGAGGCCGGCGAGCACCAAGATTACGGCGAGTCCGAGACGCCAATATGAGGGCCCTTCCAATCCGGCCAATCCGAGCCAGACTCCCAGCCCGATGACCAGCACTACGGTGCCGACAAGAGGAATCCCGATAGGGCTGTTTCCGCGTTCTTGGTCAACGGAAGAAATCTTTGCAAGCTCATATGCCCGTCCCACCACGAGCAGCCGTGTCTTCGTGACCACAACGCCGCGTTCGCGCAACAGGACATAGTCGCCGTTCATCCGGCGCAGCGCTCCGTGAGGCGCCGCCGGAACTGCACGGCGTCCGCATTCGTGGCAAAAGTTTGAGTCCGGTTCCACTGAGACGCCGCAATGCGCACAGCGAAGCGGGTCTGCGTCCTTGGCATGCCTGGACTCTGGAGCAGAGACTCGTGTCGTTCCGCTTTTGGTCGGGTCGCCGGATAGGGAGGAGCCGCACAGGTCGCAGGCACCGCTGCCTTGCCAGCAGACGGCGCCGCACTGCGGGCAATCCGTTCGCGTCTTACGCATTACTCTCTGTTCCGGGATGTCCTGCTCCCCTTTGCGAGTGTCCACATTCTATGCGGAGCGCTCTCATTCTGACGATTGCACTCTCTTGCCTTGATCGAGCGACGTCACGGTGCCTATGAGCGTCTTTTCGACCTCTTGCGTGGCGCCGCGCTTCAAGTCGCGGATGGCTTGCTCCACTTGCTTCGCTTCCTCCGTTCGCCCCTCTTCCGCCAGCAGCATCTGGGTCTTCTGCAGGTCGGCGATGGCCATTTGCGCCGTCACCTGCCCGCTCTTCAGGCCCATCATAGTCCTTTCCACTACGCGGCTGGCCATGGAAACCTCAACGGATTTCGCGACGCGCGAATCCTGCGGCACGTTGCATCGCGCTTGGTCGGATGTAAACTCGATCATTAGATCCACGTCCAAGGTTTCCTGTCTTCCGGAAACGGCGTCGTCATAGGTTAGGCGTCCGCCCATAGCGCGGTAATGTCCCAGCGGGTGGTTCTGAAACTCGAGGTCAATTGCCAGGTCGAGCGCTGTCCCCTTTTCTACATCCGCCAGTTCCAACTCCACTTCCCGTTGGCCGAACTGCACGTCGTGGCCGTAAACCTGCCGCAGCTGCACCCATCTCGCAGTCTTGAACTTCAGAACGAGATTCCGTGCGGCCATCGTAAACAGTTTGTCCAGCTCGGTGCGGAATACTTCGGGGATGAGTTCGGGTCGCTGGATGAAATAGTAGTTTCCGCCGGAACGCTTGGCCATGCCCGCCAGCAGTTCTTCATTGAACTCGTAACCGAATCCGAGGAACGTTGTCGTGATGCCTCGTTTTTTGATTTCGCCTACGTGTTGGACGAGCGACTGAAAATCTTTGATGCCGGTCGTCGGGTCGCCGTCTGAGAAAACTACGAGTCGTTCGATGCGGCCCTGCTCTCTTGACGAGAGAACCTGTTGCGCACCGAGCGCCAGACCGTCGTAAAGATTTGTTGTGTTTCCCGGCACGATCCGGTTGATGTGCTGTTTGATGAGGTCTCTGTTCATAACCTTGCTGGGCGGCATCAATACGTCCACCGTCTCTTCGAAAGTGACGATGCTCAAGACATCGTCGGGTGCCAGAAGGTCAACGACGTAGCCGCACGCCTGCTTGACGTAATCGAGCGGCTCGCCCTCCATCGAGCCTGAGCGGTCAATTACGAGGCAGATGTTCAGGGGCGTTCTACCGCCTGCGAACTCGCCGAGAGTGCCCTTGAACTCGATCAGAAACTGCTCGCGCGCGGGGCTGCCCGCCAGAGCGCATTGCCGGCCGGGGATCACTTCGACCGACAGGCCGCGCGTGGGCGCGGCGGCCGGGGGACCGGGCGCCATCTGCGTTTTGCCGGGGTCGCCCAGCATCTGCGTCCGGTTCGGGTCGCTCAGCGCCCGTGTTCTGTTCGGGTCGTTTTCCGGCGGAGGTTCTGTTTCGTGTTGGTCCATCGTTGTTCGTTTGTCGTTTTACGGTTTTCAGTTTCCCGGCCCCTATCTCCTGTCTCGTCCTCACTCAAGTCTGAACGTCGTGCTCCCGATCTTCACGGTGTCGCCGGGCCGAAGCGCCATCTCTTGGACGCGGACGCTATTGACGAGCGTACCATTCGTGCTTCCCAAATCGCGAACCATAACCCCCGCGGGCCCGGTCACGAACGCCGCGTGGCGGCGGCTTGCGCTCTGGTCGAAACTGAGTTGAATCCCCGCCGCTTCACGACCCGCTATCATCTCGCCGGTGCCCAGAGGGAAACGCTGTCCGCTGATAGGGCCGTCCAGCGCAACCAGGGCGTACTGTGGCTGGCCCGCCGGTGGCGGCGGGGCTGTCTGAACCGTCGGCTGGTCCTGCGGAATGGCCGGCGCGTTCATGGGTGCGGCGCGCTGTGGCGGCGGGCCGGCCCCGACCGGTTGCGCGGCGGGGTCGGGGCCCATCGCCGAGGCCGCGGATGACCGCGCAACGTCCACGGGCGCCGGAGCGGCCGCGTGAGAACCTCTTAGCAGGAAGCGCAAATTGTAAGAGCCGATATTGACGATGTCGCCATGTTTCAGCACCGCCTGCGGAACTCTGATGCCGTTTACTCCGATGCCCATGGGCGCGCCGCCGTCAACAAGGGTGTAATTGCCGCTCTTGCGGTAGATGCAGGCGTGCATAGGCGCGATGTTCGGGTCGCCGAAAAGCGGCACATGCGCGGTCTCGCTGCGGCCTATGAACGTTTGACTTGCGTCAACGATCCACTCCCTGCCTTCGTTGCGGCCCAGTTCAAGCCGCAGCCAGGCTTTGCGCGAGAGCCGCTCCACGATCCCGACGAACAGCCCGATCGCCGCGCCGGTCGTCACGCTCGCGACGGCCCGCGACAAGATGCCGACCTCGCCGTACTCGCCCGGTGGGGTTCCCCTGGCTGCGAGGATCGCGCCTCCGAAGTTCGAGCCGATGATGTCAAAGAGCGCTCCACCGATAACCCCGCCTATGAGTCCCCCGATCATTCCTTGCACCGCCCGAGGCCACGACCTCGCCGCGATCCCAAGTGTGAGGCCGAGGAGCGCGCCGAACGGCGCGAAAACCAGGGTCCGAGCGATGATCTGTTCGCGCAAGGGGACACCGGGGTCTGTAAAAACGTTCGGTCCGAACAGGGCGTGGGCTAATGTGCCGCCAAGCTGCAGGCCGAGATAACCCCCTATTGCGCCCACAACCAATCCGCCCAGCGCACCTCGCCACAGGTGCTTCCTGCTGCACTGCATCCAGCCGTTCACGGCTCCCAGCGCAAGGCCTATGAAGGCGCCGATCGTGAATGAGAACAGCACGCCCCACCGCCCCCATTCCCACTCGAGTTGCTCGAGCACTTGGGACGGAAGGTCGATGCTCGGGAATACGTCGGGCGCGAACGGCTCCGTGACGGCCCATCCGATCAACCCTCCCAGGCCGCCCGCCAGCATCAGAAAGAGAAGTCCGCCCATCGCCTTAATCTTCGTATCGGAACTTCGCCGCGCCGAACTGCACGGTATCGCCCGATTTCAGTTCCGTCTCCGCTTCGATTCTGACACCATTAACGAAGGTGCCGTTGCTGCTGCCGAGGTCCTTCAAAAGGACGCTTTCGGCCGTGCGAGTGAACTCGGCGTGGCAGCGGCTGACGGTTGTGTCGGCCACCAGCAGTTGGGCCGATGCGGGCTCCCGGCCCAGCACGGACACTCCCTCCGGGACCTCGATGTTCACGCCCGCGTCCGCGACCAGGCGAGCCACGGCCGCGGCTGCCGGCGGAGTGGCCGTCGCGGAGGGCGCCGGCGGCTGTTGGGCGCCTGTGGTTGATATCTGGCAGTCGCATGTGCCGGCCGGGCCGAGAGCCTTGCCGCAGTATGGGCAGTGGCCTTCCGGTACCAGGGGCGGCTCTTCAGGTTCGGTCTGTGTGATGACGGGCGGCGCGTCGTCATCGTCCGCGTCGCCGGCCGAGCCGGGAATCTGGACGCCCAGACTCCGCAGTTTCTGGGCGACCAGGGTCTCGTTCCGCCGAATCAGATGAAAGGCCAGCCAAAGAACCCCCCCGCCCAGCGCCAGCGCCGCCACCCAGATGATTGCCGAGCCGAGCGGAGACCCCCGCCGCCCCTGCTCGGGCGATTGCTGGGCCGCGCCGGACGGCTCTTGGGTGGGGGACGGCGATTCTTCCGGCGCGACCGGAGCGTCCTCCGGCAGGGCTACGGTAAGGAGCGTCCCGCGGTCCGCCCGCTCCAGGTCCAGCACGAACTTCTGGGACGGCGCCGTCTTCTCTCCCTCGGGCCCCGGGTATCGCACGCGGACGGTCACTTCGCCGGGCGGAACCGCGAAGAACGCGGCCTCGCCGTTGAAGAGCAGGTGTTGCTCCTGATAGCCGGGGCCGCTCAGGGTGACGAACCCACTGATCACCGGTTTGCCCGCGCTCTGAATGCTGACGGTCACTCGGGCGATGCGCCAGTCCTCCCGCTGGACCTGCCAGGCGCCCGCCTCCATTTCCGCGAGGCCGCGAATCGCCACGTTTCCCGTTTCCGGCTCGTAGACGACGGCGAAGCCGTCCTCCAGGCCCTCGGGCACCGAGACGGGGAACTTTCCGGCCGTGAACTCCTGGCCGGCCTCCGAGAGTTCGGAAGGCCGCTCAGGCAGAATCCATACCTCGCGCTTCGCCTCGGTCGCGAACGTCAGCGTGATTTCGGCTGCCGCCACGGGCGCGGCCAGCAGCAGGCTTACCGCCCAGGGGCTAATCTTCCGAATCGTCTTCCTCATCGAACTCAAGGTTGTCGCCGAGAATCTTGCTGCTCATCGAGTCGAACACTGCGCTCGGCACCAGAGGCAGCGCTGCCGCAATCTCCGATGCCAGCGCTCCGGCCGAAGCGTCCAGTTCGTCCGCCACCAGGTCGCCCGCTGCCCCGTGCATGTAGGCGGCGGCCAGCGCCGTCTCGTAGGGCGGCCCGCCGAGGGCCAGAAACGTTGCGATCGCGCCGGTCAGCACGTCTCCGGTCCCGCCGGTTGCCAGTATCGGGTTGCCTGTCGGATTCACGGCGATGTCCGAGCCGGGTGACGCGATCAGCGAGTACGCTCCTTTAAGCAAGACGGTCTGATCATACTTTTCGGCGAGAGTTCGCACGCTCGCGAATCGCGCGGCCCTGATAGCGTCGGCGCTCAACCCGCTCAGGCGCGCCGCCTCGCCCTCGTGGGGGGTGAGAACGGCCACTCCTCGTGGTCGGGTCTTCAGTTCGGGCAGCCAGAAGAGGGCGTCGGCGTCCACGACCCAGCGGGTCTCCACAGCGGAGAAAAGCCGCTTCAGGAAGTCGCGGACGCACGGCTCGCGGCCCAACCCGGGGCCGACGGCGACAGAGTCGCACCTTTCGGCGGCTGCGGCGACGGTGTCGGCCGCGTCCGGCGCCATCCATCCGTCTTGAGACGGCAGCGCCACCAGTGGGCACTCGGGCAGGTGCGCCTTCACGGCGTCGAGCGCTTCCGGAACGGACGCCACCAGAACCAAGCCCGCGCCGGATCGCAGGGCGCCCTGCGCGGTCAGCACGGCGGCGCCCGGGAACGCCGCCGAGCCGGCCACCACCAGGACGACGCCGGAGTTCCGTTTGTGGGATAGGCGTGTGCGCGTTGGGAACCGGCCCATCGCCCACATTTCGTCCGGCATCCATGCGTTTCCGGCGTTCTCGACAAGTTCCTCGGGAAAGCCGATGTCCCCCACGAACCACTCGCCCGATGCGAACAGTCCGTCGTTCTGAAACAGGAAAGGCTTCGGAAGGCCGAACGTCATTGTGCGCTCGGCCAGTATGTGCGCGCCTTCGGCCACGCCGGTGTCGCAGTCCAGGCCGGTCGGGATGTCGGCGCTGACCGTGGGCGAGGGCAGGCTATTGGCGAGGCTCACGAGGCGCTCGATCTCGCCCGCCGGCGCGCCCCGCGCCCCGGTTCCGAGAAGGGCGTCCACTACCACGTCCCATTCCCCGGGCGACTCCAACAGTCGCTCGTACTCCTTGTCCTCAACGGAAAGGACGCGGACACCGCTCTCGACGGCGATTCGATATTGAGCCAGCGCGTCGCCTGTCAGTTTCGTCGGCGGGGCGGCCAAGAGCACCGTTACGGCGAATCCCTCGGCCACGAGCATCCTTGCCGCCGCTAAGCCGTCGCCGCCGTTATTGCCGGGACCGCACAGCGCAAGCACGCTGCCTTCGTCCGCCTCGTCCATTACCGCTCGTACCAGGCAGGTGGCGGCCTTCTCCATCAGGTCCAGGCTCGGTATGCCGTACTCTTCGATGGCCCGGCGGTCCAGTTCTTTCATCTCGGCGGCGGTTACGATCCTCATCTGCATTTCCTTTTCTTGCGGGTCTGTGCGCCGAGTGCAGCGATCTTTCCGCCGCATCCGATGTGATAGTACGTGTAGCCGCGACTGAGGGGCCTGGCTCGGTCAATCCTCTCTCCGCACTTTGCGCACTTGTAGGCGAGCGGCTTGCGCACCCGGTTACGGCGGCACGGGTAGGCGTGCGTGACTTCGGGCTTTCGTCCCAGGTTACGCATCGCCTCGGCCCATTCCGGTCCGTGCGGCTTGGCGCTTGCCCCGAATCGCTCGAACACATAGAGGTGCGCGTACTCATGAAGAACGGTTGCGCGGATCCGCGCGGGCGTGGCGAGCAGGCGGCGGCTCAAGCAAATCAGGTTCTCCCTCAGATACGCGCGACCGGCTGTCACCCGATAGTCCCGCCATTCGAAGCGGATCGGTCGGCGCGTGGGAAGAACGCTGCGCGCTTCCTCCAGAGCCCGCCGGGCAACCCGGTCAGGTTCCGCGTCCGGTCTGCGAGTGGAAGAAGGCATCGGGCCGCAAGTGCATTATGCACTTGCGGCCCGGTTCGGAGCGTTCGATGGGCGGGAGTCAGAACCGGATGATGATTGTGACTGTCCGCAATGCGGGTTCAGTGCCCGGCACGAACGTGAGCATCGTGCGGTCGCCACGTTTGAATCCGCTCAGGGCCTCGCGCAGGTCTTCGATGTTCCGTATTGTCGTGTCACCCAGTTCGGTTATGACGTAGCCTGGGCTCAGTTCCGCACCCTCGGCGGTCGAGTCGGGCTCCACGCTCTCCACGTACACGCCTTCGATGCCCGGCATTTCCTGCCTGTCCGCTTCGGTGAGGTTGCGCACCCTCACGCCCAGTTTGGCCGGGCCGGCGGGCGTTTCCGAGGGCGGGTTCTGGTAGCCTGGGCTCCGTTCCGGCCTCTCCTCGAAGAAGCGCCTCGGCGCTCGCCGAATCCGGTCACGAATCCTTTCCTGAAGCGGTGCGGGTTGGTCCTGGGCGCCGTGCCATTCGGGCAGTTCGCCGAGTGTGACTTTCAGCGTCTTCGGGCTGCCCTTTCGAATCACCTTGACGTCAATAGTCGTCCCTGGGCGGTTGACGAGCATCGCGTTACGCAAATCCATCTCGCCGCGCACAGGTTTGCCGGCGATCGCAACGACCACGTCACCCTCTTTTACGCCTGCCTCGGATGCGGGGCTGTCGGGGCTGACACTTCGGATGATAGAGCCGCGCGCGACGCCGGATTCCTTCGTTTCGTACCCCAAGAGGTTCTCGGGTTCAACTCCGAACCAAGCGCGTATTACTTTTCCTTCGGAGATCAATTGCTCGGCGACGACCTTGACCAGGTTCGAGGGAATTGCGAACCCTACGCCGAGGTTGCTCCCGCTGGCGGTACGGATCGCGGTGTTTATTCCGATGACCTCTCCTCGGTAGTTGAGCAGGGGGCCGCCGGAGTTGCCGGGATTGATGGCCGCATCAGTCTGGATCATGTCCGTGTAAAGGCGGTTGCCGGTTTGCAGATAAGGCGCTTCGCTGGAGCCCCCCCGGCCGACGGCGCTCACGCGGCCGAATGTGACTGACCGCTCCAGACCGAACGGCGAACCGACCGCCACTGCCATCTGGCCGGGCTTCACTTCCTCGCTGTCGCCGAAGATCGCAGCCCGGAGGTCTTCTCGATCCACCTTGACCACAGCGATGTCCGTGAACCGGTCGCGGATAACCTTGCCTTCGGCGGTGCGCCCGTCGTCGAACAAGACTCTGACTATTTCGGCGGTCTCGACCACGTGGTCGTTTGTGATGATGTAGCCGTCCGAGCGGAAAACCACACCGGAGCCCTGGCCGCCCCTGCCGTTGGAAATGTTCACGACCGCCGGCCGCACGCGGTCAACCAGCGTGACCGTAGCGGCATCTAAGTCTGCGAGCACCTGGGCTTCGGCCGGAGTGAGGATCGGCGAAGCCGGTTCGTCGGCGAATGCGGGGCGGCCCGAGTTCAAGAAGGCCACCATCCCGACGGCGCCTACGGCGGCGCCCGCCAGGAGCGCCCAGCCGACCTGCGAACTGAAAAGTCGTTTTGTCCATCTCATACTCATAATCCTACTTGTTGCCTCCTGAATTCTCTGTCACTTTGCGTGCCAAAACCGCTCGACTCTGCGGCGCACTACGTCGGCGTCCTGTCCGAAGGCGCGGGCTGCTTCTGCCAGGCCTTTGCCCTTTCGGAACATATCAGCGGACCGGTAGCGCGCCCTCGGGCTTCCGCCTCCGATGGCCAGCGCGGCGACCACCTCGTCAAACCCCAGGCCCGTGTTCCGCAGGGCGCCCACCACGCGTTCGCTCACACCGAACATCGAGACGGCGCGGGCCCGGAGTTCCGCCTCCTTCGTTGCGGTGCTCTGCTTCAACGCCGAAAGGATGTGGTCCCGGGCCGCATTCGGAATGTCGCCCCATACGCTGAACAGTACGCCGTTCATCTCGAATGAGCCGCGACGTCGGTTTCTACGCCGAGAGTCGCTGTTTCCGTTCGCCACGGTCTGATAAATCGTGACGTTCGACACTCCGTCGGTGAACCGAAGCGCCGCGACACGCCGGTGCTCCGACACGATGGCGTCCGCGCCGGTGAACAGGAACCCGTGCGGCATCTGGAGCGGCTGAACCACCGTGAAGCCCACAGCCTTGGCCAATGCCGCGATGCTCGCTTTGCGTTGGGGCGAATGCCGTCGCACCTCGGTGGGCGTGCCGGTGGTCTTCACTCGGAAAGTCTCCGCGGGCAAGGACGCGGGATACCGGATGCAGATCGTGTCGCTCACGACCTGGATGCGTCCGTCGGGGTGGGTCCACTCCACCCGGAGGAATACCGATTTCTCCTTGTCAATCCAGAAGCGGCGGGAGTAGAGGGATTTCGGGTCGTTCGGCGTCAGGCGAACTCTGACGGCCCAGCGTCCACCCACTTTGTGTGTGCCCTCAGCCGTCACTCGATAATGCCGTCTCAGCAGTTCGAACCGGCTCAAATCGTCCTGTGTGCTCCGCCTGGGCAGCTGCGAGTCATGAATGTAAAGGCGGTTGTGGTCCGGGTAATACTTCAGCCAGCGAACGCCATCATCCACGGTGGTCTGGCCTTGTTGAGAGAGGGGCGCCAGGACCATCGTTACCTTAGCGCCGGTTTCGGACTGGGCGTGCCAGACGCGTACCGGCTCGGAGGAACCCCACGGCGTCAAGAGTCGGACAGCCCTGCAAACTGTGCGGGAGTCCCACTGAATGGCGCGGCGAATGTGGGCGAGCGCGTCGGCGTCCGACTGGGATACTGCCGTGCCGGGCAGCAGCGCGCAAAAGGCAATCGGCCAAACTTTCATCTCGTTCTCACGGCCTACCGGGCTTCGAAATCGCGGTCAAGGTTGACCCGTATCCCCGGCGAAAGTGGGTTTCGGGCCTGGTCATAGGCCTGGTCGTTCTCCAGCATTCGGCGCAACTCGGCCTGTCTGGATTCGCTGGGATTCTGAGTGGGCCCTTGCTGGAGCTGAAAGACCGTCAACGCCGAAATCACGGCAACCCCGGCCACGAGGGCTGCGCCCCACCCCATACTGTTCGCGGCCCTTCGGGAGCGGCCGCCCGCATTCGCGAGACGACCGCGCCAAAACGCATTCAGCAACCTCTCCTCGAAGCCTGGCTTCGGGTGGTGTGTGGGGAGCGATGAGATCAAGCGCTTGACGCTGCGGCAGCAATCCAGGTCGTCGGAGCACCGCCCGCACGCTTCGATGTGCCTCCGGACCTGTGCGGTCTCTCCTGCATCCAGTTCACGGTCCAGGAATGCGGCCAGGCGGGTCTGAATCATGCGGCAGTTCATTTCCGTTGACTCCCATATCTGTCGGGGCGGACGCTCAATAAGTGGTTGCGCAACTGTTTGCGCCCCCTATGGATTCGGGACCGGACGGTGCCGATTGACGTGCCCATAATCTGCGAGACCTCCTCGTAAGAGAAACCTTCCATGTCGGCGAGCAAAACAGCAACTCGGAAATCAGGGGTCATCCGGTTCAGACCGTCCTGAATCTCCGCCTCCAGTTCGTCGGTGAAGACCAGGCGCTCTGGGGAGGCTGTCTCGTCCGGCAGGTCCCAGGCTGCGCCCGTCTCCGGATGGGGGTCGTCCAGGCTCGTGGTCTTCAACTTGCCTCGGCGGCGCACTTCGTCAATGTGGGCGTTGGTCATGATTCTGTACAACCAACTTGTGAACGGAAGGCTGCTGTCGTACCTGTGGAAGAAGCGAAACGCCCGGAGATAGGCCTCTTGGACGAGGTCCTCGGCGTCCGCCCGCTTTCCGGTCAGCCGGACCGCCAGGTGGTAGGCATGCCGGTGCGTTTTGGTCAGCAGGGACTCGAAGAGCTCCCGTCTATCTGCTTGTACCGGTGTCTGTGCCCCGGCAACCGAATAAGACACTTTGCGGATGTTCCCTCAGGTTCATTTTACGCCTATTCGGCACGGTGAAGTTCCTGAATCGGGCGCTGGCGCCTCGGAAACGTGCAGGAAAACCGGCCGGCGCGGGCGAATCCGTCGTCTGCCGGTTTCAGTAGTGACTCCCCCTTCAAGAAAGGCCGTGCTCAATCCAGGTGACGCGCGCGTCGTCCGGCACGTACTTGAGCGGCCGGGCATCGTGCGCTCGGCGCTCGCCGAAGCCCTGGACCTAAGCGCCGCCGGGGCGGCGGTCATGATCCGCGGATTGGTGCGGCAAGGCGTGCTCGTGGAGGCGGGCAGGGCGCCGAGCGGGGGCGGGCGGCGGGCCGCCCAGCTGTTCGTCCGGCCGGAGCTGGCGCACGCGCACGCGCACACCGTTGAGCCAGGGTGTCTACGGTCGGGCGTCGTGAACCTCGCGGGTGAGGTAGTTGCTTCCACAGAGGCGACGCTCGAAGGCGCCGGTGGATTCCCGGAGGCGGTCGAGAGAAACAGCGAGCGGTTGGGCAGGGCGGTGAAGCGGGCGCGCGTGGTTGCCGTTGTCGTTACGGCGCCGGGGCTGCCTGAACCGAACGCCCCCGCTTCGTTTCGGGTTCCCTGGCTGTTCGGCGTGCGTCCGCTCGACGTGTCATCGGTCCCGAGTGCAAACGGCGCGGTCTGCCTCTGTTCGAATGCCGAAGCGCTGTTGCGCGCGGAGGCCGCCGTTGACCCGGCCATGTACGAGGAACGCGCGTTGGCTGTGGACCTCTGCGGCGGGGCCACGGCGTACGCGGCGTGGCCGGGAGCGGGAGGGCTTGCGTTGGACCTTGCGGCGTTCAGGCCTGCTCCGGAGACGATGCTTCGTGCCGCTTTGGAACGGAAGGTTGTGGAGGCGTCCGCCGAACCGGAGAGCGATCTCGGGCCGCGCCTGAAAGACACAGCGGACGCGATTGAGGCGCTGGCGGCAGCCGAAGCGGAGGGCGACCCTACGGCCGCCGGAGTGGTGGACGCTCTCACGGACGCGATAGCCGAACTGCTGGCCGGCGTTGTGCGATTGGTCCGCCCCTCCAGAGTTCTGCTCTCCTGCTGGGCGGTCGCGGCCGGGCTGTGCTCGGAGGATGCGGTCCGGAGACGGGTGCGGCGTCTGTGTCCGCCGGGCGTGGCGGAGGCGATGAGCCTGCAGTTCGCAGAACCGGACGTTTGGCGACCGGCTGTGGGGGCTGGGCTTTTGGCGCTGGGCCGGTGGCTGGAGGCCCTGGAGTCAGGCCGGTAGCGTCTCGCTGAAGAGGGAGTCTGCCAGGTAGCCGAAGTTGACGTTCCCTTGAACCGCTCCGTGCATCTCCACGGCTCGGCCCAGCATAGAGACCACCTCCATACGGCCCCGGCGTAGGCCGCCGGCGAGCGCATTTGCGAACAGGCTGAGGAACTCTGCGTGCGCTGCGCGCCGGAGTTTCGCCCGTTCGTCGGGAAGCGTCTCCAGGTAACGCTCGAAGAAGTCTTGGAACTCCTCGCTCGCCTTCAGCGCTTCGGCGCGGGGACGGCTGGGCAGGGCGTCAATCCAGGCGGTGAACTCGCTTGCGAAGTCATGCAGCTCCGGCGCCTCCAGCCTTCGAACGATCTCCGGAGCGCCGCCGGAGAGAACCGCTGCGGGGTCATTGGCGTCGCCCGTCTGGTCAAAATCGCATGGAATCAGCAGACACCGG
>JADFGT010000131.1 GCA_022567555.1 Armatimonadota bacterium | reverse complement strand
TCGAAAAGAAGCGCGACAACTATCTCAAAGTCAAATACAGTCGCCTCGGCGCATGGGACCGCACACTCGTCTCTCGCGCTGAACCCAGGCCGTACACGCTCGATTACCTCCGCGCGTTCGTCACCGAATGGATCGAACTGCACGGAGACCGCCGCCACGCCGACGACAAGGCAATGGTCGCCGGCCTCGGCAAAATCGGCGAGCGCAGTTGCGTCATCGTCGGCCAGCAAAAAGGGCGCGACCTGAGACAAAGAAGAATGCGCAACTTCGGCATGGCGAAACCGGAAGGCTATCGCAAAGCGATGCGGATGTTCGACATGGCCGACCGGTTCGGCCTGCCGGTCGTGACACTCATCGACACGCCCGCCGCCGACCCGGGCGTAGACAGCGAATCGCGGGGCATAAGCGAAGCGATAGCCGAGGGCATGTTCAGGATGTCCGGCCTCGGCGTGCCGGTGGTTTGCGTCGTGATAGGGGAAGGCGGCAGCGGGGGGGCGATAGGCATCGGCGTCGGGAACCGCGTCCTTATGCTGGAGAACGCAATCTATTCGGTCATCCCCCCCGAAGGGTGCGCCGCGATTCTTTGGCGCGATCCGACCGCCAATGACAAAGCCGCATCGGCGCTGAAACTGACCGCCCAGAGCGCTCTCGAGTTCGGCCTGATAGACGAGATAATCCCGGAGTCGTTCGGCGGCGCGCACCGAGGCCCGCTCGAAACTGCGGCCAACATCGAGATTGCAATAATCCGCCACCTGAACGAACTCTCAAAACTGAGCCGAGAAGAACTGCGCACGCAGCGATACGACAAGTTCCGGAAGATGGGGTTTATCGAAGAGCCTGCCGCGCAGACCGAACAGCCCAAGAAACGAACAACACGCAAGCCACCCAAACCGCGCAAACAAGCCTCCCCATCGGGGGAGGAGGAGGGATAAGAAGCCAGATGCTCACTAGCGAGGCAATTAGGCAACTCATATACGGCCTCTTCGAGGATGAGCAACAGAGGACCCTGCCAGGCGAGGTCCTGCAGCTCTATGCCGAAGGGCTCGTTGACTTCGAGTGTGATGTGGTTGGACGATTGGTACCGGGATTCCCATTCAACAGCCTTGAGATAATCCCTGCAGGATTTATAGTGTACGCTGAACCAGAAGGAACGAGGTTCATCATAGGAAGCTACCTGTTGGCGGCGACCGCTGTGGAGAAGGTATCGACAGCCGGGGAGCCTACTGAGCGTTATACCGCCAACCTGCTCGGTAGTTTCGGAGCCGATGGGTGTATCTCCCGTCATTCCGTCATCGAACAATACAGTTTACTGACAATTCGTCAGTGCTGTGCTATAAGGGACTGTCTTGTCTACATAGAACAGAACGGGCGGATTCATGATGCTCGAATGGCGAAAGACTGCATATCGAGAATCTGGAATTTCTTCCCGAGTATTCTCTCAGATCAGACAGAGGAAAAGTACGGCAAATTGCCTTGAATACGTGGATATAACCGCGACTTTTCCATCCCTCCCTATCCCCGAATAAGGAGAGATTCAAGCGGGCTCCGGTTGCAGCAAATCAAGCCAGAGCAACGGGTTCGGCCTGGAAACGCGTCTCTGGCTGCGCCGACACCTTGCCGCCGGAATCCATGTGCGTTGATTCCACAACGAGCTCGAAAGACAGGCGCGTAGGAGTGGGAAGCGGCAACCCGCTCGCTTTCAGCTCAGATTCCAGATCGGCGGCGTTCTCCTGAAACCGCTCAATCGCCTCCTGCTCGGTTTCTCCCTGCGCCACGACACCGATCAGCTCGGGATGCCGCGCCACCCAAACCGTTCCTCCTGCCGAAAGCTGCTCTTCTTCGGTCTGCGGCCACCACTCATGGCGGACCGTCATGCTCATGTTCATCATCTTTGGCTTTCTCCACGAGTTGCTTTAGCGTGTCGATAATCTTGACCGCATCTTCGGCGTAGGCTTTGCTCAGCTCGCCGGATGATCGGCTCACGTAGGCTACCAGTTGTGCATACGTCGGATGTCGGTATTTCGTATCACCCCCCGTATCTACCTCATCGAACCCGAAGCCAGCATACAGCCTTTTGAAGTCAGACGCTCTCCAGCCGGCTTTGGTTCGGCGCATCCTGTCGAGTAGCTTCTCATGTTTTGCTGGCATTCTGCTCGCCCCGGTGGATCAGGTTTAGCGGCCATGCCTCTATTCGCTGGCCCCCGATCGACACGTCCATCTGGTGCATACCAGGGCTCGTGAATGTCACAAGGTCGAAAGCGAGCACGAGTTGCACCTTTTGACCTGGCGTGATCTGGGGCGGAACGTTGATCTTTCCATTGACCGTCCGCAAAGGCTTGGCCTCTGGATCACGGAGGCAGATTTCCACCGTTTCTTGTTTGCCAGCATCTTCTTCCTCAAACTCTAAACAGAGCGCGAGATCAAAATGGCCATGAACCATAGGAAAACGCTGCGCATTGATCTCGGAGAATATCCCTATCACGCTAAGTTTGTTCTCCTTCGACAGAATCGTCGAATCACAAATGTGCGCGAACTTCAACTTCATGACTGGCTCTCAAGTCCCCCGCCGAGCGTACGGCACCGTTACGACGACCATGATCAATGACAACGCGATTTGCCCGCGCCTCCGATGCGCAGTTTACCCCTGAACTGTAACCGCCAGCGTGCGTCCCCAGAGCGAGCGGTGCATCGGGTGGAGTGGACATGGTGGCCTGGAGGTTCCGACCGAATCTGCCCATCGCGGCCACCTTGTCCGCGTGAGGCCCGTATCGCGGCACAGTGCTTCAAGACGTCTCAGTACATGGGCGAGACCGCACTCGGCCCGGACTGACGGCAAGCGACCGTGCCCGAGATCCCCGGCGCCTTCCCAATCCCGCCAGCCAGTGGAAGGATGCCGGCCTAAACCCCTACCTCCGCCCGCCCAGACGCGACGGCGCGAAGCGCGAAACCTCCTGCCTATACACCTGGTGAAGCCCCCGGAAAGGGTTGCACTCGAACGCGCGGCGGATCTTCTTCAGCGCCTGTTTGAAAATCTGGAAGGCCCCCTGCTTGGTGTGCCCGTGCCGCCGGCCGATCTCCGCCCAGGAGTCGCCGCCGGCCCGCGCATAGAACACTTCGCTTTGCCGCCGGGTCAGCCCCGCCGACTCCACCGTGTGCAGAACGTCCCGGCGCTGCAGGTAGAGCGTCGCCTCGGTGAGCGGCCTGAACTCGGGCGAGCACCTGCGCTCCCGGTCCCGCGCCTTGCGCAATTTCCGTTCGAACGTGGCGGTCGTGTAGTGGGGCCGGGAGGGGTCCCTGGGGAGCGGGGCGAGGATTCGGTCGGCTTCTTCGGCGAGGTTCTGGGTTTGTTGCATTGTGTCTACCTGCAATAGTAGATATATGTCTACTATAACACACACCGCAACCGCGAATGTCAACCCTCGAAAAATCAGGATTTCGCCCCCGGACAGCCCTCAATCTATGCGCCGACCGTTCACCATCAGGCGGCGCTTCAACTCCACCCGCTTCATCACATGATTCCGGCTCAGCACCAGCACGCAGTCCGAGCCCTCCGGGCCCCTCAGCAACTTCATCACGTCGCCCGGCCGGACCATGCTCAGGCTCTTCTCGTCCACCGCCCTCAGGATGTCCCCTTCCTTTATCCCCTGCTCATCCGCCGGGCTGTCGGCATAAATGAACCGGACCACATACTGGTTCTTGTCGTCCGGATAGATGCGTATGCCGGGCTCCGCCTCCGGAGTATCGGTCACCTTGCCTGTCCAGTTCTCCAGCCAAACGTACCGCCGTTCGTAATCTATGGTGATGTTGAAGTTCTTCAGGAACATGAAGCCCACTGTGCCGTCGCTCTCCACGTCGGAGCTCGGGAGGTCTATCACGTCCCACACTGAATTCTTCACCGGCACGCCGTAAATGTCCGCATTGTTTATCCATACTTGGAAGAAGTCAACCGGACCCGAAGCCACGCCCGCCTGCGTCATATATTTCGGCTTTTCGTTCGGGTCCCACGCTTTCACCCGCACGAGGACCTCTTTGTGGGTGACCACATAGAACGAGTTCCCGGTGTCGAGCGTCAACATGAGCGGCATGCCGTTCAATTCGCACACCAGTTGTATGTGGTTGATGCCGGTCGGCTCCATTTTCACCAGGAACGTGCGCTTATTGTCCGGTACGCGCTTGGTGATGTCCACCGACTTAGGATGGAAGATGAACTTGCTCTTCTCGATATTGATCTCTGTCACGAAGTCGCTGACGGCGGCCAAACCCATGATCCCATCCACGTGGCGGCCGTACGACTGGCTGAGGCGCCCCTGCGGCAACTGCACAACATGCGCTTGCAGACCGTCCTGCTTCAGGCCGCCTATCTGGAGGCTCTCCAGCATAACAGTCTTGGCCTCGAACTGGCCCACGAAGTCTGTCAACAGCATCGTGCCGTACGGTTCGCCGATGTTGAACTGGTCGCTGATTGTGAGGTATCCGGTGAACCCTGTATCGAACATGAACGAGGCGTTCTTCCCGTTCACAACTGCGTCCACGATAATCGCGTTGTCGGTCAGCGCGAACGCCGCCTCAACCGGCTGCACCAGTTGGGCCGGGGCCTGAAAAACGACCGCCAGAGCGAGCAACGTCACCATAGCATGCGCACCTGTTCCTCTATTCAGTATACGACGATTCGGGACCATCGGCGATACGCCGAAACCGGTTTCTGCCGCAGCGGCCCCTACAGCCGCCGGCCTCGGCTTACCAGGAAATAGACCGGAAACAGCAGCGCGGACAGCAGGGGCGAGTACATGAACAGGCAGAACGGCAGGGAGCCGACAAGTCCGGCGATCGCGATCGTGAGGACGACAGGCGCCGGCCTGGCATGCACGAGGTCCGTGACCCAAGCCACTATCCACAGGAACCAGAACAGCATGTACATGAGCGCGGCGGCCAGCAGGCCCGCCCCCTGCCCGAAGAAAATATCGCCGGGCAGGTCGCTCAGCCCGGACCCCATCAACGACTGCTGAAACAGGTAGAGCATCGAGGCCGTCTGGCCCGCGAATAGGCCCCACAGGATCACCGGCCATCCGGCGCCCAGCGATTCGATGAACGGGAGGGCATGGCGCGGCTTCCGAATATCGGCGGGCCGGTGCACGGTGGGCGCCCATTGGGCGGCGGGCGACTGCAACGATTCCGCGGCCGGGCGGGCGGGCTCGGCCGCCGCGGTGACGGGCTGCGCCACTTCGGGCGCCATTGCCGAACCGGGAAACGGCCGGGCGGCAGGCGCCGAGGCCGGGCCGCCCCGCGCCGGAGGCCGCCGCTCCTGCTCCATCAGCCGGACCAGCCGGCGACCGGCGGGGTGCTGAGAATCCACGTCCAACGCCCTCATCGCCGCGTCCATCGCTTCCTGCTTGCGCCCGAAGCGATAGTAGTGGGCAGCCAGATTGTAATGCACCTTGGCCGAGCGTGGTGCAGCCCGGATCGCCTT
>JADFGT010000130.1 GCA_022567555.1 Armatimonadota bacterium | reverse complement strand
GCGCGCGCGCCCAAACTGACAAACAGAGGCCGCAGCCGCTTGCCCCCCCCTTCGGCCACATGACGGCCGACGCTCTCTACCGACTCGACCTGAGAACCGAGGCGGCTTCGCATAAACGCTTCGCAGGCCCTGAGGTCGGCAGCCAGTTCTTCGGCAAGTTCGGAGCCGGCCGCATCTTTTGCCGCCTCGAAATACGCCGTCGTCATTTGTCTCCCCGATGAACGCAGATGTTTCCGAAGAAGAGGTCGTGCCAATGGACGTTCTCGAAGCCGGCGGCGGCCAGCGCATCCGCAAGCGCCTCGCGCGTGGCGAAACGATCTGTGGATTTCGGCAGATACGCGTATGCCTCGCGTTTCCCGAACAACCCGCCCAACAGCGGCACCAGCCGGTGGAACAGAAGCCCGCCGGCTGCGCGGACCGCGGCGGACCTGGGCACGGCCATGTCAACCGTAACAAACCGTCCGCCCGGCTTCAGAACCCGATAAATCTCTCGCAGCGCGACCGACAGGTCAGACACGTTACGCAGACCCCACCCGACCGTTACGCATTCCACCGACGCCGACCGCAGCGGCAGGCGGCAGGCGTCGCCGAGCGCGGGCTGCAGCCGCATGCCCTTCTTCCTTCCGCGCTCCAGCATCGGCCGGCAGAAGTCCACTCCGACAATCCGGCCCGACGGACCCACTGCGCGCCGCAGCGGCCGGGCGAAGTCGCCCGTGCCGCAGCAGATGTCCGCCGCCGCGTCCCCCGGCTTCAGGTCCAGCAGTCCCACTGCGAACGCCCGCCAACGGTGGTGCAGCCGCAGGCTCATGGCCGAGTTCATCAGGTCGTAGGTCGGCGAGATGTCGGCGAACAGGCGCCGCACGTAGGCCTGCTTCTCTTCGCCGGCTACCGTCCACGGTGCGGGGGTTGCGTCACGTGCCATAGGCGCGTCAGCCCGATCATACCGCCTTTCGTTGCGAAGTTTCAGTACTTTGTGAAACCCGGTGCCCGCTCGGCTTATCTCCCATGCCGCAACTCCTCGGGGCATCTGTCAATGAGCAGTCGCAATCTGTGTACGGGCGGCTCGACCGGAAGAGGTTGGCCTCCATGTGCGCGGTGCATACTGAGAGCCGCGCACCCGCGGTATCCTGCGGGAGGAGGCCGATGATGACCGCTTACGTTGCGTTAGGCTTCATGGCCGTGCTGGGACTGCCCCAGGCCCAGGACCGGCCGCCGCCTCCCGGCACCGAGATCCGTTTCCAGGCCCAGGCGCTCGACGGCAAGGTCGTTCGGAGCGACTCGCTCAAGGGCCGGCCGACGCTCCTTGCGCTGTGGGGAACCTGGTCCCCGCAATCGGCGCGCTCGCTCGAGGTCGTCCGAGGGATGCAGGAGAAGTTCGGCAAGCGGGGCCTGCAAGTCGTGGCGCTGGCCTGCTGGGACACAGAGGCAAGTGTCTCGGCCTTCAAGCGCGAGAACCCGAAACTGAAGTTCGAATTCTGGTGGGACCCCGCCGCCCGCGACACGTCGGCCTCGATCGCGGTGAAGACCTTCAAGACTCGCCGCTTCCCAACGTTCTATGTCCTCGACCGCAACGTCCGGGTTGTCCAAGGGTTCGTGGGGTTCAAGCCGAAGGACACAGCAAGCCTGGAGGCAGCCATAGAGGGCGCGCTCCGTCCGGGTTAGAGATAAACCACGAGGGAGAACGGCCTGCGGCGGTGGCCCTACCGCCCGCGCGGGTTCACCGGCTTGCCGTTTATGCGCACTTCCCAATGGACGTGCGGGCCGGTCGAAAGACCGGTCGAGCCGACAGCGGCGATCTTTTCGCCCTGCTTCACGCTCTGCCCCGCCTTGACGTACAGCTTCGAGCAGTGCGCATACAAAGTCGTCACTCCGCCGCCGTGGTCAATGATCACAGTGTTGCCGTAGCCGTTCCGATAACTGGCCGAGACCACCCGGCCGTCGCCGGAGGCCTTAATCGGCGTTCCGGACGCGGCTGCAATGTCAATTCCGGTGTGCATTCGCCTTCCACCCTTGAAGGGGTGCCGCCGCATGCCGTAACCGCTCGAGATCCGCCCGGAGACCGGCTGCGTTAGATTCCCGCGCCACACCGGCACATTGGAGGGCTTGCTGTGATACTTGCGGAGTTCCGCCTCAACTGCGCGGCTTGCCTTCTCCAATTCATCCAACACCACCTCGAGTTGGCGCTTTTCAGATTCCAGACCACGCAACTGAGCCCGTTTCGTCTGCCGGTGGCGGCTTAACTCCCTCGTCTGGGAGACCTGTTGCACGCGCAGGGCTGCGATTCGCTCCACAAAGCGGTCCGCCAACCACTTGCGGTCGTTCACCTCACTGCGGGCCTGCTTCAGGTCTTCGACCATCTGCCTATCCGCGTCAGCGATCTTCTGCATGATGAACGCCCGGTCGGCCACGTCCTCCAAGGAATCGGCGCCGATGAAGATCGACAGCGGGCTGGGGTCGCCCTGCATGTAAAGGGCCCGGAGCCGCCGGCCGACGCGCTCCTTCTTCTCACCCAACTGCAGGCTCAGCTCTTCCAGTTCATCTCCGAGCCGGGCCTGGTCTTCGCGCCCCTCCTGGAGACGCTGAGTGGTGTCGCCCAGGTCGCCGGTGACGCGCCCGATCTGAACGTCGGTTCGGCGAATGTCGCGCAACTTCTGAGACCGCTCCCGGCTGTTCGCTCGCAGCTGGCCGCGTAACTGGCTGGCCTTCCTCTCGATCTGACTCTGCTTCTGCTCGAGTTCCTTCTGGGTCTGGTTCTGGCCGATGGCCACGACCGAAAGAACCAGCGCGAGAGCGATTAGGAGTCTGAACTTCATTCTCAGTACCTCAGATACCGCCTTACGGACAGGCCTGCGCTAAGCATACCCAACAGGATTCCCACCGCCGCCAGGACCGATGTCATCGCGAACCCAGGGTAACTGAACTCGCCGCCCGGGGGCCGCCCGAGCCACTCACCCGAATACGGGCCCAGATAACTCGCCAGCACCCACAGCAGGGCCCCGGCGACGAGGCCGCCGGCCAGCCCCTGCAGGCCGCCCTCCATCAGAAACGGCCAGCGGATCGTGGAGCGGCTCGCCCCGATCAGGCCCATCGTCCGCAGTTCGCGCCTCCGGGCGAGAACTGTCAGATGCACCGTGTTGTAGATGAGAGTGCCGGCCGTGAAGAGGCCCACTGCCGTCATCAACCCGCCAAAGAGCTTAACGAATCCGATCAGCGACGTCAGGAACTCCCTCTCCTCCCTGGCGTCCCGGATACCATCCTCCGGGTCAAAGAGCGTATGCTTCCCGATCTCGGCCTTGACGGATTCCGCGGTATCCAGGCTTGCCAAGGTGATAACGAACTGGTCGGGAAGCGGATTTGATATGTCTTGAGAAAGTGCCCCCAGGTTCTGTTCCTCTCTCCACTTCTCCCACTCCGCCTCCCTCGGAAGAAACACTGCGTGAGAAACGCCGTCTATGCCGCGAAGATACTCGGCGAATTCGTGAATCTCGTCTCGATCGGCGCCATCCCTTATCGAGAGCTTCAGTTTGAACTCGCTCTGCCTCGTGTCCAGATAGTTTGCGAGCGATATGTAGGTGTATCCGAGTCCGCCGAGAATGAAGAGCGCGATCGCGGCGGTGTTCACGGCAGAGACGGTCATCATGCCGTTCCTCCGCAGCGCTACGATCGCTTCTTCGACCAGAAACTCGAACCGGTCAATCATCGCCGTTCAACCCCATCGTGTCGGAAGCCACGCGGCCCGCTTCCAGGCGCACGACGCGCCGCTTCACGTGCGCCACCGTCGTCAGGTCGTGCGTGGCCATCATCACGGTAGTGCCCCTTGTGTTGACCCTCTCCAACACCTCTATGATTTCGACACTGGTATCGGGGTCTAAGTGTCCCGTCGGTTCATCGGCCAGCAGGAGCGCAGGGCTGTTGATGAGCGCCCGGGCGATGGCGACCCGCTGCTGTTCGCCCCCTGAGAGTTCCGAAGGGAACGCGTCGGCCCGGTGCAGAATGCCGAACCGCTCCAACGACTTCGGAACCCGCTCCCGCACCTCGCGGCGCGTGTGGCCGACGGCCCGCATCGCATAGGCCACGTTCTCCCACACCTTCTTGTTCGGCAGAAGCCCGATGTCTTGCGGAACGAAGCCGATCTGGCGGCGGAGGCCGGGAACCATCCGGTCGTGCAGGGTCGCCAGGTCGCGGCCTTTCCAGGTCACGCGGCCCTTCGTGGGCTTCAAGTCGCGGATTATCAGTCTGAGCAGCGTGGACTTGC
The DNA here is from genome assembly GCA_022567555.1 of Armatimonadota bacterium. Taxonomy (GTDB): domain Bacteria; phylum Armatimonadota; class Fimbriimonadia; order Fimbriimonadales; family ATM1; genus JADFGT01. Next base: position 1,322 of record JADFGT010000130.1, on the reverse strand, counting down.
CCGATCCGGTCGGCCCGACCACGAAAAGGAACTCGCCCTGCTGGATGGCCAGATTCACGTCGTCGAGGCCGACGATGTGGCCGTTGTAACTCACGCTGACTCTGTGGAACTCGATCACGCGCCCGAGTAATTATGGCCCGAGCCCGGACTCCGCTCCAGGGAGTGAGGACTCGGCCCCATTCGCGGGCCGTCCCCGGTGCGGCCGTTCGGCCATGCGCAGTGCCAGGACCACCCTCCATGCCGCGTGCGACCCCGTGGCCCGAGACCGCGCCTCCGTGCCGGCGAGGGCGGAGCAGCGGCCCGTCTGAACAGGCCGGCGCCGCCTCTTCCAACGGCCCTCCATGCAACCCAGGACCGCCTCGGGCGGTATAAGTCATTAAGTTCGGCAGAAGGGTTAGGACGGGTGGGCGTCGAACTGATAGCCGTTGAGCCGTCTGGCTCCTCTTAGCCCGTGATTCGGGGGTGATGAAAATGGCTGTTCTTGCTCAAGTGGAAGGCGCGTCCGGCCTGGAGATGGTGTTCTGGGCCTTCGCCGTCATCGGCACGCTGTTCTTCTTCTTCCGGCTGGTGTTGATGATCGTCGGAGGCTTCGCTGAAGACATGCACCTTGAAGGCGGGCACGGCGACATGGACGTCGGCCACGGCGACGTGGACGTCGGCCACGCCGCCATGGACGCCGGCCAGCACCAGGCCGACCACAGTCCGACCGGCGCGTTCAGGCTGATATCCATGAATACGCTCACCGGCTTCTTCATGATGTTCGGTTGGGCGGGGCTGGCGGGGCTGGTCCAATACGAGATGTCGTCCACGCTCGCCGTGATGCTCGGGCTGGGCGCAGGGTTCATCGCGATGTGGATAACGGCGTTGCTGTTTGTGCTCGCGGCGCGGTTTACCAGTCCGGGAGCGCGATTCGAAATCGGAAGGACGGTCGGCAGCACCGCCCGCGTTTATCAGCGCATCGGCGCGGACAGCCGAGGCAAAGTGCAGCTGACCGCCCACGACATGACACAAGAACTTGAAGCCGTATCAGAAGACAAGATTGACATTGACAGTTTCGAGACCGTAGAAGTCGTGCGCATAGTGGATTCGCAAACGGTCTCCGTCCGCAAAGTGTAACTAACAGTAAGGAGGCAAAACGATGCCGGAGATGAATTTCACAGTAATAGCAATCGGGCTTTTCGCGTTCTTTATGTTCGTGCTGGTCGTGTTCGTTGCCAGCCGATACCGCCGCTGTCCGTCGAACAAGGTTCTTTGCATATATGGACGGGTGGGCGCCGGCCGGTCGGTATTATGCTATCACGGCGGCGGCACGTTCGTCTGGC
>JADFGT010000062.1 GCA_022567555.1 Armatimonadota bacterium | reverse complement strand
TCGCATTCGTATCCGCCTATGCGATTTATATATGTAGTGCACGACTCAGTATATGATGTCGGTAGCCCTCATAGCGTAGTGGATCCCCCACTCGCCTGCTCAGCGGGAGGTCCGGGTTCAATCTCCGACGGGGGCACACCAACCCATACCACTTACCTGGTACTTCTACTGTTACACACGTACGCACCCCGTCATGCGTTCCGAAAACTTGCACGTAAAAATACGGGGGTTTCGCACCCAATCCGCATGGTTTCCGCAACGGCAAAAATGGGTTCACCCTGGGTGTCCTAAGCATACAATTGCCCACGCGGAAAACTGCGCTTAGTACCAGCACAATGGATGCATATTGCCCCCAAAGGATTCAATTGGATGGTCGTCGAGGTTGAGAATAGTGTATACTGTTCGCATCCAGAATCTTCTTGCGAGAGGGGAACGCTAACTATGAGGCATCGTCTGTTATTACCGATCATTGGCTTGGTGCTCGGTTTCGCTGGGACTGTGGTGCAAGCGGACACCGTCGTATTGGGAGCCGCAAAAGACAACACTTTGTACGAACACCCGATGGGCCTGCTCAGTAACGGCGCGGGCCAGCATTTTTTCGGGGGGAAGACTGCGGTAGGTGCAATCCGCCGGGGGCTTGTAGCGTTCGACGTCGCCGCATCAATCCCGGCGGGTTCAACGATTCAAAGCGTAATGCTCACTCTGAACATGTCGCGAACCAGTCCGTTTGGCGGCCCCGCATCAGTAGATTTGCACCGTGTGTTGGAAGACTGGGGTGAGGGTACTTCCGACGCGCCGTTCCAGGAAGGCGGCGGCGCCCCGTCAACACCGGGTGACGCCACGTGGATCCACACATTCTTCCCAGACACATTTTGGGGGACTGTTGGCGGCAAATTCGATCTGGCTGCCAGCGCGAGCATCACCGTTAATGCCATCGGCTTCTACACTTGGGGCTCAACGACCGAAATGGTCGCGGACGTGCAGCAATGGCTGGACGATCCGTCAACCGACTTCGGTTGGATCCTCGTCGGTGACGAATCAAGGTTAACGACCGCGAAGCGATTCGATACGCACGAAAACCCCACTCCCGCAGTGCGACCTGTACTCCGCATTGACTTCACTCCCCCAATGGACATCGTAGTGCTGCCAAACAGCTTCACGATCATCCGCGGTCTGCTGATCTCCGGCGGGCTGCCGGACCTGTTCGACAGCGACGACTCGCGCCTGGTTGTGCGCACGGCGGTGTTCGCCCCGAGCATTGATCCGCCCGTGCAGATAGAGGTCGTGGGCACGTCGCCGACAGAGAGCCCGAGCGAGCTGAGGTTCCGGTTCGAAGGGATGGCGAGCAGGAATCTCATCGAGCGGCGAATCTCGCTGTACAACTACGTCACACAAAGCTACGAGGAGTTGCACGTCGCATTCGCGGCGACTTCGGACGAGGTTGTGGAGATCGTCGTTACCACTAACGCTTCCCGGTTCGTCGAGCCGGGCACAGGACAAGTAAAGTCGCTGATGACTTGGAAGGCCGCGGCATTCAGCTTCTTCACAGGCTGGAACGTCGGAACTGACCAGACGATCTGGACTGTAACTCCGTAGGCTCTTTGCCTGCGGGCCCTCCGATGCCGGACCCGCGGTGGCGGGTCCGACACTCCGCGCAGAGTACTCGACCCGGGCATTTCAAGACGCTCCATCTTCGCGGCGTATTACCCTTCGACGCAGGTCACAACCGGCGCTTTCATAACCGGTCCGCCGTCAGATAGATAACCGAGTGACGCCCGAAACCAAGACGGGGCTTCAACCGTAGAACTGTTAACTGCTGTTACATCGGGTTGCACCAGAGACCCGCCTGGGCTGACAGATGAGACAAACATACGAAGAAGGCGACGTCGAGGAGATTCTGAAACGTGCTGTGGCGATTGACGCGACGCGCGGACGAAGCGGGCGCGACAGCATGATAAGAGCCGCGGGGGAGTTGGGCATCTCTGAGGAGACAGTTGTCGCGGCGGAGCGACAATGGATGAAGGAGAAGGCCAAGCGGGAGGAGATGCGCGAGTTCATCGCGCATCAGCGAAACGATTTCTGGGGCCACCTCGCCTGCTACGTCGGCGTGAACACGCTGCTCCTCGCTTTCAATTTCGCACAGTCAGGCCGCATTACATGGGCAATCTGGCCCCTGCTCGGGTGGGGGCTCGGGATCTTTTTCCACATGCTGAGCGCCTTCGACACGAAGGGCAAGGAGTTCCGCAAGGAGTTTCAGGATTGGAAGAAGGGCCGTGAGTCAGACCGTGACGCATCGGCGGAGTGAGCCCTGCTTCCATCGTCGCCCTATGGGTAGAATCCGCTTATGCCAGACGGTGCCAAAAAGGTCTACGTACTGGACGACAAAGAGGAAAAGACGCTGTTCGAAACGCATTTCGATGAATTGCCCCTCGTCGGGGATTTCATTGACCGGCCGGACGACGGCAAATACATCGTCACCAAGCGCATTCATAAACTGAACACGCGCGGCTGGTCCGATTCCTACGCCGTAGTTGTGCAGCGCGCTTGACTTGAAGTGCCCGCGTCGCGTCTGAGAACTCTCTCACCGGGCCGCGAACGCCCGACCCGGGGCGCACGCCCTCGTGTGCGGCCGGCAAACAAATCTGTTCACCGGCGACCGTATTACCGCGATGTCGCAATTCAGTCGGCGACGATACTCTTAAGCTATCTGAATCGCCTTGCACTATTTGAAGTCACTTCAACAGCTGCTTCGCAATAATGAGTCTTTGAATCTCGCTCGCGCCCTCACCGATTTCGGTGAGCTTCGCATCGCGCCACAGTTTCTCGATCAAGTAATCCGGCGTCATGCCTCTTCCTCCGTGGATCTGCAACATCCGGTTGGTCACATCGCGCGCCGTCTCGCTGGCGAACAGTTTGCAGCAGGACGCCTCTTTCACTATCGGCATGCCTTGATCGTACATCCACGCCGCTTTGTGCACCAACAGGCGCGCGGCGTCTACCCACATGCCGCTGTCCGCAATCATGTTCTGAACCGACTGCATCTTGGCCAGCGGCCTCCCGAACTGCACGCGCTGCTTGCTGTATTCGATCCCCAACTCGAGCGCCTTTTCAGCAATCCCTACCGCCATCGCGCCTATACACACGCGCCCACGATGAAGAAGCGAGATCACCTCTTCGAATGAACCCGGAGTGTGCCAACCGACGGCGTCCGACATGTAAAAGTGCCAGGTGTAACTCGCCTTTACGCCGACCGTTTCGATTCTCCCAAGGTCCTTGATCTCCGGCTGGTCCTTCTCGACAAGAAACGCGCTCAAGTTCTCATCGTCAATCCGCGCAATCACGATTATCAACTTCGCAAAGCCGCCGTTCGTAGTGAATATCTTCTCACCCTTCAGGTGGAAGTACCCGGGGCGATCAGCGATCGGAATAGCCGTTGTCTGAACGCGGCGAGCGTCGCTCCCTGCCTCCGGCTCCGTGAGTGCCCACGCGAGCGGGCAATCGCCACTCAGTATCCCCGGCAAGTACTTGCTGCGCTGTTCATCGTTGGCGAAGTGCTCAAAATGCGCTACGCAAAGGGCGTTCAGCGCTGAGACGTTCATGGAAAGCGCCGGGTCGCCCGTGGCGATTATCCGGCACGTCTCGACCAGCGTGCCGCAAGACAGCCCGAGGCCGCCCAAGTCCTTGGGAAAGACGACATGCGTGATGCCGAGGCTCGCGCAGCGCTTCCAGATGTCTTTGGGGAATGTGTCCTTCTCCCAGGCGCGCGTACAGGGAGCGACATCTTCGTCAACAAACTCTTGGACGTTTTTCAGGAACTGCTTCTCTTCTTCGGTGAAGGTGAGGACCATCGGCATCAGCCTCCCGGCGTAGAATGACTCCGAACGGGCCCTCCATCATACACCAGGGCGGGCCGCTCAGCGGAAGTGTCCGATGCCGAACGCGTCATAGGCGCCGGCCTCCGGGACCTCGTCCGCCGTCACGCTGGCCACACGCCCGGGGCCGGCCCGGAGACGCTGCACCAGTTCGTCCAGCTGCGCTCGATCCTCGTGCTGGGCGATCAGTTCAACCCCTCCGTCGGGCCGGTTCCAAACTTCCCCGCGGACGCCCAGGGCAATCGCGTCGCGGACGACGAAGGCGCGGAACCCGACGCCCTGCACCCGCCCGCTGACCAGGACCGAAAGCGTTATCATCGTCGTTGCATCTGTTTACCCTGCTTCGGCGCATCCGGTCAGCGGTGCGTCTATTGCCTCCCCGGCCCTCCGCCTTTCGCGAGAGCGAAACGGAGATGGTGTTCAGGGACATGCAGAGGTGACGCCGGTCTCACCTCACCGTCCTGCGCGTCTCGCGGCGCTTCTTGTAAACCCACCAAGCCACAGCCATAGCTGCCGCGCCGATGATAAAGTAGTCGGCGATGTGAAAATATTCACGAAGCGTGGGCCGAAACTCCTGGAAGTAGTACCCAATCGCCGCCAGCGCATAGCACCAGGGCAGAGATCCGAGGAAACTCAGCCCCAAGAACGTCCAGAAGCGCATACGATGAATGCCTGCCGGAAACGATATGAACGTTCGAATTACCGGCAACAACCGCGCTATGAAGACCGCCGACTGGCCGTACCGGGCGAACCATGCGTCCGCATGATCGATCTCCTTCTGCCGAATCAAAAGGTATCTGCCGTACTTCTCTAAGAACGGGCGCCCCCCCCGTATTCCCGCCCAATACGCCACCGCACTGCCCACAGAGCAGCCGAAGGCCCCAGCGACAGAGACGAGGTGGAAGTTCAGGACGCCTTTGTGCGCCAGAATGCCGCCCAGAGGCATGATGATCTCGCTCGGTATCGGGATGCAGGCGCTCTCCAGTGCCATCAGACCGACGACGGCCCCGTAACCGAACGCGTCTATGAGCGACCCAACGGTCGCCTCCAAGAAGTTGAGAACGGCCTCAAACATTCAGGATGCCGCCCGCTTGCCCGTTAGCCGGCCTGCGCCGACGGCTGCGCGCTTGCGGTGACCTCCTTCCGGTCATCAGCCGCGCGATCCGCCTCTTCCTCTCGCTTCAACACGGTGCGGAGCGCGACAAGCGCGACCTCAATCTGCCCTTCGTCCGGTTCGCGCGTCGTCAAGTATTGCGTCTTCAACCCAGGCCAAACGAGTCCCTGAAACAGGCGGTTGCTTCGGAATCTGCCGGCCAACCGGATAGTTTCATAACTGATTCCGGCGATGAACGGCAAGATAAGCAGTTTCACGCAAACGCGCAGGGTGAGGTCGAGCGCCGTCACTCCGGTTCCATAATCCCTCGGAAGAAACGTGGCAACGGAGATTAGCAGAATCAAGACGATGATTGCGAAACTGGTTCCGCAGCGCGGGTGCAGCCGCGTCTGGCTCTTCGTGCTTTCGACTGTCAGCGGCTGACCGGCCTCCAACGTGTTTATCGCTTTGTGCTCGGCGCCGTGATACTTGAAGACCTCTCTGATATCCTTCATCAATCCGATGAGGGCGACGTAGCCTAAGAAGAAGCCGATCTTGATGATGCCCTCGAACATGTTGAGGACCGTATCGTTCTCGACTCCCATCCGTTTGAACAGTTCCGCAACCCAGACCGGGCTTGCGATGAAAAGGAGAACGCCGAAGCCGAGACCGATAATCATTGTGCCGGCGACCGCGGCTTTCATAATCGAGTCGCCGCCTTCCGACCCCGCCCGCACCACTTCGGAGCCCTCTTCCGAACGCTCGACGACCTCTTCAGCAGTTTCCGTCTCTTCCGGTGATTCCTCCGGCTGTTCAGCGACCGCGGCCGGCTTGAGAGCCGCTTCAGAGCCTCCGTCTTTCGCCGCCGTGCCCTCTCCCGCGTCCTCACCCTCCTCCTGATACTGCTCGTCCATCTGTATCTTGGCCGAGAAATTCAACGCCCGGATGCCGATCGCCATCGCGTCAAGCAAGGCCAGGGTGCCGCGAAGGAACGGCGCTTTGAGCCACTTCTGGCGGCCGATCCAGGTTTTGGCGACCGCGTCGCTGTGCAATACGATCCTGCCGTTCGGTGCGCGGCAGGCGACAGCATAGAACTTGGGCGAGCGCATCATCACGCCCTCGATGACCGCTTGCCCGCCGTATTGGAGGTATTCGCCCTTGGGCATAGACTGGGGAGTATATCCCGTGCTGTCAGTCGGCGGCACAATCCGGGGGTGAGCGACCTGCGGTTGTGGCCGCTCACTACCGATGCCGAACGTCAGACGCTAACCGTATCCTCTACTTGGCCGGCTCCCGCAACAGGTCTCGCAAGTAGAGATCGCACACCGGGCGATAGGTGTAGTTCTTCCCGATCAGTGCGCGCAGTTTCGCGATGGCTTCCCAGCGCGTGTCGCCCGTGTTCCGCTCATGCCGTCGCCAGAACTCATCCCACCAGCCGGGAGGCTGCACTTTCATGCCATGGTATTCGGTCACGCGACCGGTCCTTCCGCCGGTTACCAAACTGCCGACCGAATCGCTCAACGAATACACGCGGTCAATCTGCCCCTTAATCGCGCGCATATCCGCTTCGCTGACGACGCCGTTAGAGGTCGCCTTATAGAACTGCACGGTCACGCGCACCGGGAAGCGCGGGTCGCGCTCGATCGCCAGGTTGTCAATCTCCGTGAACGGTCCCTCGAGGTCGCCGTGGCCGATGACGGCATTCTCCACGTCGCTGCGCCTCTCCTTCAGTAGTCCGACGTCGGCGGCCTCGCCCGCTGCGGCCGGGAAACCGCCGCCGAATCCGCCCCGCATCGGGTGCTTCTGCTTCAGCGGAATCTGGATGAGCAGCACCATGTTCAGCCCGGAGTCGTCTCTCTTCCTGACCTCCGGGCCCGTCTTCCCAGGCCGCTCGATTCCGGCCTTGTAGTCGCTCAGCCGCTCTCCGGTCAAACTCGCGCGCATTCCGTTATCGTTGTGAAAGAGGCGTTGGCCCCAGATGAAGCCGGTCCTGAACGCGTCGCGCTTGTTGTCAATAACGGTCACGCTGGTCCCCTCGCGGGTGACCAAAACGGTGAGCACGGCCGGGTCGCCGGATACGGACTGATAGTTGAACAGAACTGGGTTGAATGTCGCGATCCCTTTCTTGGGCACCGGCAAAAAGCACGCCTGGGCGCTGACCAACACTTTGGAATCGCGCGCCGCGAGCAGGCTGCGATTTCGGCCCAGCCAGGAACCGGCGTTCGTAAGGTATGCGGTCGGGTCGGCGAGAAACTCATAAAGTGAAATCCGCTTCAGGTTCCTTCCCTTCTCGTTGCCGACCAGCAGCGTGAAATCGCGGGGGTCCAGATCGGCTGTGATGTCGCTGAAGTTCGGAAACCTAATCACAGGCATAGCGGTCACGCCGAATTGCCCCGTGCGCGGGTCTTCGACGCCGACCTGAATGGTCATGTCGCTGATGTTTGGGCCGACGGCGGAGTTCTTGAATCGTCCCGTGTCTTCCCATGTGATGTTCAAGATGTTAAGGCCGTGCGCGCGGGCCAGGCGCTGCGCGCCGGCGTTGCCGACCATCTGCGCCGTCATGCGGATTGTGCGTGTGTACTCCTCGAACTCGGCGCGCGACATCGGCGGCTTGGACGGCTGCGCCGGGGCCTTCTTCATCCTGGGCAGGGGGTGCCAGGTGTCGTCGCCGGACTGTGCGCTCGCAAGCAAAACGAACCCGGCCGTGCTGAGCGCTCCCAGCGCGACCATACTGCTGAAACTCTTCATCGGTTGCCTCCTCGGTTGAACGGCCCACCCTAACGCGGACCTCGTGCTGCAGACCATATGTGTCTGGCCATAGGTGAAACGTTCAATTGCGGCAAACGTTTTGCCGATTTCGGCACCCGGTGAACCGACTGGGTCTCGCCGGAGGCTCGGCCGGCCGGTTCAAACGTCCCAGTACACCCATACGCGACTGGGGCCGGCGGCACGGCATGCAGTTCCAGGTCCGAGCATCGCCCAATCGAGGCCGTCTGAGCATAGCGAACGGGTCCAGGGATCAGACCTCATCTTCTCGCGTTGCCGGGCCAGGATATAATGTAGATGATGCCGCACGAACTGACGATCATTTTTGAGAAGGGCGACAGCGGGTGGTGGGTCGCCACTATCCCGGAGGTGCCCGGGGCGGTGTCGCAGGGCCGCACTAAGACCGAGGCCCGGCAGATGGTCCTGGACGCCCTGCGCGAACTTATGGCCGTGCGGCGGGAAACCGCTCTGCGAGAACGCGGCGAGGCGTCAGACGTGGAGTCCATCCCCCTCACAGGCTAACGCCCGACTCCGTTCCCTCAACATCCCGGCCCTACCTGGTGTTGAGCACATCCGATGCGCAGGTGCCCGTCCGCAGCACACGAGTACCATGCCTTTGCCCCAAGCCACCCACCGACACGATCGAGGCTCGGAGACGTCTAATGCGGTAGAGTCCAAGGCACAGACGGAGGACACAGAATGCCGAACGGAGGACCAGGCCCAGGCCCCTGCCCCTTACCACCCAGGAGGTTGCCATAACCAGGCGGCGTGCGTTCGGGACGCGAAGTTGGAGAACATCCTCTCGACCGAGGGGCCGCACAACCCCACGACCCGGGATTTCATATCGGAGAACTCGGGGAAGATGCTCTGGAGCAACAGCCCGGAGTCCATTGTAAGCAGCACGAAACCGGTGCTCGCAATGGCGGTGATTCCGGCCGCGGGCCGGTTCATGGTCGCCGGACATCACGCCAACAAGACCGAATCAAACCTGCGGTTGAGGGTAGTCATCGCCCGTGATCCCGCGACCGAGGGCGACGCGGAGGTCACCGTGCTGAAGAACGCTCAAGGTCACAAGTACATCGAGTTCGGATCAGGCGAAGGCGCCCAAGGGCCGGCTGTCGCCGGCCGCGACGCGGTTACGGATTGGTTCGAAAACGTCAACATCCCTGAGCCGGACCCGAACCCGTTCACGCTGAAGCCGGGCGATCTGAACAGCATCTATGTGGGCGATATCGATCAGGGCCAGCGGGTGGTGCTCGGCTCTGGCCCGAACGTGGGAGTCGCGGCTTGGATGATGGAGTTCGAAACAGACGACCAAGTGACCGCCTTCGTGGTCGCCCACGACACGCTGAACTCCTGGAGCGACCTGACTAATCCATCCAACTGGGCGCCGAGGGTGCCTCCGCAGGTGCGGGGCACCCTGCAAAGTTATCGAATCCTGAACATTTACGCCAGTTCCGGGGCGGCGGTTCTGCCTATGAAAGACCCCAACGATGAAGCGTACAGGAGGAGGTACCGATTGCTGGGGGACCTGCCGATACAGCCTCCTGCCGACTGGAAGGATCTCGTGGACGAAATAGACGACATTACTCTCGAGTTCAATGGCGAATATCATGTGGAGCAGACGATCCGGTTCTACGCGCAGAACGACCTCGGGATAGGCGGAAACGTCGGCCTTGTAGTGAACGGACGGGGAGGAGTGATGGGCGCCGCCGTGTGGGCGGACCATTTCGGCACAGTTTCGGTCGCCCCTCTGTGTGCCCGACCCGCCCAGCCCGGCCCGTTGAACCTGGGTTTGCTCGTGAACAAGGAGGACGGAGTGCGCGTCCCGCAGTTCTCGGTTCTGCCGGGCGGCCCGCATCCGGTCGAGTTGAAATACATCCTCGGTGGCGGAGCGAACGCTCCGGTGGACTTCGTGGCGTTTCCATGTACCCCATTCGCGGCGCCGGTAGAGGAGCGGTGATGCCACGGATCCCATTTGTCCTCGTCCTTGCAACAGTAGTTCTTTCGCTGAGTTGCACCGATCCCATCGGCCACTCCGCAACCGGCACATCGGCATCGGGCAATCCCAACGGCTCCCAGCGGGCGTCCGATGGCGTATCCGAACAGGGTCCGGGGGTTTGGCCCCGAGAGGTGAAATTTGACCCTGGGCAGCCCAAAGAGGGCCAGTCCGAGCGGTTTTGGAATCCGTACCTTTGCAGCCTGGTTATCGCGGGCGACGAGTTCTATTACGGTCCCCTTGCCGCGATATTCTATTTCGGATACGACATCGTCAAGGTCCGCGAGTGGGACAATACGGTTACCGTTCGGCGAGGTGACGAACAGGTCACTCTGCGAATTCGCCGAGCACAGGACCTCGTTCCCGTTGGGGAACGGAACCGGGACCGTTTGATGGTGCCGCTTGATCCGCTTCTGCCGCCACGTGGCGACCCGTCGCGGTGGAGTGAGTTTCGCAATTATGAGATGTGGGAGAAGCACCCGATTCACCCGATGGCCGGCCGGTATCCTGGGTCGGACCCCGCAGCGAGCCGACTGTTCACCATAAAGTACGGCAGGTGGACGAAAAATCTCGGCAAGGTGACAACGAAAGAGAGGAGGTGGTATGTTTTCGAGCCGAGCACGCTGCACGTCGCGGGCCTGGAACTTGAACTCGTGGGCGGTACCGTCGGCTTCGATGGAAGGATGTTCTTTGTGCTTCCGTCTCCCTCTGGGGAGGAAAGGCCCAGGCCCGAGGACTCCGTCAGACCGCACTGGTGGTCGGAGTGGACCGACCCCAAGGATGCATCCAACCTGTACTCGTTTCAAATGTGCATCTTAGCGAAACCGCCGCCGGACGGGAAAGACCGCGTTACAGGTGACGGCTGGATGGTCGAGTATGACAACGGCGTGCGCGTGCCCATGCTTTTTGACGCGTACGGGCCCGATAGCAGACCGTTTATGGGACAAAGACCGAGACATTATGGCTCACCAGCGTCAGGACCAGGCTGGAACCACATCGAGGGACCGGAGTATGTGTATCCAAACGCTCTCACTTTCTGGGCACACTGGACGATGGAGCCGGTGCGGTTGCTCTATTTCAACGGCAAAGAGTACGCCGAAGCGAAGATCATCCGAGTGCCCGATGAGCGCACCGATCCGGCGCCCAATTACGACTGGAACAGCATCCGCCTTCGCCCGCCGGCCAAACCGCCGCCCGCCCAGTAGCGTGCCCGTCGAGCCTCCTATCGTCGCGCGGCCTCACCTGCCGGGCCAGAATAGACAGCAGTGCCCGCCGTTGCAGACTCGATCCAGGCCAGACTGAAGGCCGTGCCGGGGGAGACCGGCTGCTACCTCTTCAAAAACGAAGAGGGCAAGACCCTCTACGTCGGCAAGGCGCTCAACATCCGCAGCCGGGTGCGCTCCTATTTCCGGAAGTCCGCCGGCCTAACGATCCGCATCGCGCGCATGGTCCACAAGACGCGCGACATCGAGTGGATAGTCACAGACAGCGAGCTGGAGGCGCTAATCCTGGAGTGCAACCTCATAAAGGAGCACCGCCCCCCCTACAACGTTCGGCTGCGCGACGACAAAAGCTACCCATACGTGGTGGTCACCAAAGAGAAGTTCCCGCGCGTCCTGTTCACGCGTAAACTGCGGAAAGACGGCTCGCGCTATTTCGGGCCGTACAGCAGCGCTTTCGCCGTGCGCGACACACTGCAACTTCTGCACAAGGTTTTCAAATTGATTCCCTGCGGCAAATCGTGGAGCGGCGAGGAGGTGCAGCGGCCGTGTCTTTACTATCACATGGGCCGCTGCATGGCGCCCTGCGCGGGACTGTCGAATCACGAAGAGTATGCGAAAGAGGTGCGCAACGTCACGCTGTTTCTGCAGGGGCGATCAGACCGGCTCATAAAAGACCTCGTGTCACAGATGGACAAAGCCTCCGAAGACCTGGACTTCGAGAAGGCGGCGCGCCTGCGCGACACCGCCGGCAGCATCGAGCGCGTGCTGGAGCGGCAGAAGGTCGTCAATACCGGCGGGACGGACCAGGACGTTATCGCCGTTGTGAAAGATGACCGCGGCGCAGCGGTGCAGATGTTTTATGTGCGCGGCGGCAAACTGATCGGCCAGCGGCACTTTTATCTGGACGGCGCCGGAGAAGCGAGCCCGGGCGAGGCGGTGCAGGAGTTCGTGAAGCGCTATTACACTTCTGCGCCCGAAGTTCCGCGCGAGGTTCTCTTACCGGTTGAAATCGAGGAACGCAAGATAGTCGAGAGTTGGCTGCGGCAAAAGCGGGGCCGCGCGGTGACCGTCGCCGTGCCGCAAGGCGGCGAAAAACTCAAACTTGTCGAACTCGCCGCCACAAACGCGGAACTCGCGCTGCGGCAGGTCCACCAGCAGGAGGAGATGCAGGAGGCGTGGGCCGCCGAAGCCGCCGGGTCGCTGCAAGACGCGCTCGGTCTGAGCCAACCCCCGGAGCGCATCGAAGGCTTCGACATCAGCAACATTCAAGGTACTGCGCCGGTCGCCTCGATGGTCGTATTCGAAGGCGGCAAACCGGCAAAAGATGAGTATCGCCGATTCAAGATTCGCTATCACCCCGAATCGCCGGACGACTTCGCGATGATGCGCGAGACCGTACTGCGGCGGCTGAAAGCGTATAAGGAGGGCAAAGAGAAGTTCGCCAAACCGCCCGACCTGATTGTGATTGACGGCGGCAAGGGCCAATTGAGCGCGGCGCTGAAGGCGATGAAAGAGATCGGCCTGGAGTTCCCTGCGGTCGGGCTCGCGAAAAAACATGAACTCCTGTTCCGGCCGGGTGTTTCAGAACCTATCGAACTGCCGCTCAACTCCCCCGGCCTGATTCTTTTGCGGCGATTGCGCGACGAGGCACACCGTTTCGCGATCTCTTATCATCGCAAACTGCGCGACAAACGCATGTTCGGGTCACCTTTAGACGAGATTCCGGGCATAGGCCCACGGCGCAAGCGCATGCTGCTGCGATCGTTCGGGTCAATAGAAGGCATTCGCCGTGCGAGCGCAGACGAGATCGCCGCCGTGCCCACCATGACCCGCCGCATGGCAGTGCGGGTCAAAGAGGCGCTGGAGGACTGAATTGCTGCCGCTCGTGGCCGCGTCCCTTCCACGGGACGCGGCGACCCGGCTGCCCCGGCCGGCCGCTCGGCCGGGGCAATGAGGGCGACGGCTATAATGGGAATCGTACGGTGGATCCGTGCCGATTCGGCTGCACGCACGGGCCGCCCAAGAGTGGAGGCAAGGACGAGCGACGATGATTATTAAAAGGTTCTATGAGGACAGGTTAGCGCAGGCGAGCTACCTGATCGGATGCCCCAGATCAGGGCAAGCCCTGCTGATCGATCCGAACCGGGACGTGGAACGGTATCGGCGATACGCGACCTCCGAAGGATTGCGAATAACCCACGTGACCGAAACCCATATTCACGCCGACTTTCTTTCCGGAACTCGCGAGGTCGCTCACAGGACCGGCGCCAAGATGTACTTGTCGATCGAGGGAGAGCCGGACTGGAAGTATGGGTTTGGCGACGAACAGGATGCGGTTTCGATCAAGGGTGGCGACGAGTTTTCAGTAGGTGACATCCGAATCGAGGTCATCCACGTGCCCGGTCACACTCCTGAGCACGTGGCATTCTTGGTGACGGATACGTCCGAGGCCGACGAGCCGATGGGCATGTTCACCGGCGACTTCATTTTCGTCGGCGATGTCGGCAGGCCCGACCTATTGGAAAAGGTTGCGGCACAGAGCGGGACGCTCGAGGTCGGCGCGCGCCAGCTGTTCCACTCGCTCCAACGGGCGAAAGAGTTTGCAGACTATCTTCTCTTGTGGCCCGGGCACGGCGCCGGGTCGGCATGCGGACGAGCATTGGGAGCCGTACCCGCCTCGACCCTCGGATATGAAAGGCGGTTCAACTGGGCGTTTCGGTGCCGGGACGAGTCCGAGTTTATACGGGACGTAGCCGAGGGCCAGCCGGATCCGCCGAATTATTATGCGGAAATGAAGCGCTTGAACAGGGACGGCCCGCCGCTTCTGGACCGCGAGCGCTGCCCCGCCCCGTTATCTCAGCAGGAACTCTCAACCCTCGTAAAGGCGGGAGCGCCGACGATAGATGTCCGTTCTCCTCGCGAGTTCGCTTCGGGCCATCTGCCCGGGTCAATTAACATTCCGTTGGGCCGCTCTTTTATCCGGTGGTCTGGCTGGCTGCTTCCTTATGACACGGACCTCTATCTCGTGGTCGGCGGCGACTCCGATCGCATAGCGAGAGACGCGGCAAGCGCCCTCGGCCTGATCGGGCTCGATCGGGTAGCCGGTCATTGCGAACTGGGCCTGCCGAGCAGGACAGGCGACGGCAATGGCGGCGGTCTCGCGCGTCAGCCGCAGATTAGCGCGCGGGAACTTGCCGAGAAACTGGCATCGGACCGAGTGCACGTGATTGACGTCAGAGAGAGGTTTGAGTGGGAGGAGGGGCACATCAAAGGGTCAAAAAACCTGCCTCTCGGACATCTTCCGATTCGGCTGAACGAGATTCCGAAGGACCGGCCAATCGCAGTTCATTGCGAATTAGGTGTCCGGTCCTCTATTGCGGCGAGCGTTCTCGCAGCCGCCGGCATCGAAAACGTGATCAACCTCGAGGGAGGAATCGAAGACTGGAGGAAAGCCGGCCTTCCATTGGAGAAGGCGCACGCCGCGAGCCGAGTGTGAGTTTTCTATCCTGCCGCCCTCTCAGGGTGGCGATCCACCCGGCTGAAGCGTTCGACACCCTCTTCTACCCCCGAGAGGGTAGAAGGATAGCAGAGCTGCCGGCAGGGTAGCCGACATGAGGGGTGAAGGGGCAATCGTGTGCCACGGACAGGTTCGCGTCTTCGTGCGGGCAGGACCCACGCGTGGGATGCGCGAACCTGTCCGTGCGTGAACAGGGCCGAGCGCTCCCCAGATCCGCAGACCCCGAGGAAGACCCGGAGGACGTACAACACTCCGGGCGATGCGCATGAGTTGACGTTCTCCTGTTTTCGCCGCCTGCCTCTGCTCGATAGCGACGGCATACGCCGAGTGTTCCTCAACCAACTGAACAAAGCGCGAGAGCGGTGGGACTTCGAACTTTGGGCCTACGTCCTTATGCCGGAGCACGTTCATCTGCTGGTGTGGCCGAAGAGCCGTGTCTACGACATCGCCGCTATCCGAAAGTCCATCAAACAGAGCGTTGCGCAGCGCGCCGTTCATTACATGAAGCGGCGGCAGCCTGACGCGCTAAAGGCATTGGAGGTGTTACGCCGAGGTGTTCTCGGCTACCGCTTCTGGCAGGAAGGCGGCGGCTACGACCGCAACCTGTTCTCGCCGCGAGCCATCGGCAAGGTCATTGGCTACATCCACAACAACCCGGTGCGCCGAGGGCTCGTCACTTCCCCTCTCGAATGGCCTTGGTCGAGCGCTCGATGGTATGCCGGACTGGACGTAAACGCGATTGAGGTTGACCGATGTCCGGCCCTGAGGATGGATTGAACGCCGTGTTGTTCACGGACAGGTTCGCGCATTCTGGTGACAGGATGCGTGGCTTGGCCGACGCGAATCTGTCCGTGGCACACGCGCACCCGCGCGGTTGAGGGAGTTAAATCAGCGGCTCCCGCCGCGCTTCCAGCTGTTCATCAGGCCGACGGTGCTCTCCCATGCGCTCTTGAGTTTCTTCAAGAGGGCGGGATTCGCGCTCTCCGTCTCCAGCGCCCGCTGAACGGCCAGCACGCGATACTTGTATTTCCCAGACGGCCCGACACGCTCCACGTACGTCGGAATGTAGCTCGCCTTTTCGATTCGAACGACGCCCGATGCGGACCGAACCAACTCGACGTGCGCGATGATGCCCTCGTCCTTATGCTTGCCCCGCTGGTTCGACACGAAGTTCCCGAGCGAATAAAACACGACGCCCTTGCGCCGGTTCTTCCCTTCGCCCACGGTTATCCACTCCATCGGCTGAACGACATGGGGGTGGCTTCCGAAAATGATATCAACGCCGGCGGCGATTATCTTCGGCGCCTGGCCCTGCTGCGCCGCGTTCGGCTTCCTTTGATACTCGCTTCCCCAGTGAATCGCAGCGATCACAACCTCGGCGCCGGCGGCGCGCGCGTTCGCAGCATCTTTCGTGACAAGGCCCAAACTAAGCCGGTTGACCAGATAAGGTTGCGGAACGCGGATGCCGTTTGTGCTGAAAGTGTAGGCCAATACCGCTATCTTCACGCCCTTTACGTTCAGGATAAGCGGCGTATCTCTGCTTCTCTGAGAGGCGAACGTGCCGGTGTGCGCCAGACCGATTTTGTCCAGCGTGCTCACCGTTGCGGTCACGCCGGAGCTGCCTCGGTCCATGGAGTGATTGTTTGCGGTCGTCAAGACATCGAACCCGGTCCATTTCAGCGCCTGCGCGATTTCGGCGGGGCTGTTGAAAGTCGGATAGCCCGTGAACCGCCTTTCGCGGCCCGCGAGGACCGTCTCCAGATTGGCGAGGGCGAGGTCCGCGTCCGTGATGAGGTCGCGGACCGGCTCAAACCAGGAGCGAAAGGAGTAGGCGCCTGACTCTCGAACGTAGCCGGCTCGGATCTGCGGCCCGTGCATCATCACGTCGCCCACTGCGCGGATCAAAACGCGAGACGCGGCGGGTGGCTTCTGTCCGCTCTGAAGTGCCCCAGCCGAGGCGCCCGACCCGAACGCAAGCAGGCCAAGGGCGGCGGCCGATAGTGCCGCCCGCGCGAAGCGCCCGGCCCGGCGCACTCCGAAATACCCGGAAATCGCTCGGCGATGCCTGACAACATTCATTTTCCGCCTTCTCCTGCTCCTACCTATTTCCACACACGACGCGCCTGCCGCTCCCTTGACCGCGAGGCAGTATATCCGCCGGGGACGGCGAACCGGTGGGAAACGGACGTTGGGGCGAACTGAGCCGCCGCCGTTCCAGGGGCGTCGGGCCGCCCGCGGTCAACCAGTTCCACACGACCCAGCCGGGCGCTCCCCCCTCCACTTTGCCCTTTCGCCCTGTCCCCTGTTCCTTTTGCCGGGTCCAGCCGATAATCCCATCAGGCCTCCTTTTCCCGCGAGGCCTAAACCTAAAGAGGATTCTGAGAGATGGCAACAGAGAAACTTGAGTGCCCGGTCGCTCTCCGCACACTCCCCGCCTATCTGGGCGGCCGGCTCGACGGCACGCCCGAGGCGCTGGAATTCGAAGAGCACATCCGCCAGTGCGAGGAGTGCCGGGACCTGGTCAGCGACCGGCGCAAGGCGCTCCAGGTGCTCATCGCCGCCGCCGACCGGGCGTCGGAGGAGCCGGCGGCGAAGCCGGCCAAGGAGGGGTCCAAAAAGCGCTCAGCCTGGCCCAGCGTCGCCCAGTTCAAGCCGGTCTTCTATAGCGTCGGCCTGGCGGCCGCGCTGATCGGGGTCAGTTACGTCGTGGGCCCGAAGCTCGACCTATTCGGCGAAACCTTAGCCGATTCGACAGCGACGGCAGGAGCCAGCGGGCCTCCGGCCGAGGCCGAAGGCTCCTCGGAAGGAGCCTCCGCCGACGCCACCAGCGAAGAGGTTCTGGAGACGGCGGCCGCCGTCTCCGCTGCGGAAGACGAAGCACCAACATTGGCCCCCGATGGCGAAGAGACCGTTGAGACGTCCACAGGCGAATCCGGCCGGCCCGGACCCACAGTCAAGAGAGCGCCCACCACCACAGCCGCGCCCAAGCGGACGCAGACCGCCAAGCCGCAGGCGTCGGTTCGGGTGGAAGTGTTCGACGAGAACGGCCGAAAGATCGGCGAATCCGTGATTCCGAAGTAGAGGTGCATCCATGAAAAAAGTGATTGTCGCAATGATGTTGGTTCTGTTTGCCGTCGCTGCGGCCGGCCAGAGCGCCGGCGAAACGACGGCCCAGGTAAGTGAAGAGAATAAGGTCACCGTCGCGGCGAACGGCCAAGACGTACGCACGGTTCTATATGAGATCTTCCAGCAGGCCGAAAAGAGTTTCATCGCCGAGCCGGGGCTGCTTTACTCCCTTTACCTCAACCTGTACGAAGTGCCGTTCGACACGGCCCTCGATTTCATCTGCCGCAACTGCGGCATCAGCTATGAAACCCAGGAGGGCATCTACGTGTTCTCCAAGCTGACGCAGACGAAGCAAGCAAACCCGGTCAAGCCGGCCACGGCCACGCCCGCCAAGAAGAAGGTGCTCGATCAGTCGGTCCTCACACGGACGTTCACGGCCCGCCTGGAGAAGAAGGACATTCGCGCCGTATTCAGCGACATCAGCCGGAAAACGGGCGTGCCCATCGAGGTGTCTCCGGAGGTGAAGAACCTGACGGTGAACGCCTACCTCATCGAGACCTCCCTACGATACGCCCTGAACTCCATCACTCGGTCGGCGAAACTGATGTACTCATTCACCGACCACGGAACGATCCTGATAAGCGACCCCGCGGCTTCCGGCACGGCCCTCAGCGCGAGCGTAACGAACACGTCGGGCAAGGTGGAGTCTGCGCTGAAGTGCGACCAGTGCGGCGCCGGCCTCGGGAAGGGCTGGAAGTATTGCCCGCACTGCGGGAACTACGTGAAGAACATCACCTCCTGAATTTGTGACCGCGGGAGGCAAAGGGCCGGCTCCCCAGCCGGCCCACCAATTTCTACCGGAAAAACCGCCCTACCCGGCAAAAATGCTACCGGAGGACGTAGGATTGAGTAGCGAGGCTGACGAATCTGTGGCATAATACAGGTGAGGCGAGCCCGGGCCCGCCCGGAGGTCTGAACCAATATGGCGATCAATGAGAAACTGGCGGCGGCGGAGATAACGCTCACGGAGCGTGCCGCGGAAGAGATTAAGGACCTGCTGAAGGAGCAGGGAAAACCTGACGCCTACCTCCGCAGCTGGGTCGCCGGCGGCGGCTGCTCCGGACTCCAATACGGCATGGCGATTGACGACGGCGAGCCCGAAGAGGACGACAAGGTCTTCGAGCATCGCGGCGTCCGTATCATCGTAGACGGGATGAGCCTCAAGTACATGACCGGCTCCGTGGTGGACTTCGTGGACGACGCCCTGGGCGGCGGATTCAAGATCGAGAACCCGAAAGCCGTGAAGTCCTGCGGCTGCGGCAGTTCGTTCTCGACCGACGAGGAGACCATCGAAGGACTGGACACATCCGCTGGCGGCGGCTGCGGAAGTTGCGGGTCCCACGGCTAACGGTTTTTCTGCCGGCCAGAATAGCGAAGCGCCCGCAAACCGCTTGAGGACAGCGGCTTACTCTTTCGGTTCGCAGGCCGGGCAGGATGAAGGGTCACCTGAACACTCATCGGCCTTCTTTCCGCCGGAGGCTTCCGCCCGCTTCTTGGGCGAGTAGTCGTTCACGTGGAAGCCGGACCCCTTGAAGTGGATGGCCACAGGCTGGACCAGGCGGCGGACCGTACCTTTCGCGCCGCACAGGCGGCAGTCGCGCAGAGGCTTCGCAGTGATCCTCTGGTCCGATTCAAAGGTCTCTGAACATGATGAACACTCGTACACGTATGTCGGCATAGCGGTCTCTCTGAACAGTGTGGAGGGCCCGGCCCCGGGGCGGGCGCCTCCTCGTTGAGTATTATTCCTCAGGTTGACGCGGCCGCTGCCCAGGAGGGCGGGCCGCCGAATCCTGCGCCATGCTGCTTGCTGAGTCCTCCCTGCTCTCCTACGCCGGAGTCATAGCGCTCCTCATTCTGCTCGAGGGCCTGCTTTCGGCGGACAACGCCCTCGTGGTGGCCCTGCTGGTGAAGCACCTGCCGCCGCGCGAGCGGCGGAATGCCCTCCTGGTCGGGCTGGGCGGCTCAGCGATTCTGCGCCTTCTGGCCCTTCTCGCGGCCAAGAGCATCCTCAGTTTCTGGTACTTGCAGGCTCTGGGCGCTTCCTACCTG
>JADFGT010000129.1 GCA_022567555.1 Armatimonadota bacterium | reverse complement strand
GGGCGTTGCTGCTCGTCGCTGTGTGGCTGTACGCTTGCTCGTTGTCTCCGCCGAGCGAGTATGAGTTGCTGGACGGGCGCACACTGACGGGTCTGGAAGTGAGCGACGGGTCAACTGCGGGTCCGACCGTGATGGCCTACTACGTTTTCCAGGCCGAATTTGAGGACCTCGTTGGGCGCGCCAAGAATGAGATAGTAACCGATGCGGGAGGGCAAGAGTCGTCGTGGAGGTCAGGCTCGGACCCGCCCGACTACGTGGGATTCTATGACGCAGCAGATCGGCTAATTCGGGTATTGAGGGGGCGTCCTGATTTCAATCAGATACCGACTCTGCTTGTCGGCCAAGAGGACGGCTGGGTTACGGTCACGATCTTCGAGGTGCGCAAACCCACGCTCTCGGAACGGCTCAGGATATGGCTCCAGGACCGGGGGCTGTGACGCCCTCACCACGCCCAGTACACTTTCCGGGCCTCGGGGTTAACGTGGAGGACGTGGTTTACGTCCGGGCACCCAGGCACGGTTGCAGGACCGGAGACACATCCATAGGTCTCGAAAACGCCGTCCGGCGTCCTTCCAATAACGTAGTTGACAGCGACAGCGGGCTCGTCCTCATTCCACTCAGCAATAGTGAATCCCTGTGGGACGGGCACGTGCCATGTGTCGCGCTTCACAACGGAATGGAAGCTGAAGTAACGCTCCTTCAGACCGCCCGTGCTGCCGATAACATCGGACGATTCCCTGAAGACTCAGCCGTCACCATCTGCCCAGTGCGGAGTCGGTCCGACGCCATCCGCTGCTTGGCCTCAGACTGAATGGTAACTCACACTGGCGGAGCGCCCGGAACAGCACAGGCCGCGGACTGCCCGCGGCCAGTGCACAACGCCGGGCACCCGGCGTTACTTGAAGAACTCGTTCGGCGGGGTCACGCCGTCCCAGGTCAGACCTTGCGCCGACACGCTTGTCACAACCGTTGTGTAGCGGCCCGGCTGGGCGTTGCGGAGCCTGAAAGTCACCGTGCCGTCGGCGCCCGTCGTAGCGGTGCCGGTCCAAGAGCCGCCCTCGTCGCGGGATAGGGTTATGGACACAGTTGCGTCGCTAACCGGGTCTCCCAAGTTGTTCTGGAGGGTCACGGTTACCAGCAGGTTCTTGTCCTGATTGCGCCCGCCACCGGTGGCGTAAGTGACCGAAATGACGGTTACGCTGGTCGGCTCCTCCGGCGGGTTTCCGACTGTGATGCCGACGGACGCACTCCCGGTCTTGCCGCCTGTGTCGGTTACGCTTGCGGTAATTGTGTGGGCACCGTCGCTCAACGTGGCCGAGAAACTGCCGCCTGTCCCGATCTGGCCGTCAATACTGGACGTCCACGTGAGACCCCCTGTGAGGTCGCCTTCCTCTGTGTCGCTTGCGGTTCCCGCAAAGGGGATGACCGCGCCGGAGGTGAACGTGGCGCCGTCCGCCGGGCTCGCGATGGAAACTACAGGCGGGTCGTTAGGCGGTCCGACGTCCGCGGCCTCGTCGGCGTCCACAAGTCCGAAGCCGTACAGGGCGTCGCGACCCGGATCGCCCAGGTCGTCGGCCGTCAACTGCAGGCGCAGCCTCACGTCGTCGTTGTCAGCGATTCCCGCCGCAATGACGAGCACGGCGGTTCCCGCGACGTGCGGCGAGGCCATGGAGGTCCCGTTGGCCGTTCCGTAACCTCCGCCCATCAGTGTGGAGTTAATGTTTACTCCCGGCGCCGCTATTTCCACATCGTCGCCGGTACTGGAAAAATTCGCCCTCTTGTCGTTGTCCCGCGTAGCGGCCACGGCGATGACCGACGCAAACCGGCCGGGATAACCGACGTTGTCTCCCCTGCCCGGCGGGTTGCCGCTGTTCCCCGCCGAAGCGATATGAATAATGCCTGCGGCGTATGAGTTGTCGAACGCCGCTTCGACGGCCGTTCCAGGGTAACTTCCGCTGCCGTAACTGTTGTTCGTTACCTGCACACCGTTGTCAACGGCCCACTGAAGGGCGGCGATTATGTCGCTCCAGGCGCCGCTGCCCCCGGAGTTCAAAACTTTGATGGCGTACAGATCGGCTTCAGGAGCCACACCGATAACGCCGAAGCCGTTGTCCTCGCCCGCGACAGTGCCGGCGACGTGGGTGCCGTGTCCGAAGTCGTCCTTGGGGTCGCTGTCATTGTTGACGAAGTCATAGCCGCCCACGTAGTTCCCGTCCAGATCGGGGTGCATGTAATCAATCCCTGAGTCGATGACGGCGACCTTGACACCGGCGCCCTTGTTGCCGCCGCTGTGAACTATGCCGGCGCCGATGCGCTTCACGCCCCACGTATTGTCCAATTCGAAGCCGACGGCGTGAATCTCGCCGTCCAGGTCCACAGCGATAATGTTGGGGTTGCGCCCTAAGCCCGCGATCGCAGCCGAGGGAACGGTCGCGGCGATGGCCGGTACCAGGTGGTAGTTGTACTTGATCCTGCCGCCGACCCCGCGCACCAGAGCCTGTTCCGAGGGACCCGGCTGGTGAGAGAACGCGATGATCACTGGGACCAACTCGGGCGCCCCCTGCGCCATCGGAGGGCCGGGGGTCGCAATCGTGGCGGTCAAAACGGCAAAAAACGTTGCGTACGATGTGAAACGTGGCGTTCTCATTAGGGTCATCCTCCTCTTGGGGGCCTGTGCTGCCTCTCAGCTGTCTCCTCGGAACTTACCAAATTATGCGCCAATTTTGACTTCTGACGACCCGGACCGCGCTCTGGTTCCCAAAAACCGGTACGGCTATCGCTCCGCCCCGGTCGGTGTCCCCGGAATCCGGCCTCGGTCAGTCGTGTCGCGGGCGGCCAAGGTGGTAACCTCGGAGGCAGCCATGAAACCGCGAGAGATTATCGTAAAAAGAGCCGCGAAGGAACTGAAGGAGGGGATGTATGTGAACCTGGGCATCGGCATGCCCACGCTCATAGCCAACGAGATCCCCGAAGGCCTGGACATCATCCTCCACTCCGAAAACGGCCTCTTAGGCATCGGCCCGTTCCCCACCGAAGACGAGGTGGACGCCGACCTGATCAACGCCGGTAAACAGACCGTGACCGCCGTGCCCGGCGCGAGTTATTTCAGCAGCGCCGAGTCGTTCGCGATGATAAGGGGCGGCCACATAGACCTCTCCATCCTGGGCGCGTTCGAGGTCAGCAAGAACGGCGACCTCGCGAACTATATGATCCCCGGAAAGATGGTGAAAGGGATGGGCGGTGCGATGGACCTCGTCGCGGGGACAAAGTATGTCGTCGTCATCATGACGCATACCGCGAAAGACGGTTCGCCGAAGATCCTTGACGAGTGCAAACTGCCGATCACGGGCTGCGGAGTGGTGCATCGGATAATTACTGAGAAAGCTGTGTTCGACGTGAAGCACGACGGCGGCCTTGTACTGATAGAGCATCACCCGGACGTCTCAGTTGATGACATCAAAGATTGTACAGCGCCGTTCGAAGTCTCGCCCGGCCTGAAACCGATGGCCCTGACATAGCCCCCCCTCTTTCCGGCCCCCTCCTCCAAATCGCGCAGCGTTTTGGAGGAGGGGGTGGGGGGTGGAGGTCCGGAGTCATTTCAGACCGACAGCGCGGCCCACGTTCCCGCTCGGCAGTCCGACCCCCAACACCGCGCAGACCGTCGCGGCGATGTCTACCGGACCGCACGCGTCCAGATGCCGTCCCGGCCGTACCCACCTGCCCCGCATCAGCAACGGCACCGCAGTGTCATAAGGCCACGGCGAACCGTGTGAAGTCCCTAAAGGTGAGCCGGACAGCAGGTAGCCGGGTCTCAGGAAGTAGAAAACGTCGCCGGAGTTCTCCTTGTGAAAACTCTTCGCAAGCATCCCCTCCACCAAGCCGGGCGACAGAAAGCCCTCCATAATGTCGTAGCGAGTAAAGACGCTGTGAATTTGCGGCCGCTTCAACAG
Organism: Armatimonadota bacterium; assembly: GCA_022567555.1. GTDB lineage: Bacteria > Armatimonadota > Fimbriimonadia > Fimbriimonadales > ATM1 > JADFGT01. Next base: position 1,684 of record JADFGT010000129.1, on the reverse strand, counting down.
TTCGTCGCGAATGAACCACTGCACGTCTTCGGCATCCGCATAAACCCCAGGCCGTTCCAGAACCTCGATGTCAATGTAGATCATGTAGCCTCCGAGATGGGCAATCAGGTCCGTAGAGCCGAACGCCTCCTCCAGCGCGGCGTCCAAATCTTTTCGAAGAGTTGATGGGCCGACCCGCCCCCCCGGCAGTTCGCGCTTCGTCAACTCCTCCGGTATGGGCAAGACTCCGTGGTCCGAGGTGACGACAATGAACACCGACTCGATCCCGCCCGAAACCTCATCGTCTAAGAATCGGAAGAAGTCCGCCAACTGCCGGTCGGTCGCGACCGTTATCTCAAGCACCTCCGGGGAATCGGGGCCGAACGAGTGACCCACGTAATCATTGGTGCTCAGGTTCAGCGTCAGGATGTCCGGAATCTCGTCCCGCCCCAGCCATTCGGCCCTAACCGCCTCCTTCGCCGTTTCAAACAGGAACTCGTTTCCCCTGGGCGTCAAGTGGAAGTTCGATCCGACTTTGTGCGGGAAGGTCTTGCCGAAACCGAGCGGCGGCGCGGCCCGATCCGATACCGACGTGCGCTCGTAGGCTTCATCGGGCAGGCTACGGGTCCAGGTTTCATCGGCGTATGACGCAGGAAGTTTCCTGCCGTTGATTGCCACAACCCACTCCGGCAGTTTCCCGTCGGGCGCATAGAACGTGCTTGTCGTCCAACCGTCCCCTCCGCGCCAGATAACCACGTCCGCCATTCGGCCGGCCAGCAAGATGGACGCCCGATCCTTCATCCCTATGGAAACATGCTTGCTCTTTCCGCCGGTGGCGATTTTCAGTTCGTCGCCGAACGTGGTGACGCGCAGGTTCTTCGGTGAATAACTCGCTTCGCCGGTCAACACGTCCTTCGCGTCCGGGTCGGATACACAGTAGACCGACTCTCCGGCCGCCCTATCGAACCAGCCGTTTCCGACGATTCCGTTCAGGCCCGGCGGGCTGCCCGTTCCGATAACGGCGTGGCCCGGCCCCGTGTAGGTCGGCACATGCGTGAACTTCGAGTTGACAAAGTCCGCGCCGGTCTCTATCAGCCACCTGAAGCCGCCTATCCCATCAGGCGTCTCTGCCGGCAGGAATAGGTCGGAGAACCGCCTCAGATAATCGGAGCGGAACTGGTCAATGCTGATGACGACGGTCAGCCGCGGAGGGTCCGGGCCGGGAGCCGAGGGCTGGGCGGCGAGACCCGCAATAGCCAGAACAGCCAAGTGGAGCATGCCCGGATTATAGCCGTGCGCCGTCCCTGCCCAGGCCCGGAAGTTCAGGACCGTCGCCGGCACCATCAAACTGCGTCAGACAAGAACAAAGAAGAAGGCCCCGGCTGGAGAGGTTGCCGGGGCCTCCGGTTGGGAGGAGAGGGGCTATTGGAGGGTTTTTAGTATGGCCACTTATACAGACGCCTTCATGGGCGCCAAGGTTCCGTCGTTCCACCGCGGGCAGCCTTCCGCCCCAAAATCGCGTATCCTAAGCCTATGCACGACCTGCTCGCCTATCGCTCCCGGTTCCCCATCCTGGAGCGTGCGACCTACCTGATAAGCAACTCTTTGGGGGCCATGCCCGGCGCGGCGGCGGAGGCGCTCACCGAGTACACCGCCAGGTGGGCCGAGGACGGCGTGCGCGCCTGGCAGGGATGGTGGGACCTCC
>JADFGT010000061.1 GCA_022567555.1 Armatimonadota bacterium | reverse complement strand
CGGCGCGCAACCCTTCGAGGATGCCGAAGCCGTAACCCTTGTTCTCGTCGACCCGGATGGTGCGGCAGCCGGGGTGGCCCGGCAACAGGTCGGCCAGGACCTCGGCGGTGACATCGCTCGAGCCGTTGTCCACCAGCACCACCTCGATCTCGCTCCCGTCGCCGGCCACCACGGCGCAGCGCGGAATCAGGAGCTCGAGGTTCGCGGCCTCGTTGTAGCAGGGGATGATCAGCGAGAGCTTCATTCGCCTCGTCCTCGGGGCCTGGCTCCGGGCTTGAATACCAGGAACTTCATGCCGAGGAAATTCAATGTCGCCGAGGCGCCGGTGGCGGCCAGGAAGGCCATGGCCAGGGCCGGCTCACCGCCGCCGAGAAGGAACAGCGCGGCGCTGTTGATGGCGACGTTGACCGCCAGCGTGGCGGCGTAGAGCGCGCAGAAGCGGACGAAGCGCCGCCGCCCGCCCTTTGCCCACCAGCAGTTGGCCAGCCTCTTCTGCTCGGGGCCTTCCGGGAAAAGGAACGCTCGCGATGAGAATGAGAACGTATTCAGGTCGTCATACGCTTTACGCGAGCGCTCAATAACCTTTCGCGCGTCGTCGCTTTCGATCACGGCCGCCGGTGGTTCATCGCGCAGTTCGGTGACGCTTCTCGCATCGCCGGGCACTCGGAACCGCAGCGCCTCTTCTGCCGAGGTCGGCGCCGCCCGAACCGTCCATGTCGCACCCAAGCCCCCGCCTGCATCAAGTAGAACCCTGCTTGTGAGGTTCGTGGCCCGATTAACCTCTACGGTCACCACGATAGGCGCGCCCGCCTCTCCGCCGGAAGCGGAAAAGACCGAACGGCCGCCCCGGTCGGCGATTCTCTCGAATTCGAGTGCGCCGAACTGCGCCAAGAAGCGCTTCAGGCCGTCGTCCGCGTCCAGATAGACCTGCGTGAAAGGGTCCACACGCCCCATCAGCGCACTAACCGCGTCTATCAGCCGGCCTTCGGGTGCGTAGATTCCGGGCACGTATCTGTTGGTGGCCGGTTCATACAGGAGCACCCTCGACCCGTCGCCGACGACGCGGCGCTCCAGCGCGTCGGCCGCGTCCGGCCCGGACGTGCGGAGGTCAACTCGAAACCGCTTAGGGCCCGTTCTCCAGAGGTCGTACTCGAAGCGAGTGGCCCCGGAGTTCGCCCTGGCTTCGACGGTGACGGTAACGGCGCATTCGGCAAGTGCCGCATGCGCGCGGTGCACCGGCTGCAGGGCGTCCTGCTGCGCGGCCGCCAACAGCATGGCGAGGACGACGAGCACGGTCATGTTGAGGTTCTACCCTCAGGGGGCGTCCGGGCGTGTTTCCAGCCGCCTGCCGGCCAGCAGGACAACGAATATCGCGGCCGATGCGCCGATCCCGGCCAGCACAAGCGACATCCAAGCGGCCGCCGCACGGTCGTTGCTCATCACCGCTTCGTAAATAGCCAGACTGAGCGTTTGCGTGCGGCCCGGGATGCTGCCCGCCACCATCAGGGTGGCGCCGAAGTCGCCGAGCGAGCGGGCAAGCGCCAGGCCGACGCCGGCGAGGACGCCGGGCAGGGCAAGGGGCAGCAGAACGTGGCGAAACGTCTGCCACTTCGTGGCGCCCAGGTTCCAGGAGACTTCCTCCAACTCGTGCGAAATCGCCTGCAACGCCGTCTGAGCCTGCCGCACGAACAGAGGCCAGGAGCCGAGCGATGCGGCCAACACCGCGCCCTGCCAACTGAAGACAAGGTCTGAACCAAAGAGCGCCCGATAGGCGGTTCCGAACGCGGTATCCGGAGAGAACAGGGTCAGCAGGTAGTAGCCGAGGACGGTGGGCGGGAGCGTGAGCGGCAGCAGTATCAGACCCTCGAGAGGTTTTCGCGAGCGTCGGGCGCGGCGGGCGGTGAAGTAAGCGACCGGCAGTCCGGTTGCGACGACAAGCAGCAGCGAGAAGAGTGCAACACGAAGAGAGAGGAGAAGCGGGGCCGTCATTCTCTCTGCGACTCCCTCCGGCCGGCGTCGCCGGGCGCGGCCGGTCGCAGCCCAGCTTCCGCGAACTCGGCCTGCTGCGCCGGTTCCCTCAGCCAGTCCAAGAACCGTTCCGCACGTCCCGAGTTGAGGGCCAGCGCAGTCAGAGCCAGCGACGGATGTGGTCCGAGCCGGGTAAACGCCTTGGGGCCTTCTTTGGCTTGGGTGAGGCTCACGAGGGCGAACTCCGCTGCCCCGGTGTCCACAGCAACCTTCGCCTGCCGCACGTCTGCGAGAATCGCGAGCCGGGCTTCCGCCTCGGGGAACCAGGTCTGCGACCGGAGCAACTCGATGGCGGCGCGTCCGAACGGCGCGGTCTTCGGGCTTGCGATGGCAATGCGGCCGCTGCTTCGTCGGAGGCCATCGAGAGACTTAGGCGGGTCGTCGCCGTAGATCGCCAGTTCCCCGTGCGCAAGAGAAACTGGGGACGCTACGCCGGTCACTCCGTCGAGGAAGTCCGGCGCGGCGACGATGATCGCGTCGAACGGCGCGCCGTACTGCGCTTGGGTGCGCAGAACGCCGCTGGCGGCGAAGGAGATCTCGACCCGGAGCCCGGGGTTTTCGGCCTCATATCGGCGGGCGAGCCGCGTGAGGAGCGTGGTCAGGTCGGCGTTGGCGCCGATGAGGAGGGAGTCGGCGGCAGGCCGCTGGTCCGCGCAGCCCACCATGAGCGCACAAGCAACCGCGAGCCAGGTCCTCACGCCCTATTCCAGCATAGGATGGGCCGGGAAGGGAACTGGGAAGGGTAGGAAGGTCTGTTAACATCTTCCGGGTTTCAGATTTGGCTTAGTCCGCCGCGTATCGAGTATCGCCGAACGGCGCGACGGCCGGTCGGTCGGCGCTGCGGGCGTTCTGGGGTCAGCCACGTTCCGGGCCGGAGCGTGAGCGCTTCGAGAGCGCGGCATCCACGGAGAGGCTGCCCATGCCGCTGATCATGAGGGCGATTGCGATGGCCAGCAGTGCGAGGGGATACTCGAAGCCACCATTTGCCTGGAAGAAGCCATTCGCCCAGTGCACCTTGAAGATGCCGACGATCATGACGATCGCGATGCCGAACGCCGCGACTCGTCCGAGCAGGCCGATGATTAGAGCCAGTCCGCCGAGCAACTCAGCAGCCATGGCGAGATAGGCGAGCACCGGCATTATGCCCATGCCCTGGAAGTTCTCCACCGTCTGCGTGAACCCAGATCCGCCCCACAAGCCGAAGACCTTCTGGGCGCCGTGCGCGACCATGATCGCGCCCAGGCCCAGGCGCAGAACGAGCAGAGCGATGTTGCCGGTCCCCTTGCCTTCCATGCACGAACACCTCCTGGCCTTACGGACGATTCAGGGCGGCGGATTGGTGTGATTAGGTGCCGACCGGTCCTCAGGGCGAGTACGGCGCGGTCGTTCAGCAGTTGCAGGATGCGCTGATCGATGCCGTCTATGAGCCAGCGGATCTCGAGAATGTCGTCTGCCACGAAGGTACGCCTCTCGGAATAAGGATTATCGGGATGCCGGGGCCGGATTCTCGCGGCCATGGAGTCATGCCGGTGAAGGATTGTTCTCAGCGAGCATCGAATCAAGATTAAGTGGGGAAGTGGCTGGCGGGGCTGGCTGACCTCGATGTGCGGTGGCTATATGCCGCACTTCTCGCCTCGATTGTCCTGACCGCCTACATCCGGGTGCATGTCACCATCGAACTCAGCCCGGAGTCGGAGGGGTTTTACACCGCCCTTGAACAGCAGGACGGCACGAAGCCCGTGTTGCTGCACAGCGACTGGGACCAGGGGACGATCGGCGAGCTGAGCGCGCAGTTTCGCGCTATCGTCCGGCATCTTTTCGAGAAAGACCTCAGGTTCGTGGTGATCAGCGGCATTCCGCAGGGCGCCGAGTTTTATGAGCCGGTGATCCAGGAGCTTGCGGACGAATACGGGAAAGAGTATGGGCGGGACTGGATCGCGGTCGGTTACAAACTGGCGGACCCGAAGGACATCGCGATCGAGGCACTCTCGCGCGATTTTCCGGAACTTGTGCAGACCGACGCACGGGGCAAGCGGCCGACTGAATTTCCGTGGCTCAGGGACGTGCGGGTGGCGGACGACTGGGGATTGGTGATCAGCGTTGCTTACACGGAGTATCGCGGTTATATCACCTACTTTTATGAGGCGGCCGGAACGCCGTACGTATGCGGTGTCACTGCAATCATCTCCACCACGCTATATCCGTTCATAACGGCCGGCAACATAAAAGGGATGCTGGTGGGGAGCCGCGGCGGCGGCGAGTATGAGCAGAAGATGGGTCAATACGGTTTTGGGAGCCGGATGCTGTTGGGCGAATCGGCCGGACACCTTCTTCTGCTCATCGGCGTGATTTTGGCTAATGTGGGTGAGGCGGCGCGACGGCGGAGACGCGGACGGGAGGAGAGCGCAGAGTGACGTTCGCGCAGTTCACATTCGATCGATTCGGCGAGTGGGTGGCCGCGCTTGCAACGCTCGCCGTGCTGAGTCTTTTGTGGAAGGAGAACCCGGTTTACCGGGTGGCGGAGCATTTGTTGCTCGGGCTGGCTGTCGGTTTTGCGTTTGCCGTGAGTTGGTTTCAGTTTTTGCAGCCGAAGTGGTGGGACCCGTGGATGGCCAGTATCGCAGACCGCGAATGGGGGGGGATTCTGGCCGGAGCGTCGGCGCTCGCGCTCGGACTGTGCTGGTATGGGCTTTATTTCAAACGCACGGAGTGGCTTATGCGCCTTGTGTTGGGCGTGGTGATCGGTGCGAGCGCCGGGCAGGCGATTCGCAACAACTTCACGCAACAGATGCCGATCGTAACTTCGTCCTTCAAGAGTCCGATAGTAATCGAGAGCGGCAGCATTGCCTGGTCCGCATCGCTCAATAACACGATATTCCTGCTGGCGCTGATAACTGTTTTGCTCTATTTCTTCTTCAGTTTCGAGCAGACAAATCCGGTGATAAGGGTCGGGAGCCGCATCGGGCGTTTCTGGCTGATGGTAGGTTTTGGAGCGTTCTTTGGAAACACTGTAATGACGCGTTTGGCCGTGCTCATCGAGCGCGTCTGGTTTGTGTCCCAAGATTTCATGAAGGGTTTTTCGCAGTGAGCGAGAAAGGATTGCCGGTATCGGATTGAAGATTCGGAGTCTGAGGTATGAGACTGTTGGTTTGAGATAATGGGCGAACTTTATGAACCTGTCGAAGTGCGAGCGGCCGGCAGCGAGCGGATGCGGGAGTTCTTGCGGGCACATCCTTATGTTCGCATTGACACCTTCGAGCGGGGCGCGGAGCCGCACATCGAGTTCAGGCGCGGAACTTGGATGCGGGAGGCGCGGCAGGGGCATCCCTCTATTGACGGCCCCTACGGCCTGCCCGAACTGATGGACAATAACCCGCTGGTCTGCGCCGACCGCGCGTCCTGCCCCGGCCCGGCGGCCACGCTGGCGTTGATCGGCCTTGGGCCGCTGGCCCTCGGCGGCCTGATGACCGAGCGTCCGTCGGCGCTGTTTTCGTTCGATGGCGACTACGATGAAGTGGACGCGGCGCTGGCGACCGAGGGCTGGACGAACGGTGTGACATGCGCTGGCGACCCGCTCGAATTTGACGGTTGCGTCGCGGCGACGTGCGTCGCCGCGATCCGAGTACCGGATGACCCTTCTGAACTGGAGGACCTGTATGACGAGTGCCTTGGGCGGAGTTTCTTCGTGCGGAGGCAAGAGGACGGCGGGGACTTGAGCGCCGACCGGGTGAAGGGGGAGCCGTTTGCACTGTATGCGCTCGCTCTCAGCAATGACGAGGGCCTGTTGAAAGTTCAGGTTGTTGCTGACGCCCATGGGAAAGCAGGCGACGCGCAGGTTCTGCACTTGATGAACATCATGGCGGGGTTCGAAGAGGACTTGGGGATGGCTGGAGCGTAGCCGCGGTTTCCGGGGTGCGCGCCCAGCGCGCGTTGCGGTCACCCCGCGCGGAGCCCTCGTGGTAGGCTGACGGCAGCGAACCCGCCGGATGCAGGGGAAGCGGGTTTACATCGGAGGAGGGTCGAGACCGTCATGATCACAAGAATCGCTTCAAGAGCGGCGCCATTGTTGGGCGGCTTGCTCATCCTATTCAGTTCGGGCGCGCTCATTTCATGCGGTGGGCCGGAGTCCGGCCAGGAGACGACCACCGGTACGTCGCAGGTGCAGCAGGCGCAGGGGGCGGCGGGCGGAACGCTCACCGTGGCTCTGGAATGGCAGGGAGAGGACGGAACGGGTGGATCAAAGCAGTTCCCCGACGCGGACATTGCCGGCATCTCCGGCCGAGGGCTGTGGGTCGCGTTTCAAGAAGAAGGGGGCCAAGCGTATCCCGGCGTCAGCGTGAACGGTGAGTTCGAGCGAGCGGATGTCCCCGTCGGGGAGATGACGGCGCTGGACCTGGTCGTTACTGTCAAGGTGGGCGATCAGACCCTTACGAAACGGAGCGTTCTTTTCAGCGATACGCGGCCACTCGGAACCCAAACGGCCGCTCCGGAGAACGTTTACCATCTTCTGGTGCTCGACGATTTCATAGACGCCGGCGCGCTGCCGGACTCCTTGGCAGAAAACGCGGCGTCCGCGCCGGAGTGGGCGGACGCGTTCTGGCGCACGCACCGGCTGGCGATGAATTACGCTGCGCAGTCGGACGCGAAGACGCAGGAGTATGAAGAGGCGTTCCAGGTGAAGGCGAATTACGCCCTGCCGCGCCTTGTGCTCGTGGCGGAAGAGTGGATTGAGGTTCCTGAAGAGGTCCGCAAGAAGGCGGAATCATCAGGCGGGGGGGGACTATTCGGCGGTGCGGGCAGTGACATCGCCGGCATGATGGGCGGTGATGAAGAGGAAGCGGCGCCCAAAACGATCCCTGTTTACAGCGTGGACGTTCTTCTGGATGAAGTTGAGGCGGAAGGGAAGTATTCCATCGGGTTCCAGGCCGCCAGATCGGTTTGGAACGACGTGCTTGAAGGGAAAGTGATATACGAGGCGGGGGGCGGGAAACGCCGCGTACTGTCCGCTACGATCGTGTTCTCACAGTTGCAGAAGAACAGGGCTGAGCGTGAATCGGACAACCGGGTTCTATCGGTGGACGCCGGGAACCTCGGCGTGCTTGACCAGTGCGAGGACCTTTGGCCGGCGGCCAAGGCGGACATCAGCACGTTTCTCACGAGCAATCCGGAGTGGCAAGTGATCATTCCCGAGCAGCCGGTGGCGTTTTTCGAGGGCGACACCCCGATCTACGCGATGTACGCCTGGTATCAGGTGCACCCCACGTCCGGGCGCATGGTGGGCGTTTTGCCGAACGGTACGCGCGGCGCGATGTCCGACGAGATCAGCAAGTTCCAAGAGACGCTGATGAAGAAGGCGCGGGACCGGATCGTCGCTGAGGCCGGCGGCGGCGCGGTCAAAGGCTTCTTCGCACAGATTGCGGGCATGTACGTATCTGCCGGTGGGATTATAGAGGCGATCACGCTGACGTTTTGCGACCCGTCCATCGCCGCGCTTCAGGGAGAAGATTGGTTGAAGTTTCTGGCGATGCATTCGCTGGATTACTGCGAGAAGTTTCTGGAAGACAATGCCGATCAATATGATTCCTACGCGGCGCTGCTGGGGTTCTGGCAGGGCGCGATGGTGCTGACCGGTGCGCTTGGCGGTAAGGACGCCTGGACGCGGGCGGCGGAGAAGGCCTTTGACAGCGTAAAGAAGAAGGCCGAGAGCGACATTAAGAGTTATGTCGAAGACAAGATTAAGGCGGCCGAGAACATAGCCGGCGAAGCATTGAACGAGGCGCTTGAAACATACGCGCCTGAACTTCATGAAGCCATCGAGGGACTCAGAGAGATCCAGGATTATTTGGACAAGGGCGGTGAAATGGGCGAGAAAGCGGCCGACGCGATCGACCGCTTCGAGGCCGCGATGGAAGACTTCAGGAATGAACTGAAAGAGAGAGGCATTTGGGACGGCGACTGATCTTCAAGAGGTGACACAAATGAGAAAACATCAGTGGGCAGGGCGATTCTTGGCGTGCATTTGGATTCTGGCGTTGTCGGCGGCGTACGGCAGCCCCGGCTCAGGTCGAGCGGGGACGACAACGAGCGAGCGAACGCCTTCCGGGTTCAGCGCGATCGGCGAAGATAGCCAGCGAGTGCCTTCCGGGTTCAGTGCGATCGGCGATGACCTTGATCCGGTGTCGAAGTTGCCGATGCGCATCCGTCATGACAAGTCCGGGTGCGAGTTTGTGCTGGTGCCCGCCGGCGAGTTCATCATGGGCAGCCCCAGAGGGGAAGGCGACTCCGATGAGCACCCGAAGAAAACCCTTCGCCTGGACGCGTTCTGGGTCGGCGTGACCGAGGTGACGAACAAACAGTACCGCGCGTTCCGGCCGGACCATGACTCCGATAAATCGGACTTTGAATACCCGGACATCGGCGGCCTCAGTTTCAATGGAGACCATCAACCTGTGGTCGAAGTTTCATGGGATGACGCGACGGCGTTCTGCAAATGGGCCGGGATGCGATTGCCGACCGAGAAGGAATGGGAGAAGGCGGCGCGCGGGACGGACGGCAGAACCTACCCTTGGGGAAACTCATGGGATCCCAAGTTAGCCAATTCTTCGGACAAGAACAACCCAACTCGCTCCGATGCACCGGAGAATGAGGCGGACGACGGATTCGGGATAACGTCCCCGGTCGGTTCCTATCCTTCCGGGGTTAGCCCTTACGGATGCCTCGATATGGCCGGGAACGTTTGGGAATGGGGCGCGGACTGGTGGGACCCGAACCCGTACAACACCACGGAAAAGAAGCCTTGGGAGATTGCATCGGGGTGGGCGCGTGTCATACGCGGCGGCTCTTGGCAGGACTCGCCGAGCGAGCACCGCACGTCAAATCCGTGGGGTCTCACGATGGACTATGCTGACTGGAAGATCGGCTTTCGGGTCGTGGTGAGTCCCAAACCGAATTAAGGTGGGCGGGGCCGTCTCGGCTTGCTGACGTCGCAGACGAGCGTCGTCAGTGCATGCCCCACGTGGGGAGTCGCGTTGACGTAGGTGACGTAGTACCGCTTCGCCATTCAGCCTGGAATGATACTGGGAAGAGACAGTGGAGTTGAGGTCACCGCTCGAGTTGGTCCTGCCGCGGCCTCCACTCTCTCTCAAATCTCCTAGTGTTGAGGGAAGATATGGTAAAAGTAAGCTGTACTAGGCTGACCATGAGCCAAATCAGAACAAAAACTCATCTCGGCGAGCTTGACGGAACGCCAAAAAAGCGGTTATTCTTGTCAATAATCAGTGACTATGATTTGGTGACCGGACTCTGCGAACTCATCGACAATGCAATCGACAATCGTGCGGTTCTAGGTAGCTCCTCACCTCTCAAGGTTGTCCTCGAGTTAGATTCCGACCGGCAAGTAATCACTATCTCTGACAACGCGGGTGGTGTCGGTGAAGGAGACTTGGAAAACCTCGTGGCCCCTGGCGCGACCAACAACGATCCTCTCGATGAGTTAATTGGCGTATTCGGTGTCGGAAGCAAGCGTGCCGTTGTTGCCCTGGCTAGTCACTCGGTCATTAAGACACACAAGAAGGGAGATAAATCCTATGAAATCACCATCGACGATGACTGGCTGGAGAGGGAAGACTGGAGAATTCCATACGACGCGATACCCACCATTCCTGCAGCCACAACGTCAATTCTCATGTCACAACTTCGAACAAAGATCACTGACGATGATATCACTGCTCTTAAGGAAACTCTGGGTGAGATTTACCAGCGCTTTACGCAGGATGATAAAGTTAGGATCTGCGTAAACGGCGAACAATTGGAAGCTGTTTCATTCGAGAATTGGGCTTACCCACCTCAATATCCGCCTCGGGTCGCAACGGCGACTATTTCTATTCCAAATACCGGTGTGGTTCAGGTCTCAATCAAGTGTGGGCTAATCAATGACCGAGATCCCGTTGGAGACAACTATGGCGTCAGCTTTTTCTGCAATGATCGCTTGATTGCAAAGCATATCAAAACGAGAGAGGTCGGATACTCTGTCTCCGCAGAAGCCGGAGTCCCCCATCCCGACGCATCACTTTGTCGCGCGATTGTATCTCTATCCGGACCCGCCCGTCTCATGCCTTGGAACAGCAACAAATCGCAAATCAACTTTGGTGACCCAATGTTTCTTCGAATAAGAGATACAATTATTAGTCTTGTCAGCCACTACACGAAATTGTCTAGGAGGCTCAAGAGAGATTGGCCCGGGCAAGTGTTTCAATATACTCAAGGTGAGCCGGTTATAGTGCCAAACGTAGATCTCTCCGACGGCAAATCATTGGCGTTGCCCCCTCTCCCGAGAGTGCACAAGAAGAAGCTTGAATTAATCACAGAGAAAAATGCGTCAAAGCTCGAAAGGAGTCCTTGGCTTCTGGGAATTGTCGAGTCCCTTTCTGCGGTTCAACTACTTCGTAGACAGCGACTTCGAACCCGCAACCGACTAGCTCTCATTCTCCTAGACAGTACATTGGAAATCGCCTTGAAAGAGTTTATCGTCCACAATACTCATTTGTTCAGCAAGAAGGACTATTCGGACGCGAAACTACTGACACTCTTCAAGAATAGAAGTGATGTTATTATCCATGTTACTCGGAAAATAACGATTCCCAAGAAGCACCTTGATTTTGCAAATTATTACTATGGTCTTCGGTGTAAGCTGGTACACGAGAGGGCAACAGTTGACGTAACAGATAATGAAATCGATGCTTACGAGAAGTCCGTTGAACAGATCCTAAAATTACTCTTCAAGCTCAAATTCTAAACGTTTCCTAAGGTCAGGTCGAGCCGGGAGGCTGCGCCGTGCCGCCCTGACAAGGGTTGTGGGCGTCCCGCCCGCCGAACAAACGGAGGGTTGCGTCTCCCGCGAGGCCGGCCGGTAGGCCCTGCTTCGATGGGAACCGACGGGGCCGGCCGGACGTCAGAAGACAAACCCGCCGCATCAGGCTGCGGGAGGCACGGTGAACCGGCTTTCGATGAGTACGCCGAACGGAGGCCGCCCGACCGGAGCCGGGCGCCCATCGCGCCATGTGGAATAAGACAGAAAAGCAGGGCGGACCGGATTATCCCGGTGTCCGCGGCCGCTTGGGACATACGGTCATGCCGCACCATAGGATTAGCGAGAATCACGCGCTTCGGGAGTTCTTCCGGAGCCTCGTCCACGACAGTTTGGCCGTGACGACGGGCCTGAACGACCGGGACGTGGAGGAATACCTTTCGGGCCTGATCACCGAGTTCATGCATGCGGACGCGTCGGCCCTAGTGGTCGGCGACGAGGCGATTGAAGACCTGACGAAGATGGTCGTCGCGGGGGACGTTCGTCTTGGCGCCGACAGTTTTGACCGGGCGCGCGTGGTCCATAAGCACATCGGGGACTACGTGATGTTTTGGAGCGGCATCTTCCCGGAACAGACCGAAAGGATGAGACGAAGGGGCGAAGCGGCCGGCCTGGTGAACCCGGTAAGGCTTGGAAAGGCGAGTTACCATCTGGTGAGCACCTTCGTTCACGGAGATTACGCGCAGGAGGCGCCGCTGTTCAAGCGGCTTAGCAACGGCTTCGAGACTTATCTATTCGCGCTCCACCTGGTTCGGGAGGCATGGGAGACGGACGGGCGCGAGTGGTCCGAGGGCTTCCGCTCCTGACGTGCGGTTGACGCCGGCGCAGCGCCGAACCTCCTTTTCGCCCGGTATAGTCGCATGCGATGACCCTCAGCGAGGTGATGCATGTTCACATCCCCACGCTCTCCCCGGAATCGTCGTATCGGGACGCGGTGGACAAGATGGACATTTATCAGTTTCCGGCGTTGGTCATCGCCGGTGACGGGCGGAAACCGCTGGCGGTCATTACGGAGGGCGACCTCGCACGTGCGGCGTCGGCTAACGCCGGCGTGGACCGCCTCGGCGGGCTGAAGGCGCTCGACTTCGCCTCGCGCGAACCTGTCGTTTCCGATATGGACGTGGGGGTCTCCGAGGCGCTTCACCTCATGCTGAGCAAGGGGCTGACCATACTCCCGGTGACTCACGAAGGGCGGCTCGCCGGCATCGTTCTTCGCGTGGACCTGATGCAGGCGCTGCTTACGGACGCGGCTTCGCCTTCAGCTGAGGATTGAACCACGCCGCGAGAGGCGCGGCTTCGGCCTCCCCGCCTGTCCGGACCTCCAACGTCAGGCGGTATACGCCGCTGACGTCCAGTTCGAACTCTGCCGGGGTCCCTCGCCTGACGGGACCGCTTTCCCAAAGGGTCTTGCCGTCGCCCAGCACGCGGAACAGCGCCGAGGCGCCCTCCGGAGAGCCATCCTCCAGCCCGGCGCTGCCCTGAAAGAGCCGGAACGCCCGGTAGAGCCGGAATCCAAGACGGCTGGGGGGGGCGACTCCGTATCCGGGGGCCCTCTTGCCGTCCAGGATGAGCGGCCCGCCGGCGGATGAAAGGTTGCGGCGCGGAGGCCGGCCGCTCGGCTCCCAGGACAGCACCGGAAGGTTGAGAAGCGTTCCATCGTCCGGCCACGGTGTGCGCACCGGCATGTCAGTGGGGAGTGAGAGGCTTTCTGCGTAATCCACGGCGACGACCGAGTAGGCGTACCCTGCGTTCGGCGTCACCTCTCCGTCCAGCAGGTCAAGATCGGCGAAGAAGCCTACCAAGACGTTGTTTCGAAAGACGTAGTAACCGGCATGTTCCCGGTCCGACTCAGGCTTGCGGCTTAGGGCCACGAGCCACGGAGCGCCGGCGCCTATGGATATATCCGGCTCTTGCGGCGGCTCCAGTGAGACTCGGCCCTCGAACGTGATCGACCAGTTCACCGCCCCCCCCTCGTCACTCTGCAACTCCAGACGCCAGAAGCCTCGGTTCTTTTGAAGCGTCGCCGCGCCCCGGTCGGCGCGCGCCGTGGGTTTCACGTACTGCAGCCCTGGAGCGGTGTCTGCAAAATAAAGGCTCATAGGTGCGCGCTGCTTTAGAACGGCGCCGCCGCTCAGCGTGCCGGATGCGCGGTCCCATGCGGCTGCGGCCTGCACCGGCAACAGGCCCAGAGCGTTGGAAGACGTGCCTATCAGGTGAGGCCGCTTTGGCGCTCGGCGGACAAAGAACAAGCGGGCGCTTTGCGGAGGCAGCGTGACGGCAATCGTTCCGGCGAACACGCCGAAGTACCGTCCGTTCCAGAAATCGAATACCGAATAAGCCATCTCCGGCGTCAGGCCGAGCTCACCGAACGCGGCAGTGATTGTTCTGTGGCGTTCGGTAACGTTGAAGATGCCGACCGCGGCGTAATTGTACGAACCCGTTCTTATATGCGTGACTACGATCTCCGGCAGGTCCTCAGACCGGAACAGGTCGAGGGGCCGGACTTCGACGGTGTGTGGGGCGCGCATGAGAATCAGCGCGTTCTCGCGCGGCGGCGCGGTGCCGTTGGGATCCGTGGGAAATCGTCCGACGAGGGCGAACAATGTCGCCCATGCCCGGGCCTCATCCGCTGTTGCGCGAGGACTATAGGCGGCCCGGCCCGGGAACGGAATCTTCGGATCGAGAAGGCCGCCGCCGGCGGTCCAAGAAAGGGTGCTCAAGAAGTCACTCCAGACGTCGGCAGCCTTCGGAGGGAGGGGGACGGGAGGGAGCGAAACCTCGAACGGGTCGTCGAGGCGGGTGACGGTTAGACTGTCGCTGAGTCTGGTGAACTCGACCTTGACGGCGCCCGAGTCTCCGCCGTAAACGAGAAGCGGAGGACCCGCAAACCGCACGGCGCGCCGCTCTTCGGGGAAGTAGAGACCGTCGTTCAGATAACTCACCGGTTCGCCGACCGCGAATTGCATCACGCGGCGGCCGGGCGGCGCTCCGAGCCTCACGGCGTGCGCCTTGCCCTTGAGGCGAAAAGAGAGTGAGACGTTTTGGGGCGGACGGACGATGACCGTCCGCCCCCCAGGGATTTCGCGCACGTACAGGTCGAGGGTCGTCTCGCCGGCGGATAGGCGGTACCGGCCGGGCGAAATCCTTTCAGTATTGACAGGAAGGGCTTTGCCGTCCTGCCACAGGTTTACCGGCTCGAACGGGAGGTCCGGCCCCTGGATGAGAAGCGCGCAGATTAGGGCGGCCTGCACTAAGCCGATTCTCCTTTGGGTCTTGCTGAGAGGAGAAGGTGCGCGATGGCGGCGCAAGCGAAGCCGAGGGCCGCGCCCCCCAAAACGTCGGTGGGCCAGTGCACGCCACGGTATACCCGCGAGAGCGCAACGCCGATTGCCAGCAGTATCGCGATGAAGCCGACGAGGCGCCGCCGCTTGCCCGGCCAGCAGAGCGCGAGCGCCACGGCCACTGCGAACGCTGTGGTCGTGTGGCCGCTCGGGAAACCGGACATGAAGATTCGTTCGTCCGGGGCGAGGATCGTGTCCGGGAGGTTCCCCGGGCGCAGCCTAAGGCTCATCTCTTTGAAGATGTGCGTGAGGATCCCGGACACCGACCACGCCGCCAGGCAGACCACGCCGCACACGCGAAACCGCTTCATGAACAGCAGCGGAAGGAACAGGAGAACCTGCAGCCACCCGAGGCCCAGTACAGTGAGCGCCGCGAAGAGCGCGTCGTCCGCGGACGAATGCCACCCCCGGTTGATCATCTCGAGGACGCGCTGGTCCAGGTTCCACAGCCACTCCATGAGTAGGGAAGTCTACTCGCATTGCCCGCCTGCCTATGTCCGAACGCCTCAACGCCCTCACGCCCTAACGTCCCAACGCCCGAGCGCCCGAGCCTGAATGCCGAAACTCGAAACTGGGAACCGAGGACCGAAAACCGAAAACTGAATACCGAAAACTGCCCCTGAGGGTACATTCCCCTGCGTGGACCGAGGCAAACTGGAGACCTTCCCGAACCCGAACCCGGAGCGCGACTACGTGATAAGGCACGTGGCGCCGGAGTTCACGAGCGTCTGCCCGAAGACGGGCAATCCGGACTTCGGGACGATAACACTGAGTTACATCCCGGACGAGCTGTGCGTTGAACTGAAGTCGCTGAAACTTTACTATTTCGGTTTTCGGAACGAGGGGATTTTTTATGAGGCCGTGGTGAACAAGATTCTGGATGACGTTGTTGCCGTTCTCGATCCGCGCTGGGCGCGGGTGGAGGGGGAGTTCAATGTGCGTGGTGGAATCGCATCAGTGGTGACGGCGGAGTTTCGGAAGGCGGGGTGGGGAGGTCATGCGCCGGGCATTAGCGTCACCGGTGGAGCGGAGAGGCCGGTTGGGGAATGAGAAGGCGAGAGCCAGAAGGACTTTTAATTCCTCAACACGCCGCGGGGCTGCGTCAATCAGTAGTCGCAATCTGTGTAGGGGCGACTCGACCGGAAGAGGTTGGCTTCAATGTGTGCGCCGAGAGTCGCCCAAACCGGGCCTCCAATCTCAGGGGCACGCACCGTCCGAGTGAGAATCCGATAGAGTAAGACGCTATAATAGGTGAATCATGAGCCTCGCACTTCTGTCCTGCTTTCTCGCAGTTGCTCCCGCAGGCGCCGGTTTGTCTGATCAGAAACCGAAGATCAAACCTCCCCCTCCGCCCTCCCATCCTCAGATGCCGGCCGGCAAGACCAGAACCAGGTACGGGGGCAGAGGCATGAGCATCACCTACACGTGGAGATATGTTGACGTGGGGTCCGTTGGTCTGGATAGCTTGGCATGCGTGCTTGCATGTCAGGGAAAGAAACACTTGGCCCATCAACAGTGCGACTTGACGTGCGACAAGGCGTGCACGACGCTGCACACGATAACTCTGAAACCGATTGTCTGGGGAAGGCGCAACGAATTTTCTGAAGACCTTGTCAAAAAGATATACACGAAGAGCGGCGACATCAAAGCTGACCGTCTCCGTCTTCGCATGATCGGTCATTGGGGAGATGATGCAATGAAAAACGCCGCGGATAGCTTTAGAAAAGGCGACTTGCGGAAAAAGATGACTTATAACTATAAGAGCGGTCATTGGAACGAGAAACCTTGTTCTTCCAGTAGCCGCGTGTTTAAGTATCGAATATGGGAGGTCAGGGTTAAGTGGACCGTTACATTCCGCGATGGTACAAGCATTTCTGGAGACAGCCTCATGAGTACCCTTGAAATTCCGGAGCACAAGTATTTTCCAGGAAATGAGATCGTGCAATGCAAGTGCGCTATCGCTCAAAGATACGGGATGGCGCCCAGCGGGAGCATGATTGAACTTCGCGGAACGGTGGAGGAGGATCCCGGGAACAACACAACGAACCCCGGCGGCGTTTTCATTGACCCCAAGGGTATGGGAGAATACGCATTTGCTACAGGCGACGATTACGAGGTTTACAACGTTAAGTTCGAATGTCAGGACTTGAACACTTTCACGATAAGCGCGATGAACCCGACGTGGGACTCCGTAATCTTTGCTGTTCTCCCCGGCACGCAACTGGAATCGGCCGATTCCGGCTATCAGGACATGCAGTCAATTACACGGGTTGAGTTTGTTTTGTCAGGCATGAGTTCGATTTCTGTGTCCGTGCCGGTGAGCGGTCCTGCGATGCCCATCGAAAACGAGACGGAGCCGTTCAAAGGCCGCGTCGCGTGCCTGAACATGGACAAGAAGGAACCGCGGCCAGGCATTGAGTACACGCCGACGATATCAACCGACTCTCGCCTCACACAACTTGCATACTACGCGGCTGCCCAGAGATTCCGAGGTCCCTGGGATCAGGCGAGGCTATGGATCTACACCGACGCAGCAACACGGGATGAGATTAACAAGAGGCTGTTCCCTCCCATCACGGAAGGACGGTACCTGCAAGGCTTGTACGATCTACACCGAGTCGCCATGGGGGACATGGAGGACGTGCGATACCGGCAGTGCATGGACCCTGCGCTGCTGATCGGCCAGAGCGCGCCGAAAGAGGCGACCGCCTGGTTTATTGATACGATGAGCGAGATGAATCCAAGCGGCCTCGCAAGTTGGATAAAGCGCAACCCGGGGGCATTCGCTCATCTTTTCGCTTCCGATGCGGAGGAGTGGTATCTGGATCATGGGGTGACCGTCGCAAACCGTTTGTGCAGCAGCGGTAACAATGAAGTTGCGGTCTCCGGACTCGACTTTATTATGCGCGCCGTGCCCGAAAGCGGACGCGCTGCTTTCGAGGAGAAGGGCGGGCTCGACCAGGCCGGGCTATTGCTGACGGCTGACGATGTAGAGTTGGTTGCCGCCGAGCTTGGGGTTTTCGAGGTGTACCGTCCTTTAGGCACTCGCTATCTGCTGATGAATATGGATGAATCCTTGCCGGAGGAGGTTAGGGAGCGGGCAGCGCAGTTGTTGGCTGAGCTTGAACCGCCGACTTAACTCCCTCAACACGCCGCGTGTTAAGGGAGTTAAGGCCTGTGTATTTCAAAGTTCGCGCGTTTCGCCCGGTTTCAGAACGATGCACGGTACGCCTTTTTCGTCCTTGCAGCGCGTTGCGAACGCGTCTGCGTCCTGTTTTATCGGGTCGAAGGTGTTGTAGTGCATCGGGATTACAAGTTTCGGGTGCAGAAACTCGACCGCGTGCAGCGCGTCCTCGGGTCCCATGGTGAAGTTGTCACCGATGGGAAGAAGCGCGGCGTCCAGCGCGAAGTGATCGCCTATCAGTTTCATGTCATAGAACAGCGCGGTGTCGGCGGCGTCATAGATGGTTTTTCCTCCGGTCTGTATTATGAAACCGCACGGGCTGCCGCCGTAACTTCCGTCCGGAAACGAAGAGCCGTGGTGCGCGATGGTTAGTTTCACGCGTCCGAACGGAAAATCGAAGCCCCCGCCGATGTGCATCGGATGCGCGTTCACGCCCTGCCGCACGCAGTAGTTGTATATCTCGAAGTTGCTGATGACCGTTGCGTTGGTTCGCTTGGCAATGGCGATCGTGTCGCCCAGGTGGTCGCCGTGCGCGTGCGACACGAGGATGAAGTCGGCCTCCACCTTGTCGGCCGAGATATCGGCCAGCGGGTTGTCGGTGAAAAACGGGTCAATCAGAATCTTGTGGGGGTCGCTTTCGATGCTAAATGTGGCGTGTCCGTGATAAGTCAAGTTGACCGGCATGGTTTCTCCTTTTCTGAACGGTTCTATCCTACCCGCGCGGCGGCGGCAAGTTAGCGCGTGTTGTGGGCGGGGCTGGGCGACTCTGTGCGGAGGCGGGCGGAGGAATGCGTACATCGACGAGTCGCCGCTACATTCGGTGCGGGCGGAGTAGTGGTATGTCGACGGATCGCCCCTACATAGGGAGTCGCGGCTCGGCGACCCACTCCTCTCGCGACAGAGAGAAGACCCAATGCTCGAAGCCCGCGTGGACGGTGACACCTTCCCGCTTCATTCCGATCTTCCGGGCGACACCAAGCGACGGCACGTTCTCAGGTCGGATTAGCGTTATCACGCGCGGTTTCCGTAAAGCATCAAAAGCGTAGTTTAGGGTTCCGCGCGCGGCTTCGGTTGCGAAACCGTTTCGCCAGAATGGGCGGTGGATGATGTATCCCAGCGCGGGCTCTTCCACACCGTCAACTTCGGGCGTCATGAGGCCCACCTGTCCGACTGGCCGGTCAGACGCTTTGCTCAGAACGAGCCAGTAGCCGTGCCCGTGTTCGGCGTAGCGATCCATCTGGCGCAGGACCCAGGTTTCCGAATCGTCGCGTGAGAAGGTCTTCGGCCAGAAGCGCATGACCTCCGCGTCCGCGAGCATTTCCGCGACGAAATCGAGGTCGTCGAGCGACATTTCGCGTATGACGAGCCTGGGCGTCTCAAACATCGGTTTCATGGGAGGATCGTGTAAGTTTTACTCTGTTCGCCTCCACCCCCTGGCCCCCTCCTCCAAATCGCCCCTCGATTTGGAAGAGGGGGGGGACCGTGACGACAGAAAAACACCCGAAGCCTGGAGGCTTGCGCAACCCTTAGTTCTGAACGATCGGCTCTTCTTCGCGGGCTTTGGCGGAGGGGCCCGCGGTCTTGAGGAAGATGACCTGTCCGGCATCATCCAGGTCCACCAACACGGTGTCTCCCTCGCCGAACCGGCCGAGAAGAATCTCCTCGCTGAGCGGGTCCTCGATAAACTTCTGCACAGCGCGGCGCAGCGGGCGCGCGCCCATATCCGGAGCATATCCCTCGCGTCCCAGCATAGCGCGCGCTGCGGGACTGAGTTCTATCTTCATCTTGTTGTGGGCGGCCTGCTCGTTCAAACGCTTCAGTTGAATGTCCACGATCTCAAGGATCTCTTCCCGCGTAAGGTGGTGGAACACGATGACCTCGTCAACGCGGTTCAGGAACTCCGGCCTGAACGTTTTCTTCATCTCCGAAAGCATCTTCCTTTTCATCGCTTCATACGCTTTCGGATCGTCCGGGTCAAGTTCCACCGGCCGGAAGCCTATGCCGCGCTCATCCTCTATCGGCCGCACACCGACGTTCGAGGTCATGATGATCACGGTATTACGGAAGTCCACGACACGGCCCTGAGAGTCGGTCAGTCGGCCGTCTTCAAGGACTTGCAGCATAATGTTGAAGACCTCTTCGTGCGCCTTCTCGATTTCATCGAGCAGCACGACGCAGTACGGGTTGCGGCGCACGGCTTCGGTGAGCTGGCCGCCCTCATCGTGGCCGATGTAGCCGGGGGGGGCGCCTATCAGCCGGCTGACCGAAAAGCGCTCCATGTATTCGGACATATCAATCCGGATCAGGTTGTTCTCGGACTCGAAGAGGTACTCAGCGAGCGCGCGGGCCATCTCGGTTTTGCCGACACCG